>NZ_JBUYWD010000002.1:0-217900 GCF_055231015.1 Rhodococcus quanlei | reverse complement strand
CGCCCCGCGGGGGCCCCCACCCCCTCCTCCCCCCCCCCCCCGCTTCGTGTTCGAGTCCTACTTCATCGGTGAGCCCGAACGGGTTCACCCGGGCTGACTGTCAGACGAGCTCTTCGTTGTCCGAGACGACCGTTGCATTCATCTCGCGAAGGCGATCCGCGTGCTCGTTGGCGTGGTGATTGCAGAA
Source organism: Rhodococcus quanlei (assembly GCF_055231015.1). Classification (NCBI taxonomy): domain Bacteria; kingdom Bacillati; phylum Actinomycetota; class Actinomycetes; order Mycobacteriales; family Nocardiaceae; genus Rhodococcus; species Rhodococcus quanlei. Next base: position 217,713 of record NZ_JBUYWD010000002.1, on the reverse strand, counting down.
GAGCAATTCGCCTCCCGTGGGAAGAACCGCGCGTACGCGGGCTCCGGCTCCGCACCGGTCGCACCGGTCGGCTGCAGTCAACTGGGGGGTGGTCAGTGTTCCGGGCATGACTCCTCCGTACTGGCTCTGGGCGTTCGCCTGTTGCCTGGGGCCTTGGTCCGCCGTGCCGGGGTGGCACGGTAGATCTACTCTGTCAGACGTTCGGGCTTCACGCGTTGTTCCCGTCGGCGTTTCTCTCCGTTCCCACTGTATGGAAACTCGCAGTACAAACGAAAATGCGACGAGGTGCGTTCGCTCACAGCTGATTCGCAGCGAACCGGGACCGCTACAGTGCATGTGTGAACCAGCGCACAGAAGACCGGTCCGTCCTTCTGCACATCTGCTCCGATGTGGAGTGGGCGGAGGCGGCCGAGTCGGGCACGCGCGTCCCTTCCTCGTTTGCGACGGAAGGTTTCGTGCACCTTTCCGCGCCGTCACAGGTACACCTGCCCGCCAATCGGTTGTTCTCCGGACGGACCGATCTCGTGCTGTTGCGGCTCGACCCGGACCGGCTCGGGGCGCCGGTGCGTTGGGAACCAGGAGTGCCGAGTGACCCCGATTCGATGCGCTTTCCCCACCTGTACGGCCCGCTGCCGGTCGACGCGGTGACATCGGTGGAGGAGTACCGGCCGGACTCGTCCGGCCGGTTTCCTGCCTGGTCCTGAAACGACGTTCGCCCCACCGACAGATCGGCGGGGCGAACGGGTGACGTGCTGGTCGACTCCTAGTCGAGGTAGTCGCGCAAGACCTGGGAACGACTCGGATGACGGAGCTTCGACATGGTCTTCGACTCGATCTGACGAATACGTTCACGTGTGACGCCATAGACTTGCCCGATCTCGTCGAGCGTGCGTGGCTGACCGTCGGTCAGGCCGAACCGGAGGCGAACGACACCTGCCTCACGTTCGGAGAGTGTTTCGAGGACCGACTGCAACTGGTCTTGGAGCAGCGTGAAGGACACGGCGTCGACAGCGACTACGGCCTCGGAATCCTCGATGAAGTCACCGAGTTGGCTGTCGCCCTCGTCACCGATGGTTTGGTCGAGAGAAATGGGCTCACGGGCGTACTGCTGGATCTCCAGCACCTTCTCGGGTGTGATGTCCATTTCCTTCGCCAGCTCTTCGGGAGTCGGCTCGCGGCCGAGATCCTGCAGGAGCTCACGCTGGATGCGGCCCAGCTTGTTGATGACCTCGACCATGTGAACCGGGATACGGATGGTGCGGGCCTGGTCGGCCATGGCGCGGGTGATCGCCTGCCGGATCCACCACGTCGCGTACGTCGAGAACTTGTAGCCCTTCGTGTAATCGAACTTCTCGACTGCGCGAATGAGACCCAGGTTTCCTTCCTGGATCAGGTCGAGGAACGCCATACCGCGTCCGGTGTAGCGCTTGGCCAGCGACACCACGAGACGGAGGTTGGCCTCGAGCAGGTGGTTCTTGGCGCGGTTCCCGTCGCGGCAGATCCAGCTGTAGTCGCGACGCTGGGCTGCGGGGAGCTTCTCGCCTGCGTCCGCGATCTCCTGCATCCGCTGAGTGGCGTACAGACCGGCCTCGATGCGCTTCGCGAGCTCGACCTCTTCCTCCGCGTTGAGGAGCGCGACCTTGCCGATCTGCTTGAGGTAGGCGCGCACGGAGTCGGCGGAGGCGGTGAGCTCGGCGTCCTTGCGTGCCTGACGCAATGCCTCGGATTCTTCTTCGTCCCAGACGAAGTCTCCGGAGGCCTTGTCCTTCTCGGTGGGCTCGGACGTGCCGTCTTCCTCGTCCTCACCGACGGCAACAACTTCCACGACATCGGACGCGGCGGCCGCCAGATCGCTCTCGCTGGCGTCCACGTCCTCGATGTCGGTGTCGGCGCCCTCGGCATCGGGTGCGGCCTTCTTGGCGGGTGATTTCTTTGCAGCAGCCTTCTTGCCGGCTGCCTTCTTGGCCGGCGTCTTCTTCGCTGCCGCCTTCTTGGCGGGGGCCTTCTTTGCCGCCGCCTTCTTGGCAGGTGCCTTCTCGGCTGGGGCAGTACCGTTCACCGCGCCTGCGGTAGGTGAATCCGGCACTGACTCGGCGGAGTCAGCAGACTGACGTGTATCCGTGGCTGCCACGTACGCCCTTTCGTGACGGTGTCGTGCGGCGTCACGCCAGAGTGATGATCCGGCGGAGAGGTCTGTTGGTTTCGCCGGCGCGGAGCCGGGCCCCACCATTGTAACGACCGAATCGAAATAGTTAGGGGGCGATACCCTTATCTGCTGCCATTGCCGCTCCGACAATGCCTGCGGTGTTGAGCAGAGCAGCAGGTACAACCTCGGTTCGATTCGTCAGATGCGGAATCCATTTTTCGTGTTTGCGGCTGATTCCACCGCCGGCGATGAAGAGGTCCGGCCACAGCAGTGCCTCCATTCGCTCGAGAACTCGCGTCACTTCCCTCGACCACGCCTTGTAGCCCAGATTCTTCGCGACTTTGACCGACGACGCGGCGCGGTGCTCCGCTTCTTCGCCGTCGACCTCGAGGTGACCCAGTTCGGTGTTGGGCATCAGGTCGCCGTTGTGGAGGACGGCGGATCCGATTCCTGTGCCGAAGGTCAGCAGGATGACGACACCGTCGACGTCTCGCCCTGCTCCGTGCGCATCCTCGGCGATACCAGCCGCGTCGGCGTCGTTGAGAACGACGATGTCCCGGTCGCCGAGTTGCTCGGAGAACAGTGCTTTCGCGTCGGTGCCGATCCACCCTTTGTCCACGTTGGCGGCGGAGAATGCCACGCCGGACCGCACGACGCTGGGCAGGGTGATTCCGACGTCTCCGTGCCAGCCGCCGCGATCGACGATCTCTGCGACGATCCCGGCGATGGCCTCGGGTGTGGACGGCGTCGGTGTGGCGATCTTGATGCGGTCGCCGATCAGCGCACCGGTGGTGAGATCGACGGTGCCACCTTTGACGCTGCTGCCGCCCACGTCGATCCCGAAGCCTGTTTTCGTCATGTAGTGCGCTCCTCGTCGTTCGAACGGATCGTCGCGGCAGATCTGTTGCGTGCAACCCTAGCCCGCTCGACCGTGCCCGGTGGGCGGACGGGAATCGGGAACTCCATCGGTGGTGAAGATCGCGATGTGTGTGTTGCGATGGACGGGTGAAGGGACAAGAGAGCGTCGGCAACAATGTGGAGAGCGTCTCGGCGGACGCCGTCGGAAGTGGCGTGGTGGAGGGTGTTGCTGATCCGGTGGATGCGGAAAAACTGCTCGAGGTGGCGCTCGCCATAGCGTGGGAGGCGGCCGGGTACGTGCGGTCTCGCCGTCCAGAGGTGTTCGGCAGCGTAGGCGCGTCGGCGGAGGCGAACGAATCCGTCGAGTCGAAGAGCACGCTCACCGACCCGGTGACCGTTGTCGACACGGAGACCGAGCACTTGATACGTGATCGGCTCGCGCAGTTGCGCCCGAACGACGCCTTTCTGGGCGAAGAAGGCGGGGGAGCGTCGGAACGGGTTGCCGGTGTGCGCTGGGTGGTCGATCCGATCGACGGCACCGTGAACTTCCTGTACGGAGTTCCCGCCTATTCCGTTTCCATCGCGGCCCAAGTGGACGGCGTGTCGGTGGTAGGCGTGGTGGCGGACGTCGCCGCGGGTACCTGCTATCACGCCGTACAAGGGCAGGGAGCATCGTTGACGGACTCACTCGGAATCGTGCATCCGTTGAGATGTAATCCGGTGTCGAGTGCATCGATGGCTCTGCTTGCCACGGGTTTCGGGTACGCCACTGAGCGGCGACGAACTCAGGGCCGTTTGATCGCCGAGATTCTGCCGCAGGTGCGGGATGTGCGACGCATCGGTTCGGCTGCACTCGACTTGTGCATGGTGGCGGCCGGGCGCGTCGACGCCCACTACGAGCACGGGCTCAACCCATGGGACTGGGCCGCCGGTTCACTCATTGCGTCCGAGGCCGGAGCCCGGGTTCGGGTGCCTGCTGCGGATTCGGACGGCGATATCGGTGAGATCGTGGTGGCCGCCGCGCCGGGTATCGCAGACGAGTTCGATGCGATTCTCGGCCTCGCAGGTGCACTCGAGCCGATCCCGGAAGGCTGATCGGCGACTTTCTCGGAGCAGACCTGGTCGACCGACGTGTTTCAGCAGGCTGCGGTGCGCGCAGCCTCGAGGAGTTCGATGTCCAGTGCGGCAGGGTCGGCGCCGGGAGCGGTGTCTCGGAGAGAACGCAGCACTTCCTCGGCGTCCGGGTTCGGTGAAATCGACCGGAAGTAGGTGCCGAGCGCCAGGTCGACGGTGGTATCCGTGCGTTCGTCCTGGATGAGTTCCGTGCACGGCGCCACCAGCCAGACCGCGCTTGCGGCGGCCAAGCCGTTCGGTCCGAACCGGAGTTGACCCACACACTGCATGTTCTGGTCGACGTACACGGGATCGTTACCGGCCTGAACGTCGGGGGCGCTCGCGAAGCCGTAGTCGTTCAAGCGTGCGGCGACTTGTGTCGCCTGACCGGATTCGCCGTTCGCGTTGAAGACGCGGACCTGTGCATTCGACAGCGCGGCAGGTTCCACGTCTTGTAGTACATCGCTGTCGACCTTGTCGCCGAGCGGCGCGGGAGCGGGGTTGTCGTCCTTCGGGTTGTCCGCTGGTGGCTCGTTGCACGCGACCGGTGCCGCCGTGCCTTCTGTCTGGGCCAGCACACCGATCCAGACGAACGTCCCCAACAACGCGAGAACAGCGAGAACTACGATGATCGGCATCGATCGGCGTCGGCGGAACGGACGTCCGCGGTCATCGGTGGAACTACCGTCGGTGATCAGTGAAACCACGGGTGCCTCGACCTCTCCTGCTGCGCCTGCAATTCGTGCGCACCGAATCGTGTGATCGCGTATCGGTGTCCGGCCACAGCCTATGCGGCCCAGATTCGCGACTCAGCCTAGAGGGCCTGTGCCCGACTGCGCGCAGACGCACCCGGATGAGGAATGTCACAGCTTGCTGTGTTGTTGGTGACAATTAGCAGACAATTTGCGCGATCCGCCGATTCGGTTACCGAAATTGGCCTTCTTTCGGCTACTGTCTGGCGGCCCGAGTCGTTCGGCACCGTGTACGGCGAGGGTGGATCGACGAGACGAATGAGGCGTAGATCATGGTATCCGGATTCGATTTCGGGCACTTTTTCGGCAGCTGAAGCGTTGAGCAGCGACAGGGTGTGGTCTGCACCGAAGGCGGTTTCGTGCGGGTAGTCGACCGACTGACGGATTCGATGCCCGCGCAGGCCGGGTTACACGGAAGAAGATGAGGGGAAGACGAGATGGCTACTGATTACGACGCACCGCGTCGGACGGAGTCGGACGAGGTTTCGGAAGATTCGCTGGAGGAGCTGAAGGCGCGGCGCAACGAGGCGCAGTCTGCTGTTGTCGACGTCGATGAGTCGGACACCGCAGAGTCGTTCGAGCTTCCCGGTGCCGATCTTTCCGGCGAGGAGTTGTCTGTTCGGGTCGTTCCGAAGCAGGCGGACGAATTCACCTGCTCGAGCTGCTTCTTGGTCCATCACCGCAGCAGGCTCGCCAGCGAGGCCGGCGGACAGCCGATCTGCTTGGATTGCGCCGCCTGATTTCGATCGGCGCGAGCCGATACGAGTACGTCAGGCAGGGGGGCGTGCGTGACCGAGCGCGGCGAGGAGTTCAGCAGGACGCCGCGTGCTGACGAGCCAGTAGGGGGTTGGGTCGTCAGGGTCGTCGAGCACGAGGAGGACCATCGTCTTGACCCAGGTTCGGTGCTGCACGAAGGCGGCCGGATCGAGCTGGCGACCGAGCGCGGCACTCTTGGCCGAGGCCGGCACTTCGGCGGCCCGGGCGATGACGTCGACGGGCAGATGCGCATCGCCGACATGGAGGTGCCGCCCATCTGCTTCGTCGACGACCTCAACCCTAAGTCGAGACAACCAGATCATTCCCCAGATCGGCAGTGGCAGCAGCAGTAGATAGGGGAGCCAGGCTCGCAGGCCGGGAGCGCCCATATGGATCTCGGCGGCGAGCAAACCGGCCACGAACAAGCCGGGCAGCCACCACCACATCGGCACCCACAACCGCTCGGAATGGACGGTTGTCGGGGTGCTGCTGGTGGGCATGACTTCGGGGCTCGGTGATTGTGGCACTCACCCAGGATAGTCCTAGGTCGCCCGTGTGGAGCTGAGAGTAGGCTCGGTGCACGTGACGGACGTATCTACCACTTCCCTGCACCCCGACGGTCGACACTCGTCCATGGTGCAGTCCATCCCACTTCAGCGGCTTGATCCGGGCCTTCCCGTACCTGTGCGTGCGCACGAGGGTGACGCGGGCGTGGATCTGTACAGCGCTACCGATGTGACGATCGCGCCGGGCAGGCGCACGCTGGTCGGTACCGGAATCGCGGTAGCGCTTCCGGTCGGGACCGTGGGCCTCATCCACCCCAGGTCGGGTCTCGCGGCAAAGTCGGGGCTGTCGGTGGTGAATACGCCTGGCACGATCGATGCCGGTTATCGGGGTGAGGTGAAGGTGTGCCTGATCAATCACGATCTGGATCAGACGATCGACATTCGCCGGGGTGACCGCATCGCCCAACTCCTCGTACAGCGAGTGGAACTGGTTGATTTCGAGGAAGTGGACTTCCTTGACGAGACGACCCGCGGTTCCGGGGGATACGGATCGAGCGGGGGGCACGCGAGTCTTGCCGAACACACCACAGAAGGAGCGTGATCATGTTCGGACGCCGAAAGAAGAAGGACGCGCACGAGGGTTACGCCGAGGGTGGTTTCTTCGGCGACGAGTCGGGTTCGGACGAGGACCACTACGCCGATGGTGATTATGCCGACGGCGGCTACGCAGACGCCGACTACACCGATGGTGACCATGAGGATCTCGACTACGTAGAGGATTCGGACGCCGGTCCTTACGACAGTGGGGACTTCGAGCCCGACGCGGACCTGTCGGTGGGAGTGAACGGACAGCGACTCGACCTCGGTTCGGTGCTCGTACCGATGCCGCCCGGGTCGCAGTTGCAGGTCGAGATGGCACCGAACGGAAGCCCTCAGGCGGTGCACGTGGTGACGCAGCACGGCCGGGTGACCGTGGCGGCCTATGCGGCCCCGAAATCTCCGGGCCAGTGGCGCGAGGTTGCCGGTGACCTGGGCGAGTCGCTGCGGGGCGACAATGCAAGCGTCACGATCGAGAACGGTCCGTGGGGGCGCGAGATTCTCGCGGTGACCCCCAACGCCGACCTACGATTCATCGGCGTCGACGGATACCGATGGATGGTCCGCTGCGTGGTGGCCGGACCCAGCGGGTCGAATGCAGCAGACTCGTCGCTGGTGGCAGCCGCCCGGGAGATCTTGCAGGACACCGTCGTCAAACGTGGGTCCGATCCGCATCCAGTGCGGACTCCGCTGCCGGTTGTGCTCCCGGACGCTCTTGCCGAGCAGTTGGCGCAAGCCCAGCAACAGCAACAGATGGCCCAACAGCAGCCTCAGTCGCAGATGGGGCAGCAGCCTCAACAGCAGGGAGTTCCACCGCAGCAGCCCCAGCAGCAGCAGCGGCGTGGGGAGTCCGGTTCGGCAATGCAGCAGCTGGGGTGATCCGCTAGATCAGGTCGGTGAGTGCGTCCAGCGCAGCCCTTCCCAGAGTGGAAGGGTCGGAACCTATCTGGTCGAGCGTCAGGCGGGACAAAGCCGCTCGGGGAATCCGGGCGGCCCACTCCTGCGCCACACTCAACGGGTGGACGGCGTCGTCCACGGCGGCGGAGATCCCCACAGGGACCCCGACGTCCGCCAGTTCGGCAGCGTCGAGGGCGAAGTAAGCGGCGGCTTCGTCCAACGCGCTGGGCAGGTGAGGCCACTGTGACTTCCAGGATTTCGCCAGTTCGTCTCCGAGCCACGACGGGCTCGATTCGGTCATCTCAGCGGTCACGGCGTCCAGCCCGAGTTCACGTAGTCGCCCGGCTGTGAACGCGGCGCTCGCCGCGGCCGGAGCATTGTGCGGTGAGCCCGTCCAGGCCGGTAGTGCCGCGAGCACACCGACGGTGGTGTGCGGGTGTTGCCACGCCCACTTCAGGGCCACAGCGGCGCCGATGGATACGCCGCCGACGAGGATGGCCCCCGAGCGGGCAGTCGCGGTGCGCATCGCGTCGCGGTAGCTCTCGACGACTCGGAGCGGGTCGGGTTCGACGGCGATCACGTGGACTCCGGCAGCAGCGAGCGACGGAGTGAATGCTCGGGCGACGAAGTCGGAGTCCGAGCCTGTTCCGGGCAGTACGACAGCAGTGGACGGCAAGGGCGACGTGGGCGGAATATCAGGCGGCGATGTAGACACGAAATCGATCTTGCCGGGTGTTGCAGATCACGTGTGCGCGGGGAGGTTGATCGTGCCCACGGCAGTGTGGTTGTCGGCGACCAATGGGTCTACAGTGGCGATCAGACAAGCCCCTACGACGCGGCGCGAACACTCGTACCGCACTTGCTCCAGGAGCGCGCAATGGCATCCGCCACGGCAGGATATTTCCGTCGGCTCACTCGCAGGTTGACCGAGGACCTCGAGGAGCTGGACGCCGAAGAACTGGTCGAAACCTCGCAGGCATCGGGCGCCCAGCACGCCTGTGACTGCAGTCGCGGCGAAGAGGTGACGATGGTCGGCCGGCTCCGGAGCGTCGAAGCCTGTCCCAAGTCGGGAAATGCCAGCATCGAAGCCGATTTCTTCGACGGAACCGAAGAAGTGCAGTTGGTCTGGATAGGCCGTCGCCGCATTCCCGGCATCGAGACCGGAAAGACGCTTCTCGTGCGCGGCCGCATCGGTGACCGCGGTGGCCGCAAAACGATCTTCAACCCCTACTACGAGCTGCGCGAAGAGTCGTAGCCTCGATGTGTGGCACCCTTTATGGGTGACCGAAAAGAAGAACGAATCGATCCTCGAACAGATGGGTGGGTTGAGCGGGCTCGCCTATTCCACGCTCCCCATCCTGGTGTTCGTGCCGGTCAACAGCATCTGGAATCTGACCGTCGCCATTTGGGCCGCGCTCGGCGTGGCCGGGGCGATCCTGGCGTGGCGACTGATCCGGCGGGAACCGATTCAACCCGCGATCTCCGGATTCTTCGGGGTCGGCATCTCCGCGTTCATCGCCTACCGCACCGGTGACGCCAAAGGCTACTTCTTGTACGGCATCTACATGAGCCTGCTCTACGGTGGCGTGTTTCTCGTGTCGATGTTGGTTCGATGGCCGCTGGTGGGCGTCATCTGGGGCTTTCTCAACGGTCACGGCAATGCGTGGCGGCAACATCGCGGTGCCGTCCGTGCGTACGACATCGCCACTGCCGCCTGGGCCGTGGTGTTCGCGGCGCGGTACGTGGTGCAATCCCAACTCTACGACTCGGATCTGACGGGCTGGCTGGCCTTCGCTCGGATCGCGATGGGCTGGCCCCTCGCAGGTGCGGCATTTCTGGTCACGGTGTGGGCGGTGCGGCGCGCGGACCGAATCACTGCTCCGCATACGGTCGACCACGCCGATGCCGACGCCGATAACGGCACCGAGAGCGCCACCGAAACCGAGGGAGTGTCAGGCAAGGCCGACGGCGGCGCGTAGTTCGTCCTCGACCTCGACGGATGCAACGAACAACAGTTCGTCACCGCCTTCCAGAGGGTCGTCCTGCTGAGGCACGATCACCCGGCCGCCGCGCAGGATCGTCACGAGGGCAACGTCTCGGGGGAGGCTCAGTTTCCGAACGGGTTTTCCTGCCAGCCCCGTGTTGTCGGGGAGGGTCACCTCTACGAGATTCGCCTGGCCTTGCCGCAGCGTCATCAGTCGAACGAGATCGCCGACCGACACCGCCTCCTCGACCAGGGAGGCCAACATCCGGGGTGTCGACACTGCCACGTCGACGCCCCACGATTCGTCGAACAGCCATTCGTTGCGGGGGTCGTTGACGCGCGCGACGACTCGCCGTACGCCGAACTCGGTTTTGGCGAGAAGGCTGAGCACCAGATTCGCCTTGTCGTCGCCGGTGGCGGCAATCACCACCTCGTACGTCTGAAGCTCGGCGTCCTCGAGATTGGTCAGTTCACAAGCATCTGCGTGGACCCAGTGCGCTTCGGGTACGGATTCCTGTTCTACATGTTCGAGTTTGCGCTCGATCAACATGATCTCGTGGTCACTACGGACGAGTTCGCGCGCTATGGAACGGCCGACGGCACCGGCTCCGGCGATCGCAACTCTCATGGGATCGTTCCCCCTGCAGTTCGGTAGGTGGGGTGGAAGGTGGGTGTTCGTCCGGTTCAGTCGTCGCTCGGCGGAGGATTACTCGCCAACGCCAGTGCTTCTGCCACCGTCCCGGACACGGCCGCGATGTATACCTGATCATCGGCCTGGATGACCGTCTTGCGATCGGGGAGTACGCCGGAGCCGAATCGGATGATGAAGGCGACACGCGATGCGGTAGCCGACTCGAGTGCGGTGACGGGCTTGCCTGCCCACTCTTCGTGGAGATCCAGTTCGGCCACGGCAACGGTCCCGGAAGGGTCCCGCCACTTGGCGGTCTGGCTGTCGCGCGTGAGGGTGTTCAGGAATCTGTCCGTCGACCACGGCACGGTTGCGACGGTGGGGATTCCGAGTCGCTCGTACACTGCGGCTCGCTTCGCATCGTAGATCCGCGCGACCACTCGCTCCACGCCGAACGTCTCTCGTGCCACGCGGGCGGCGATGATGTTCGAATTGTCTCCGGACGAGACAGCCGCGAACGCATCTGCCCGCTCGATGTCGGCCTTGACCAGAACATCTCTGTCGAATCCCATGCCGACGACTTTCTTCCCGGAGAAGTCGGCGTCGAGACGCAAGAACGAACCGGCATCGCGGTCGATGACCGCGACCTCGTGCCCGATCCGCGTCAGCGCGCTCGCCAGGGCTGCGCCGACCCGCCCGCATCCCATGATCACCACATACACCTGTGCACTCCATTCTCGATGGGCGATACCGGGAAGAACGCTACCGGCCCGAAGGGAAAGGACAAGCATGGTCCGGCCGTGAAGGCGACATTCCGTCGCCCGTCGAGTTGTTCGGCAAGGAGACGGATACGCTTTGTCGGTGTCCAAGCTCTCGACCGCCACAAAGCGGCTATTACTGGGCAGACCGTTCCGGAGCGACACGCTTGGGCAGCGGCTGCTGCCCAAGCGGATTGCACTACCGGTCTTCGCGTCCGATGCGATTTCGTCGGTGGCCTATGCGCCCGAGGAGATCTTTCTCGTGTTGTCGGTGGCGGGGATCTCGGCATTTGTCTACGCGCCGTGGGTGGGGCTGGCTGTCGCTGCGGTGATGATCGTGGTCGTCGCCAGCTATCGGCAGAATGTACATGCGTATCCGTCCGGCGGCGGCGACTACGAGGTTGCCACAGTCAACCTCGGCCAGTCGGCCGGCCTTACGGTGGGCAGCGCGTTGATGGTCGATTATGTGTTGACGGTGGCCGTGTCGATTTCGGCTGCCGCATCCAACATCGGATCGGCGATACCGTTCGTGGCCCATCACAAAGTGCTGTTTGCGGTCGTGGCGATCGCGCTGCTCGCGGCTGTGAATCTGCGGGGAATCCGCGAGTCGGGGGCGGCATTCGCGGCGCCCACGTACGCATTCATCGGTGGCATGGCGGTGATGCTCGGCTGGGGCTTCTTCCGCATCTACGTCCAGGGAGAAAACCTGCAGGCCGAGTCCGCGAGCTTCGAACTGCACGCGGAAGATACGCATCTGTACGGAATCGCGTTCGCCTTCCTGATCGCGCGCGCGTTCTCGTCGGGGTGTGCCGCACTCACGGGCGTCGAAGCAGTCAGCAACGGAGTTCCCGCATTCCGTAAGCCCAAATCGAAGAACGCGGCAACGACGCTACTCATGCTGGGTGCGTTGGCGATCGTTCTGCTGATGGGCATCATCATGTTGGCCCAGAAAGTGGGGATCAAGTATGCGTACGATCCGCAGTCGCAGCTGTCGAACACCCCGGAGGGCTATCAGCAGAAAACTCTGATCGCGCAGCTGGCGGAGACGGTGTTCGGTGGATTTCCGGCCGGGTTGTACTTCATCACCGTGGTGACTGCGCTGATTCTCGTCCTCGCGGCGAATACTGCGTTCAACGGTTTCCCGGTCCTGGCTTCCGTGTTGGCGCAGGACCGTTTCCTGCCACGCCAATTGCACACGCGTGGTGACCGACTTGCCTTCAGCAACGGGATTCTGTTCCTGGCGGGTGCGGCAATCGCCTTCGTGGTGATCTTCGGTGCCGAGGTGACCCACCTGATTCAGCTCTACATCGTGGGGGTGTTCGTCTCCTTCGTGCTCAGTCAGACAGGCATGATCAAACACTGGACCCGACACTTGAAATCGGAGACTGACCCGGATCAGCGATGGAAGATGACACGTTCACGAATCATCAACTCCATAGGGTTGGGAATGACCGGAGCGGTATTGATCATCGTGCTCGTCACCAAGTTCGCTGCGGGGGCGTGGATCGCGATCGTGGCGATGATCACGATCTTCGCGGTGATGAAACTGATTCGCAAGCATTACGACAGCGTTGCCGCCGAACTCGAGAAAGCGGAATGGGACGGGGTATTGCCGTCCCGCACTCATTCGATCGTTCTCGTCTCCAAGCTGCACATGCCCACCCTGCGGGCACTCGCGTATGCGCGGGCCACGCGACCGGACACGCTCGAGGCCATCACCGTGAACGTCGACGAGCCCGATACCCGAGAGTTGGTGCGTGCCTGGGAGAAGAGCGATGTCACCGTGCCATTGAAGGTTGTGGAGTCGCCGTATCGTGAGATCACCAAACCAGTCCTCGATTACGTGCGCCGAGTGCGTCGTGACTCGCCGCGGGACGTGGTGACCGTCTTCATTCCGGAATACGTCGTCGGGCATTGGTGGGAACAGATCCTGCACAACCAGAGCGCGCTGCGTCTCAAGAGTCGCCTGCTGTTCCAACCAGGGGTGATGGTGACGAGCGTTCCGTGGCAGTTGAGTTCGTCGGAGAAGACCAAACCGTTGACTGTCGATCACACTGCGGGATCCACCCGTCGCGGGTACGACGCGAACGATATGTGAGGCGAAAGTACGGTGAGTGAGAACTGGCTGGGGGAGACGTTCGAGATCGATCTCGGCAAGCCCGGACACGGGGGCTTCGTCGTCGGCCGTCACGAAGGCCGTGTCGTGTTCGTCCGGCACGGGCTTCCCGGCGAGCGGGTGCTCGCCCGAGTGACCGAGGATCGCGGAGCCTCGTTCTGCCGCGCCGACGCCGTCGAGATCGTCTCCGCCTCGGCTGATCGGGTGCCACCACTGTGTCCGCAATCAGGACCACACGGAGCCGGATGCTGCGATTACTCCCACGCTTCACTACCCGCGCAACGAGCGATGAAGTCGGCTGTCGTCGAGGAACTGCTCAGCAGGATCGGGAGTGTCGAGCGAACGGTCGCGGTCGAGGAGTTGCCGGGGACCGGAAACGGGAGTGGATGGCGTACCCGCGTTCGGCTCGCGGTGGACGCCGACGGACGGCCGGGCTTCCACCGCCATCGCAGTGCCGAGATCGTGACCGACCTTTCGTGCCCGCAGATGGCGGCGGAGGCGTACGTCGGATTGAGGGGCATGGACTTTCGTCCCGGAGCCGAGGTGGCAGTCGTGATGGATTCTGCCGGAGACCGGCACGTCGTCGAGATCGCGCCACCGAAGATGTCGAAGGCCGGCAGGTCGAGCGGCGGGCGGCGCGGTGCCATGGCACGCCGGGCAGCCCGTGGCGGACCGCGTGGGGAGCGGGTGGTCTCGGGGACGGGGCGTCCGGTCGAGTACGTCGGCGACCGGGCATGGACACTGTCGGCGACCGGTTTCTGGCAGGCGCACCGCGGCGCGGCGGGCACGTACTCCGATCTGGTGACGGAATGGGCGCGAGTGTCGTCCGGCGACGTTGCCTGGGACCTGTACGGGGGCGTGGGAGTGTTCGCCTCCGCGCTTGCGGATCGCGTCGGTGTCGACGGTCTGGTGGAGTCGGTCGAGTACTCGGACGGTGCAGTCGTCGACGGCCGCGCATCGCTGAGCGGCCTCACGCAGGTTCGTTTCCGCGCCGGGCGAGTGGAGCGAGTGCTCGGCGAGTTGCGGACAGGCGCGACTGTGGCGGTTCTGGACCCGCCGAGGGCCGGCGCCGGACGAGAAGTGGTGCACACAGTTTCTGCATCGGATGTTCCCCGGGTCGTCCACGTCGGCTGCGATCCGGCGTCGTTCGCCCGTGACCTGGCGCTCTACCGTGAGTGCGGATACGAAGTCGAGGAAGTGCGGGCATTCGACGCGTTCCCCTTGACGCATCACGTCGAATGCATGGCTCTGCTCACCCGTTGATTCCCTGCGCCTCCGACGCTGCAAAATAATTGCTTAGCGAATGCAACTAGGTATATAGTTGCTTGCTGCAAGTACTTATATGCCCGGCAGGGAGTCGCGTTGTCCGTTCAGCCAGATACAACCCAAGCGCTCGTCGACGCCGTGTTCATGTTGGGTCGATCGTTGCGGAGCCTCCTTGTTCACGAGGGGGGTGCAGTGTTGCCCTCTGCGCTGATCGGCGTGCTCGTCGTTCTCGCGCGCAGGGGGGAGTGCCGGCAAAACGAACTGGCATCGGAGTTGTTCGTGAGTCAATCGTCGCTCAGTAGGCAGATCTCCGAACTCGTCGAATGCGGATACGTCATCCGGGAAACGGACCCGGAAGACAGACGTGCGTCCAGAGTGCGGGTGTCAGCCACGGGGACCGAAGTCCTCCGGGCAACCAAAGAACGTCGCGCAGCGCGTCTGCGCGAGATGCTCGAAGGCTGGTCGCAAGACGACGCGAAAGCGGCCGTGGATGCGGTCAACCGACTCAACGAAACCTTCAGCGCCGCTCAGCATCCACGTGAGTTCGCACACCACACAGATCTCGGGAGATAACCGCTCATGTCAGTGTCCACTGGACAGAATCCCAACGAGGACGCGGTGGCCGGAGAGGCCGGCGCAATGAGTCACCGCGAGATCCTCGAAGCCCTCACAGGATTGATCGCGGCACTCTTCACGGCCCTCCTGAGCACGACCATCGTTGCCACCGCCCTGCCGACGATCATCGGTGACCTCCAGGGCACCCAGACGCAGTACGCGTGGATCATCACCAGCACGTTGCTGGCGACCGCAGCGTCGACGCCGATCTGGGGCAAGCTTGCCGACCTGTTCAACAAGAAGACGTTGGTGCAAACCGCGATCGTGATCTTCGTTGTCGGTTCGATGCTCGCCGGACTGTCGCACAACGTGTCGCTGCTGCTGTTCGCGCGCGTGATCCAGGGCATCGGCATGGGTGGCCTGACGGCCCTCGTCGTCGCCATCATCGGCAGCATCATCCCGCCACGTGACCGTGGTCGATACCAGGGGTATACGGGTGCGGCCATGGCCGTTTCCATGTCGGGTGGGCCGATTCTGGGCGGGATCATCGTAGACAGTCTCGGTTGGCGTTGGACCTTCTACGTCTGCGTCCCACTCGCGGTGATCGCACTGGTCCTGTTGCAGCGCACTCTGCACCTGCCGACCGTGCGCAAGAAGGATATCTCCATCGACTGGCTCGGAGCCCTGCTGCTCACCGCTGGTGTCAGCATCCTCCTGATCTGGGTGTCGTTCGCGGGGAAAGCCGACTACTACGCGTGGGCTTCCAAAGAAACCGCCATGTTGGTCGGCGCAGGAGTCGTTCTGCTCCTGTTGACCGTGCTCGTCGAATCCAAGGCGAAAGCACCCATCATGCCGCTGAATATCGTCACCGAACGCACCACCGGCCTCGCGATCATCGCATCGATCTCGGTGGGCATCGGACTGTTCGGTGCTACGACCTTCCTCACTCAGTACTTCCAGACGGCTCGCGGTCACACTCCGACCTCCGCGGGTCTCCTCACTATTCCGATGGTGGCGGGCATGCTGATCGCGTCTGTGGTGTCCGGGCAGTTGATCTCCAAATTCGGAAAGTGGAAGCCGTTCATCATCGCCGGTGCGATTCTCCTGGTTGGCGGATTCGGACTGCTGTCGACGGTCGATCACGCAACGAATCTGGCCTTGGTGGGTGTGTTCATCGCGATAGTGGGACTCGGCACCGGCATGTTGATGCAGAATCTGGTCTTGGCCGTACAGAACACGGTGAGTGTCTCCGATGTCGGGGCAGCCAGCAGTGTCGTGGCGTTCTTCCGCACCTTCGGTGGCGCAATCGGCGTCTCGGTACTGGGGTCGATTCTCGCGACGCGTGTCACCGAACTGTCCGCTCGGGGTTTCGCCGAACTCGGCATCGACCCCAGCGAGTCCGGGGGCGGCAGCCTTGACCTCGAGGCCCTTCCCGGGCCCGTTGCCGAGGTAGTGCGCTTCAGCTACGGCGATGCCACCGGCCGAATCTTCTTCGTTGCCGCGCTGGCTGCGCTCGTCACTTTGGTCGCCGTACTCCTCATTCCGAATCGCCCGCTCCGCACGACGATCGACATCGAGAAGGCTCCATCGGCCGATGCGCAGACGCCGATCGAACCAGGGAAGTAGAGGTCACGACTTTCGGTTGTACAACCGCATGGTGAGGGGGCCGAAGATCAGGATGAATCCTGCGCACCACACGAGCACCAGCATCAGCTGATCGGAGTCGATGACGCCGTCCATCAGACCTCGGATCGTGGTCACCAGATTGCTGATCGGATTCACGTCGACGAAGGCCTGCAGCCACCCGGGCATCGTGGCGGGATCGACGAAGATGTTGCTGGCGAACGTGAGCGGAAACAAGATGAACATCGACACACCCATGACGGCCTGCTCGGTGCGCATGAGCATTGCGAACATCGTCCAGACCCACGACAGGCTGAACGAGAACAACAGCAGCAGGGCGATCGACACAACTACTCCGACCGGGCCACCAGAGGGGCGGAACCCGATGATCAGGCCCAAGATCAGCACGATGATCGACGCGATCGTATAACGGACGACATCGCCGAACAGTGCACCCACGAGCGGTGACGGTCGCCAGATCGGCAGCGACCGAAACCGATCGAAAACGCCCTTCTCGATGTCCTTGTTCAGCGTGAGGCCCGTGTACATGGTGATCATCACCACGGTTTGCACAAGAATTCCGGGGAGGAGGAACTGGATGTACGCATCAGTCGAGCCTGCCAGTGCGCCCCCGAACAGATACGTGAACATGAGGGTGAACATGATCGGAAACATCGTCACGTCGAACAATTGCTCGGGTACGTGCTTGATCTTCAACAGTGCACGCCACCCGAACGACAACGAGGTCGACAGTGCAGACGGCCGCGAGGGGCGCGGTCCCGGCAAGTGCAGCACATCGGCGACGGCGGGTGCCGGATCCTCCGTCCGGTCTGCGGTGGTACTCATGCGTCCTTCTTCTCGGTGGGTTGTCCGGTCAGGGAGAGAAACACCTCGTCGAGGCTGGGTTGTCCCAGTGCGAAGGTGCTGATCGAGATGCCGGCCTC
The DNA here is from genome assembly GCF_055231015.1 of Rhodococcus quanlei. Lineage (NCBI taxonomy): Bacteria > Bacillati > Actinomycetota > Actinomycetes > Mycobacteriales > Nocardiaceae > Rhodococcus > Rhodococcus quanlei. The sequence goes on along the minus strand of NZ_JBUYWD010000002.1, from coordinate 200,214 downwards.
GTCGAGTGCCGGTAGGGCGCGGCTCACCTTCGCTGTGTCCTCGATCCGTGCAGTGAGAGCGGTAGGGTCCGATTCTTCGATGACCGGAACACCGAGCACCTGTCGGAGCACGAGCGCCGCATCGGAACGCACTGCCGCATCTGGCACGCGCACATGCAGTGAACCCGCGCCGACCGAGGCCTTGAGTTCGCCCGGCGTGCCTTCGGCAATGGTCCGGCCTTTGTCGATGACCGCGACACGATCGGCCAGCTGGTCGGCCTCGTCGAGGTACTGCGTCGTCAGCAGAACGGTGGTGCCGCCGGCGACGAGCGATCGGACGATCTCCCACACCTGGTTGCGGCTACGTGGATCGAGCCCGGTGGTCGGCTCGTCCAGGAAGATCAGTTCCGGCGTCACGATGATGCTCGCAGCGATGTCGAGTCGGCGGCGCATGCCACCCGAAAAATTCTTCACCTGACGGTTACGGGCATCGTCGAGCCCGAACGCCGCCAGCAGTTGATCCGAGCGGCCGCATGCCGCGGCGCGCGAGTACCCGTAGAGGCGACCCAGAAGCTGCAAGTTCTCCGTTCCAGTCAGATCCTCGTCCAACGAAGCGAACTGTCCGGTCAGCGCCACCTTTCCGCGCACGGCATCAGGGTCGGCAGCCACGTCGTGGCCGAGTACGGTTGCGGACCCGCCATCGGGCGGCAGCAGCGTTGCCAGCATCCGAATCGCTGTGGTCTTGCCGGCACCGTTGGGGCCGAGTACGCCGTAGACGCCACCGCTCGGCACTTCGAGATCGAGTCCGTCCACGGCAAGTGTGCTACCGAATCGTTTGACCAGTTGGTGGGTTCGAATCGCCAAGGACGCGTCTGTGCGCATAATGCCTGCTTCCGATCTACCGGGTCGCTGCCGGTTCAAGAATGACCGACTCCGCGGCAGCGAGCAAGTGATTTCAGCGAGCTCCGGCCTGGACCAACGTGCGCATGGTGAGCTCCATCTGCTCGTATGCGCCGGCGGCGATACGCTCGATGAGAGCGAGTTTGAGGTCGGGACTGCGCGTCGCGAGATTCGCATACTCGTCGCGCGTCAGGACCGCCGCTGTGACAGGAGTGTCGGCGCGGAAGTCGTTCAGGAACCGAGTTTCGAGAAGCAGAGTCATCTCGCCGAAAGTCATTCCGGGAGAGAGCGTCATGATTCTGTGAGTGACTCCGGTGGAGTCGGGCAACACGGAACTGACCCGACCGCTGAGTATGAGGAATAGGCCGACTGCCTGGTCCCCACGGCGCACGATGTACTCGTCGCGCCCGAATTCCCGGATCGCGAGGCTGTCGGTGATCTGCTCGAGTTCGGCAGCTGTCAACTCTTCGAGTACCGGGTGCTCGTGCAATTCGACCGAAGCCGACGAACCGAAAGTCGGGCAATGCATTTCGAGGAGGACATCTTCGCACCACTGCAGCGCGGAATCGAGGTCGACGAACACCCTGCCGTGTCTCCCGGAGAGGTCGGATTGCGCGTTCCCCAGGAGCCCGGACGGGTCGACGAGCGCGACCGCGCAGCTGTGATCCGACAGATCGCTGCGCAGCATTTCCAGCATCCGGCGGGCAACGTTGCTGACCTCGTCCACTTTCCTGACGTCGATGACAACGACTTCGACGCCGTCCTCGATGGCGCCGATCTCGCGCACCGCAGTTTCGGCACCTGCGAACAGCAGGTCGCCGTGCAGTTCGTACACGCGGCTGTTCTTGGCTACCTCGTCGAGGACCTCGCGCTCGGCTTTGGAACGCCGCAGGCGAGAGGGTGCCTCGGAGACGCTGTATGCCGCGCGGACGGCAGCCCGCGCGGCGCGTGGCACGTGCAGGAAGTGGAGTTCGAGTTCCTTGGACAGCGCCACGCATGCTGCTGTTCCACGCACACTGTTTCCGTGCGGGTCGAGGCGCGGTGAGAAGACTGCGATACCGATCTGGCCGGGAAGGACTGCCAGAACGCCGCCGCCCACGCCACTCTTGGCCGGTAGTCCGACGTCTGTCAACCATTCGCCCGCGGAGTCGTACATCCCGCACGTGGCCATCACGCTGAGGACGTGTTCCACGAGCTCCGGCTCCAGCGCCTGCTCGCCGGTCACCGGATTCGTGCCGTTGTTCGCAAGGGTGGCCGCCATGACGCTCGAGTCTCGACACGTGACATCGAGGGAGCACTGCCGAAAATACAGGTCGACGACGTCGTTCGGACTGTCCGTGACGATGTCGACGGACCGCAGCATGTGCCCGATCGCCCGGTTACGATGGCCGGTTCGGGCCTCGGACCGGTAGACGGCGTCGTTGAACGCGAGGTCGCGTCCGGCGTACGCGGAGTATGCCGCTCGAATCTTGTCGAAACGGGTGGCGACGTCGTTGCCGGGGATCAACGAGGCCGCTGTGATGGCGCCGGCGTTGATCATCGGGTTGCGTGGACGTTCCGTGTCCGGGTCGAGGCTGATCTCGTTGAACGGCTCGCCCGACGGTTCGACATCGATCTTCTCGGACACTGCGGGGATGCCTCGTTCCTGGAGTGCGAGGGCGTACGTGAACGGCTTCGAGATCGACTGGATCGTGAAGGGGACGTCGGTGTCACCGATCTCGTAGATGTGTCCGTCCACGGTCGCGACACAGATTCCGAAGGAGTCGGGGAGTACCGCAGCCAGCTCGGGTATGTAGTCGGCGACCTGTCCGCTCAGATCGTGACGTGTTTCGTCGAAGACTTTCCGGATCAAGGCGCTCACCACATCGACCATGGTTCAACCGTAGAGGTCGGTTCTCCTGTCGGGTGTGTAACGAGGGTCTGTCATGTGTCTATGTCCATACGGTGTGACGTTCGATCCGATCGCTCCGTAGACTGGTCGGGTCGGTTCGCCTCGAAACCGCACCGGTTGCTCGAAGCATGGTTCGTTCGATGCACGGTTTGTCCGAAATCACGGAGGGAGCGATCTCGTTGGGTGTTCTTGCCCGAGTCCAGACGCCTGACGATCTGCGGTGCCTGAGTCCTGTCGAGATGAAAGAGCTTGCGGGCGAGATCCGCGAATTCCTGGTCCACAAGGTCTCGGCCACCGGTGGGCACCTCGGTCCCAATCTGGGCGTGGTGGAGATGACGCTGGCATTGCATCGCGTCTTCGATTCGCCGAACGATCCGATCATCTTCGACACCGGGCATCAGGCCTACGTGCACAAGATCCTCACAGGGCGGAAGGGCGAGTTCGATTCGCTGCGCAAGCGGGGCGGCCTGTCGGGTTACCCGTGCCGCGGGGAAAGTGAGCACGACTGGGTCGAGTCGTCACACGCTTCTGCGGCCATTTCGTATGCGGACGGGTTGGCGAAGGCCTTCGAGCTCACCGGTCAGGACCGGCACGTGGTGGCGGTCGTCGGCGACGGTGCCCTCACCGGCGGAATGTGCTGGGAAGCACTCAACAACATCGCAGCCGGGCGTGATCGCTCTGTGGTGATCGTGGTCAACGACAACGGGCGTTCGTACGCGCCGACGATCGGCGGGCTGGCAGACCACCTGGCTGCGCTGCGCATGCAGCCCGGTTACGAGCGGGTGCTCGACAAGGGGCGCCGCATCGTCAAGAAGCTTCCTGGCGTGGGTCGTGCCGCGTACTCGGTACTGCACGGCATGAAGGCCGGCCTCAAGGATGCGGTGAGCCCTCAGGTCATGTTCACCGATCTCGGTATCAAATATCTCGGGCCGGTCGACGGACACGACGAAGTGGCGATGGAGGCCGCCTTGCGGCGGGCGAAAGCATTCGGCGGTCCGGTCATCGTCCACGCTGTGACCAGGAAAGGCATGGGCTACGCACCCGCCGAGAATCATGTCGCAGACCAGATGCATGCAACGGGTGTGATCGATCCCCTGACGGGGAAGGCGACCACCGTGTCGGTGCCGGACTGGACGTCGGTGTTCACGGCGGAACTCATCGAGCAGGCCGCCGAGCGGAAGGACGTCGTCGCGATCACCGCGGCGATGGCCGGTCCGACAGGGCTGGCCGCGTTCGGCGAAAAGTTCCCCGACCGGCTGTACGACGTGGGTATTGCAGAACAGCACGCAGTCACCTCCGCGGCCGGACTGGCTCTGGGTGGGCTTCATCCCGTCGTCGCCATCTATTCGACCTTCCTCAACCGCGCGTTCGACCAGCTGCTCATGGACGTGGCGCTGCTCGATCTTCCGGTCACGCTCGTTCTCGACCGCTCCGGTATCACCGGTTCCGACGGCGCGAGCCACAACGGAATGTGGGACATGTCACTCCTCGGCATCGTGCCGGGTATGAGAGTTGCGGCGCCCCGTGATGCCGTCACGCTCCGCGAAGAGCTGGGCGAAGCTTTGGCCGTGAAGCACGGGCCGACCGCCATCCGGTACCCGAAGGGTGCCGTGTGTGGCGATCTGATCGCCCTGCGCAGGCTGGGCGACGGTGTGGACGTGCTGCGGGACGCGAGCGAGGGGGCCAAAGATGTTCTGATCGTCTCGGTCGGCGCGTTCGCGGAGTTGGCGCTCGCGACTGCCGACCGTCTCGAGCAGCAGGGAATCTGCGCGACTGTAGTGGACCCCCGTTGGGTGCTGCCGGTCGCGGACTCAGTGGTCGAGTTGTCCCGTGAGTACTCGATGGTCGTGACGATCGAGGACAGCGGGCTGCACGGTGGTATCGGCTCGACCGTTTCTGCTGCGCTCCGATCTGCAGGAATAGATGTTCCGTGCCGCGATGTCGGAGTCCCGCAACAGTTCCTCGATCACGCGTCGCGGTCCGAGATTCACGCAGAACTCGGGCTCACAGCACAGGACGTGGCCCGCCAGATCACGGGATGGGTTGCCGGCATCGGCGCACCCGATGCGGGAGCGGTGGACCGCGCGGACGAAGTCGAGAAGTCCGGCGCGGACGAAGTCGAGAAGTCCGGCCGCTGATCAGCCCGCTTCCTCGAGCGTGCGTCCTTTGGTCTCCTTCACGAACTTCGTCACGAATCCGACGGACAGCAACGCCATCGCCGCGTAGAGGCCGTAGGTGAGCGACAAGTTCCAGTCGGCGAGCGCCGGGAACGTGGCGGACACGACGAAGTTCGACAACCAGTTCGCGGCAGTGGCAACACCCACAGCGACAGCGCGGATGCGGTTCGGGAACAGTTCGCTGATCAAGACCCACACCACAGGGCCCCACGACAGGGCGAAGAAGAAGACGAACGCGTTGGCGGCGATCAGGGCAATGGTGCCGTTGGTACCGGAGAGTGTCGCCACCGATTCGCCCTCGGCGTTTCGGGTGATCTCGGCCGAATGGAAGCACACGGCGGCAGTGCCCAGTGAGATCGCCATGCCGACCGAACCGATCAACAGGAGTGGTCGACGACCGATTCGGTCGATCACGGCAATTGCCACCAACGTGCCCACGATGTTGACGACGGCACTCACCACGCTGATGAGCAGGGACCGGTCCTCGCCGAAGCCCACGGACTGCCACAGAGTGCTGGAGTAGTAGAAGATCACGTTGATTCCGACGAACTGTTGAAGGGCCGCCAACCCGATTCCCACCAGCACCAGAGGCCGGACCCCCAGTTGCTTCGAGAAAAGCGTCTTCAGACTGGGACGGGTGCGGTCTTCGCCGAGAGATGTGCGGATTTCGTCCATTCGCTTCGTGACGACGTCGTCCGATCCGCCCTCGAGGTCTGCGATGATCCGGCGCGCTTCGGGTACGCGATCGTTGGCCACCAGAAAGCGGGGTGATTCGGGAATCGTCACTGTCATGACGAGATAGAGGAGGGCGGGGATCGCGGCCACCGCGAGCATCCACTGCCATGCTTCGACGCCGAACAGGTCGTTTCTCGCACCGCCGGCAGCAGCGGACAGTGCATAGTTCACCAGTTGCGACACCGCGATTCCGAGAACGATCGCCAGTTGGTACATCGATCCGAGCCGCCCTCGCATCGACGCGGGTGAAATCTCTGCGGTGTAAGCGGGGGCGATGACGGACGCGAGTCCGACTGCGATGCCGCCGACCACCCTCCAGAGGGTGAGATCGACGATTCCGAACGGAAATGCGGACCCGAGCGCCCCGATCATGAACAGGACTGCGGCAATCCTCATCACCCGGATGCGTCCCAGCTTGTCGGCGAGGCGTCCCGCCAGCCAGGCGCCGGCAGCGGCACCGACCAATGTCAGCGAGACGGACAGGCCGGTTGCGCCGGCACCGATGTCGTACCGGTCGCGGATCGCGCCGACTGCCCCGTTGATGACGGCGGTGTCGTACCCGAAGAGGAATCCGCCCAATGCCGCAGTGGCCGCGAAGAGGACCGCGTGTGCCACATCGGCGTTTGCTGAACTCGGACCGATTTCTCGTGATTCACTGAACGCCATCGTGTCTCCGTATCCCGCTGTTGGGCGCTACCTCGGCAGCCAAACGGGACGCTACGCCCCATCAGTCGCGCACACGGGTATTTACGCAGAGATGTGTCAGGCGCCGGAATGTGTCAGGCGCCGGCCTTCTTCGCGGCTTCCGACAACCGTGGAGTGATCTTGTCGAGGACCCACGGTGTCGCTAGGACACTGGTCTGGCTCAGCCCGGCAACGACCTGAGTGTCGGTGAGGGGAACCACCGTGCCCCGTTCGAGTGCACCGAGGTTCCTGTACGCAGGGTTCGAAGTCAGGGTGGTCTCGTTCGGAACGAACGCCACGACAACGTCGGCGTCGATATCGGCAATGTTCTCGACCGAGATGTCTGCGAAGAACTTGCCGCCAGCGTCCTCTGCCAGCTTCTCGACCCCCGGAGCGTTCTCGAAACCCAATTCGGTGAGTGTCTGCACGCGGGGATCAGTGGGCATGTACACGCTCACCGTTCCGGTATTGGGGTCGATGCTGACCACAGAAATGGTCTTCCCCGTGAACTCCGGGTGTTCCGCACCGGTATCGGAGAGCGTCTGCTCGAGTTCTGCGACGAGTTGATCGGCCTCGGCGCTCTTGCCCAACGCCGCGCCGACGATGGTGGTCTGATCCTGCCACGTCGTCTGCCACGCCTTGTCCGGGTACGCGACGGTGGGCGAAAAGGCGGACAGTTGATCGTAGGTGTTCTCGTCGAACCCCTCGTAGGGGGCCAGGATGACGTCCGGCGCCAACTCGGCGACCTGCTCGACAGGCACCGACGTCTCAGCGTCGAGCAATGTGGTTTCACTGGGATCGAAGTGGTCTTGGAGCCACGGCATGACGCCGTTCTCCTGCGCGCCGTAGGTGTAGCGGGGCATGCCGATGGGGGTTTCACCCAGTGCATACACCACGTCCTGGGCGTTCCAGCCGAGTGTGACGATACGCTCGGGCGCCGACTCGATGGTGGTGGAGCCGAAGGTGTTCTCGATGGTCACGGGAAACCCTTCGCCCGACGGTGAAGTGTCGGAATCGGACTCGCCGTTGGAGGAACATCCGGCCAGCACTGTCGCCGCCGCGATTGCGATTGCTGCGGTGCGTTTGGTTGCTGCTCTGGTCACGATTCGACTCCTCGACTGCCCGAAAACTAGTTGAAGGTGAGCCTAACCTACCGGCATTTTCGTGCCACCCCGAAACGACGAATGTCACATCGGTTCGGCGCAGCCGAACCGATGTGACATTCGTTAGAAGCGGGAGGGGCTTACTTCACGCTGGCGACGCCAGGCTCGAGGAAGCGCTTACCGTTGACGGCCTCCGAGGTGCCGGTGCGGTCCAGGTACGGGGTGATGCCGCCGTTCCAGAATCCGAATCCACCACCGAGGATGAGGCACAGGTCGATGTCCTCGGCTGCCGCGACCACACCCTCGTCGAGCATGATCTGGATCTCCTCTGCGAACGCGCGACGCGTACGCTCGAGAACTTCCTCGGCGGTCGAGGGCTTGTCGCCCTGCTTCCACAGGGCCGCGACCTCGGGGTCGACTTCCTGCTTGCCGCTGTCCCAGCTCCAGACCGCCGACTTCTTGGCCTCGACGAGTGCCTCGAGTCCGGGGGAGTTGTGGAACCGCTCCGGGTACGCCTCGGCGAGCGTCTCACCGGTGTGCAGCGCCACGGCCGGACCGACGAGTCCGAGAAGCGAGAACGGCGTCATCGGCATGCCGAGGTCGGCGATCGCGTTGTCGGCGACCTCGAACGGGGTGCCCTCGTCCACCGAGTTCATGACCTCACCCAGGGTGCGGATCAGGAGACGGTTGAACACGAAGCCGGGCAGGTCGGCGGAACCGACAGCCGACTTCTTGAGGGCCTTGGCCGTCGCGAACGCGGTTGCCAGGGTCGCGTCGTCCGTCTTCTCGCCCTTGATGACCTCGAGGAGCGGGAGAACAGCGACCGGGTTGAAGAAGTGGAATCCGACGACCCGCTCGGGGTGCTTCAGGTCGGCAGCCATCTTCGTGATCGACAGCGAAGAGGTGTTGGTCGCCAGGATGGTCTCCGGGGCGATGAACTCCTCGAGCTCGGCGAAGATCTTCTTCTTCAGATCCAGGTTCTCGAAGACGGCCTCGATGACGAAGTCGGTCTTCGCGAACGCGGACTTGTCCAGCGAGCCGGAGACGAGACCCTTGAGGCGGTTCGCGGCGTCGGCGGACAGCCGGCCCTTGCCCTGAAGCTTGTCGATCTCGGAGTGGACGTAGCCGACACCCTTGTCGATGCGCTCCTGATCGATGTCGGTGAGGATCACCGGCACCTTCAGCTGGCGCACGAACAGCATGGCGAGCTGGCTGGCCATCAGGCCGGCACCGACGATGCCGACCCCGGTGATCTTGCGGGCCAACGACTTGTCCGGCGCACCGGCAGGACGCTTGGCGCGCTTGTTCACCAGGTCGAAGGCGTACAGGCCGGCGCGGAGCTCGTCCGTGAGGAGCAGGTCGGCAAGTGCCTCGTCCTCGGCGGCGAATCCCTTGTCCAGTGAAGCGGAATCCGTGATATCCGTGTTCTTGGCCAGCTCCAGCAGTTCGACGGTCTTGACCGGACCTGGAGCAAAGTTCTTCGTCTTGCCTTCGACGACGGCCTTCGCGCGGACGATCGCGTCGTCCCACGCCTGACCCTTGTCGATCTCGGGACGTTCGGGGGTGATCTCACCGGCGAGAACCTTGGCTGCCCAGGCGAGGGACTGCTCGAGGAAGTCGGCGGAACCGAACACGGCGTCGACGACACCGAGCTCGAGGGCCTTCTTCGGGGCCAGCGTCTTGTTCTGGTTCAGCGAGTTCTCGATGATGACCGTGACCGCATTGGACGCGCCGATCAGGTTGGGCAGCAACTGAGTTCCGCCCCAGCCCGGTACCAGACCGAGGAAGGCCTCGGGCAGTCCGAGTGCTCCGGCACTGGACGACACCGTGCGGTAGTGGCTGTGCAACGCGACCTCGAGGCCACCACCGAGGGCGACGCCGTTGACGAACGCGAAAGTCGGGATGGTGGACTCACGCAGGCGCCGGAAGACCTTGTGGCCCAGCTGCCCGAGTTCGAGCCCCTGCTCGCGGCTGGTGATGCTGGGCACACCCTTGAGGTCCGCGCCGGCGGCGAAGATGAACGGCTTTCCGGTGATCGCGATGGCGGCCGGCTTCGCGTCGAACGCCTCGTCGAGGGCCGCGTTCAGCGACTCGAGTCCGGCGGGTCCGAAGGACGACGGCTTGGTGTGATCGAACCCGTTGTCGAGGGTGACCAGTGCAACCTGGCCGTCGATGCCGGGTACGGAGACGAGCTTGGTGTACGCGTTGGTCACCACTTCGTCGGTGAATGCATTGGCGATGTCGGACATGGTTACTTGGCTCCCGAGTTGTAGTCGGCGTGGTTCGGGTTCTCCCAGATGACGCTGCCGCCCATGCCGAGACCGATGCACATGCTGGTCAGGCCGTAGCGGACGTCGGGACGCTGCGCGAACTGGCGTGATAGCTGGGTCATCAGGCGTACGCCCGAGGACGCGAGCGGGTGGCCGCATGCGATGGCACCGCCCCACTGGTTGACGCGCGGGTCGTCGTCGGCGATGCCGTAGTGCTCGAGGAAGGCGATGACCTGGACGGCGAACGCTTCGTTGAGCTCGAAGAGTCCGATGTCCTCGATCTTCAGGCCGGTGCGGGCCAGCAGCTTCTCCGTGGCCGGAACGGGTCCGTACCCCATGACCGCCGGGTCGACACCCTGGTAGGCGAAGCCGACCATACGCATGCCGATCGGGAGGTCGAGCTCCTTGGCGGTGTCCTCGCCGGCGAGGATCGCGGCGGTCGCACCGTCGTTGAGACCTGCGGCGTTGCCTGCGGTGATGCGGCCGGCGGGACGGAACGGCGTCTTCAGGCCGGCGAGGTTCTGGGCGGTGGTGCCAGGGCGGGGCGGCTCGTCCTCGGTGGCGAGTCCCCAGCCTGCGTCGGAGCGAGTGGCAACGGGCACCAGTGTGTCGGCGATGTGGCCGGCCTGCTTGGCGGCGTCGTACTTGTTCTGGCTGTTCACCGCGTAGGCGTCGGTGCGTTCCTTGGTGATGCTCGGGAACCGGTCGTGCAGGTTTTCGGCAGTGTTACCCATGACGAGAGCGCTCTGGTCGACCAGGCGGTCCGCAAGGAAACGGGGGTTGGGGTCGGCGCCCTCGCCCATCGGGTGGTGGCCCATGTGCTCGACGCCGCCGGCGACGACGACGTCGTACTGGCCGAAGCCGATGCCGGACGCGGTGGTGGTGACAGCGGTCATTGCGCCGGCGCACATGCGGTCGATGGCGAAGCCGGGCACGGTCTCGGGCAGGCCGGCGAGAATTCCTGCGGTACGGCCGATGGTCAGGCCCTGGTCACCGGTCTGAGTGGTGGCAGCGATGGCGACCTCGTCGATGCGGGCGGGGTCGAGCTGCGGGTTGCGGCGCAGCAGTTCGCGGATGGTCTTGACGACCAGGTCGTCGGCGCGGGTCTGCGCGTACATGCCTTTCGGGCCGGCCTTGCCGAACGGCGTGCGGATGCCGTCGACGAAAACGACGTTGCGCTGGGTGGATGAAGCCACGCGAATTCCTCCTGGTGGAGCTGATTTGGTTCCGGATCACGGCTAGGCGTCCGGCCTCTCGGCTCAGACTACTCCTTGCATTACCCGTGGGTAACTTAACGGTCGTTCTCGGACGACGACGGTCCGACTCGCCGCCGTGGCCAGGAGACTCGGCTCACGCCGTGGCGAGTGCAGCGCTCAGGCGTGACACGGTCAACTCGCGCTGCCAAGGCCGGGCACCGCCTGCAGTCAGGATGTCGTCGATCAGCGAGTCGGCGGCACCGTCTTCGGGTGACGGCCAATCCCAGCACAGACGGCGTACCAGTTCGGGGGTCACCAGATTCTCCACCGGTACCGCCACCTGTCCGCTCAGGTCGGTGAGCGCGGCGCGAGCAGCGGACAGACGTTCCGACGCCTCGGGATCCATCCGTGCCCATTTGTTGGCCGGCGGCGGGCCGGTGATGGCGGGCCGCTTGGTCGGTAGTTCGTCATAGGGCAGTGCACGTGCGGATTCGAGCGCATGCAACCAGTGCCGTGAATGCCGCCGTTGCCGTGGGCCGCCGAAGACCGGCAGTGCCCGCAATTGCTCGATGGTGACGGGATTCTCGCGCGCGGCGGCGATGATGGCCGAATCGGGAAGGACCCGACTGGGGGAGATGTCACGTTTGCGTGCGAGGTCTTCGCGCGCCTGCCACAGCGAGCGTGCGAGTGCGAGCTGGCGCGTGTTTCCCAGGCTGGTGATGTGCGAGAGTCGGCGCCAGCGGTCGGGCTTGGGTTTGGGTGGACCGGCAAGGCGGACGTGTTCGAACTCCTGGGCCGCCCACTCGGTCTTGCCTTGGCGCTCGAGCTCCGCGGTCATTTCCGTGTGTAGTTCGACCAGAACTTCCACATCGAGGGCCGCATAGTTCAGCCACGAGTCCGGAAGCGGCCTTTTCGACCAGTCCGCGGCGCCGTGCCCCTTGCGTAATTCCAATCCCAACGTGCGTTCCACGATCGCGGCCAGGCCCACCCGATCGAATCCCGCCAGCCTGCCGGCGAGTTCGGTGTCGTACAGGCGGGTCGGATGCAAGCCGAGTTCGGCAAGGCAGGGGAGGTCTTGGTCGGCAGAGTGCAGGATCCACTCGAGTGGGTTGATTGCGGCCGCAAGCGGTGTGAGGTCGGCGGTTGTAGGAATCGGGTCGAGTAGAACCGTGCCCGACCCGGCGCGACGCAGTTGGACCAGGTAGGCGCGCCCCGAGTAGCGAAATCCGGAGGCACGTTCGGCGTCCACCGCCAAGGGGCCTGTTCCCGCGGTCAGCGCGGCAGCGGCTTTGGTGACGCCCTCGGCCGTGCTCACCACGTCGGGCACACCGTCGCGAGGAGACAGGAGGGGGGTCGCGGCGGGGGTATCTGGGTCTGCCGGAACATCTGGGTCGTCGGTGGCTTCGGGCATGGTCACCGACTCTACGTCCGTCTGCGGTGGTCGGAGGAACTGAAGCGCCGGAACACCGCCAATCGGTTGCGGGCTAATTGAAATATGTTCTAATAATGCGTTCCTGCGTCCGAAACATCGCATTCACCGAGGAGTGTCATGAGCCTTGCGCCCGTTGGCGAGCTTCCCGAGGGGCGGATGGTCGACCTGCCGGGGCGTGGCAGCACTTTCGTGGTTGATACCGGACCACGAGAAGGGCCCACGCTGGTCCTTCTGCATGCCCTCGCGTGCACGGGGAGGCTCACGTGGTACCCGGCATTGACAGAACTTGCCAAAAAGGCGCGCGTGGTGGTGTTCGACCAGCGATGGCACGGGCGAGGTATCCGCTCCACTCGGTTCGAACTCACCGATTGCGCCGACGACGTCGTGGCTCTTGCGGACGCACTAGGTGTCGACCGAGTCGTGCCCGTGGGATATTCCATGGGTTCGCTCGTGGCCCAGTTGGCGTGGAAGCGCCATCGCGACCGTGTGGATGGATTGATTCTCTGTGCCGCGACGGCGCATTTTCAACGGGCTTCCCGAGAGAAGGTGGCCATGACGGCGATCAACGCCGGAATGGGTGCGCTCCGCCCGAAAGCAGGCCCCGTACGGGAGCGCACCGACTCCCGAAGTGACCGTGTGTGGGCACTCCGGGAGTTCACCTCCACGAGTTACGGCGCGATGGGCAGGGCCGTTGCCGAGATAGGCAAGTTCGACTCGACGCACTGGGTGGGTGATATCGACGTCCCCACCGCAGTCGTCGTGCCGTCCCGTGACCGCATCATCGCGCCGCGTCGTCAACGCTGGCTCGCACGCCAGATCGACGGCTGCGCCACCTACGAAATCGAGGGTGGCCATTCGGCGTGTGTGATGCAGGCTCGTGAGTTCACCGAGGGCCTTTCGGCAGCGACGACGTCGGTGCTCACGCGCATACGCTCGGCGGACAGGCCCAGCGAAGTGCAGTTATGACTCTGCGTTCGCTTTGGCAGCCTGGTGCAACTCGTCGAGGGCCTGAGGGAAAGAATCCGCGAGATCCCACAGTTCGGGGACCAGTTCGCGGCAACCGACCAGGCCGACGTCGAGCTTGCCGTCGAGCGACATGACGGAGATGTTGAGACCGGCTCCGTGGAACGCTGGGCCCAGCGGATACATCCCGGTGATGCGCGCGCCCAGGAAATACAGCGGGACCGGGGGTCCTGGAATGTTCGAGATGACGAGGTTGTGTACCACGGGATGCCGCTCGGCAAGACCCAGTGAGGCGTACAGACGCATCGCAGCACCGAACACCGCTGGGCCGGCGAACTGTGACCAGTCCTGCAGCAGGTTCGCGCCGAGCGCCTCGTTGTGTTTCTTGACGATCGGGTTCCGCTCGCCGATGGTCTTCAGTCGCTCGACAGGGTCCTCGATCTGAGTAGTGAGTTCGGTGAACATCCCGGACACCTGGTTTGTGCCCGGACGGTCGGATTTGCTGTGAACCGACACAGGCACCATCGCCACCAACGACTTGTCCGGAAGTTCGTCGCGGCTGTGAAGGTAATCGCGGAGAGCCCCTGCACACAGGGCCAGCACCACATCGTTGACCTTTACGCCGAATGCGTTTTTGACGTCCTTGACCTTCTCGAGATCGAGCTGCGCGTAGGCAATGTTGCGGTGGCCGGTGATCGTGCCGTTGAAGGACGTGCGGGGTGCTGTGAACGGCGCAGGCATGGCTTCTCCGCGCCGCGCTCGGCTGATCCACTCGGGGAGAACGGCGAGGCTGCCGGGAACGAGACGCGCAAGCCGCGCGGGGCGCGAAGCGACGGCGAGCAGTCCGCCCAACGCGATGTCGAGGCTGCTCGCCTTACCCGCTCCCTCCGGGGCGTCCGCGGGGTCGCTCCGCGGCGCATCGGGTTCGAGACCGCACAGTTCCGACATCATGTTTGCGCCGGTGACACCGTCGACCCCTGCGTGGTGCATCTTCGACATCACTGCGACGCGACCGCTTTCCAATCCTTCGATCACCCACATCTCCCACAACGGGCGGGAACGATCCATCGGTTGGCTGGCGATGTGTCCACACAGGTCGGCAAGAGCTTCGCGTCCGCCAGGTGCAGGGACAGCCACGAGGTGGCAGTGTCGATCGATGTCGAAATCCGAGTCCTCGACCCACACAGGATGGTCCAGATTGAACCGTGAATCCTGCAGTTTGCGACGGAATGCCGGCATCGCCTTGGTGCGTGCCGCGAGTTCCGTTTTGAGTTTGTCGAACTGGTATCCGCCGGGCATGGTGGATTCGTCGAGTTCGATCAATCCGCAGACATGCATGAGTTGGCTGGAAGTTTCCAGGTAGAGGAAGGTGGCGTCGAGACCGCTGAGTCGCTGCATGAAACCGATACTAGAACACGTTCTAGTATCTTGGGAATGTGAACGAGAAATTCACGTGGTTCCTAGTGGAATGGAGTTTCGCACATGACTCGATCTTTCGTGCTCAGGCAGGCCGCGGGCGTGTTGCTGGCCGCCAACGCCGTGCGCCCGATTCCGGGTATGCCGCTGTCCGTACCTGTGTTCATGTCCGGATGGCTGACGACGGAACTGGCCCCGCAGTTGCTGGCGCTCACTGCCGCGGATGCGGCCACACACGTCGCGCGCAAGGGCGTCGGCTCGCGCAGTACGAAGGTCGGGATGGCTTTGTCCGCTGCGTCCGTTGCGGCATTGGCAAGTGTTGTGGCTACCGGACGAGGTGCAGGTCGCGAAGCCGAAGCGGCATTACAGCAGTCACTGGGGGAGGACTACGCGCAGCGCGACCGTGGGATCGTCGCTGTGGGCCGTCCGGTGTGGAGACAGATACTCGATCCCTTCTGGATGCGGCGCAAAGGTGTGACGCAGGTTCGCAACGTCCGGTACGCACCAGGAGGCCGACGGTCTCGGTTGAACATCTACCACCGGGAAGACACACCGGCAGATGCGCCGGTCCTCTTCCACGTTCACGGTGGTGGCTGGGTCATCGGTAACAAGGATCAGCAGGGCATTCCCTTGATGCTGGAGATGGCGTCCCGCGGATGGGTCTGCGTGTCCGTGAATTACCCGTTGTCACCGCGCGCGGTCTGGCCCGAGCACCTCGTCGCACTGAAGCAGGCGTTGGCGTGGGTTCGGAAGAACATCGGTACCTACGGCGGCGACCCCGGTTTCGTGGCGGTCACCGGTGGTTCCGCGGGAGGTCATCTCACGGCGATGTTGGCACTGACAGAGAACGACCCGGAACTGCAACCGGGATTCGAGGAAATGGACACGTCGGTGCAGGCGTGTGTCCCGCACTACGGCGTCTACGACATTGCGGGGGATACCGGAATCAAACCAGTTCTACAGCGAGTGCAGTCGGGCATCATGCCCATGCTGCTCGGCAAGGGGGCGAAGTTCCCCGAGGCCTACCGCAAAGCTTCCCCGATGGCGCACCTGCGTTCCGACGCGCCACCGTTCTTCGTCATTCACGGGCGCAGCGACTCGCTGATTCCGGTGGCCGAGGCGCGCGCGTTCGTGAAGGCGCTGCGGGAAGTGTCGAACAATCCGGTGGCATATGCCGAATTGCGGGGAGCGCAACACGCGTTCGACGTGTTTCCGTCGATTCGCAGCGTAGCTGTCGTTGCGGCGGTTGGACGTTTTCTGGAGTGGGCGCATCGAGGCCCTACCGAGGTCGGAGTTACCGAGCGTTCAGTCACCGAGGCTGTGTAGCGCGGTCACGCCGGCCGGTGGGAGGCCGGCCGCGTAGCCCAGCACCTCACAGAACGCTTCGACATGATCGGTGAGGTCGGACGACGTCGCAGTCCAGGAGGCGCGCAGTTCGAGTTGATGTGCGCGTGGCGGACCGGCGATGTCGCCGTACCGCACAGAACTCGTCGCCGTCACGGTTCCACCGAGCGCAGTGACCGGCTCCGGTCGTGCTTCGAGCGCGTCCACCAGCCAACTCCACGCCACCTCGGGCAGCAACGGGTCCCCGGCCACCGACGCATCGAGGTCGGCTTGGATGTACGCGACCAACCGCATCGTGCCGTTCCAGGCTTCGTCGCCCTCGGGATCGTGGAGCAGGATGAGGCGGCCGAACGCATCGCCTTCCGAGTGCTCGGGGATGCTTGCCGACTCGTCGTGCGTCACCTCGGCGCCGATGGCATAGCTGTAGGGGGCCAATCGCTGGGGCGGACGAATGGGGCCGAGGTCGATGTCACCACGTACCCGCGCCGCACCCATCGAATCGACGGCGGCACGGAACTCTGCAGGCGCTGCAGTCGATCCGGAAGTCGTCACATTTTCGGACGGTAGACCCGAAATCGGACAAGTCGGCGGAGGCGCGCCGAGGTGCCGAACCGGAGCTGCTTGTGGTCATGGCAGCATGAAGGACGGTCCGAACTAGCCCGTGGGAGTGCAACAACTGATGAGCGGTATGGAGAGTACGAACGCAGGTATGCCCGAGCGGGTCGGCTACGCCGCCCGGAGGGTGTTGGCGGATGCACCGTTGCTGGCGGCGGCGGCGGGGCGCGAGCCGGCGCACCGGCCGGTGTGGTTCATGCGTCAGGCAGGCCGCTCCCTACCCGAGTATCGCGAGATCAGGTCCGGAATCGGAATGCTCGAGTCGTGTTTCGACCCGGGGCTCGTGTGTGAGATCACCATGCAGCCCGTGCGCCGTCACGGCGTGGACGCTGCGATCCTCTTCTCCGATATCGTGGTTCCGCTGAAGGCAGCCGGTATCGACCTCGACATCGTGCCGGGCACTGGTCCGGTGGTGGAGAATCCGGTCCGGTCCATCGCGGATGTGCAGGGCCTGCCGCGATTGGGGGCGGAGGAGGTCGGCGCCATCGCGCAGGCGGTGCGGTTGCTCACGGCCGAGCTGGGTGACACCCCGTTGATCGGCTTCGCGGGAGCCCCGTTCACGTTGGCCTCTTATCTCGTGGAGGGCGGACCCAGTCGCAATCACGAGCGCACCAAGGCGTTGATGCACTCGGACCCCAAGACATGGCACGCATTGCTCGGAACGCTCGCCGACACGGCGATCACCTTCCTGCAAGCACAGCTGCATGCGGGCGTCGACGCTGTGCAACTGTTCGACTCCTGGGCCGGAGCGCTCACGCTCGCCGAGTATCGGGAGTTCGTGCTCCCGCACTCCGAGCGTGTGTTCGCCGAGGTGCAGAATGCCGGCGTGCCACGCATCCACTTCGGAGTCGGCACCGGCGAACTGCTGGGGGCCATGGGGGAGGTCGGCGCCGACGTGGTGGGGGTCGATTGGCGCGTCCCGCTCGACGAAGCTGTGCGCCGAGTCGGCCCCGGCAAGGCGCTGCAGGGCAATCTCGATCCGGCTGTGCTGTTCGCCGGCCCCTCAGCGGTCGAGAAGCACACCCGCAGGATCGTTGCCGAAGCAGATCGGGCGCTGGCCGCCGGTGCCACCGGCCATATCTTCAATCTCGGACACGGAGTGCTGCCCGACACCGACCCTGGTGTGCTCACGGGAGTAGTGGACCTGGTGCACTCGTTGTGACCGTGCGCGTCGCCGTCGTGGGCGGTGGGATCAGCGGACTGGTCGCGGCGTATCGACTTCGGCAGCAGCTCGGCCCGGACGCCGAGATCCTTCTCGTGGACGCGTCAGGCCGCCTGGGCGGGAAGCTGCGCACGCTCGATTTCGCTGGTGGCGCGTTCGACGTCGGCGCAGAAGCCTTCATCGTCCGGCGCCCCGAGGTGCCGGCGCTCGCGGCCGAACTCGGCCTGTCGGATCATATCGTTCATCCGGGTGGGCGTCGGCCACTGATCTGGTCGGGTGGGCGAGTGAACGCGCTGCCGCAGGGAACGCTGATGGGTGTGCCCGCCGATGCCGATTCGGTCGCCGGTCTGGTCGACGACGCGACAATGGCAAAAATCGGCGCCGAGCAGACGCGAAGCTTCGAATGGGTGCGGGGCTCGGACACCTCCGTTGCCGAACTGGTCGCCGATCGTTTCGGGGAACAGGTGGTGCGCCGGAGTGTGGACCCGCTGCTCGGGGGCGTCTATTCCGGCACCGCCGAGACGATCGGAGTTCGTGCTGCTCTGCCCGCCCTCGCTGCGGCGCTGGACGATGGAGCGCCGAGTCTCTCGACAGCGGTGCGCAGCGCGCTTCCCGCTTCGAGTGATGGGCCAGTGTTCGGTGCTTTCCGGGGCGGCTACGCAGAACTGACCGACGCGCTGCTGACCGCCACGGCCCCTCGGATCGTGGAGGCCCGTGCACACGGTCTACGGCGGGATGGCAGTCACTGGCATCTCGATCCCGTCGGTCGCCTCGACGGGGTGGTTCTTGCCGTGACCGCCCAGACGCTCGCCGAAATCCTGTCCGACGTCGCGCCCACCGCGGCGGACGGCGCCGGACGTATCGGCACCGCAGCGTCTGCGGTCGTGGCACTGTCGTTCCCGGGGGAGACGGACCTACCGGAGAACTCGGGCATTCTGGTCGCAACCGACGAGCCTCTCGAGGCGAAGGCTTTCACCTTGTCGAGCCGGAAGTGGCCCCACCTCGCGGACCGGTCCGTTGCCACGGTGCGAGTGTCGTTCGGGCGTTTCGGCGATACCGCAGCGGTGCAGTCGTCGGACGCGGATCTCGTCGCGGCGGCGCGACGCGACCTGGCGACGGTCTGTGGAGTCGATGACACGCCACTGGCAGCTGTCACCGCGCGCTGGCGCGACGGTCTGCCACAGTACGGCCCAGGCCACGTTGAGCGGGTTGCGCAGATCGAAGCGGACCTCGCCCGATGTGACGGGCTCGAGATCGCCGGAGCGATGCTGCACGGCGTCGGGGTGCCAGCCTGTGTGGGGGCAGCGACGGCGGCGGCGACACGACTGGTGAGGCAAGTGGCAGGATAGGGTCATGGCACGCCTTGACTACGAAACCCTGAACTCCGAAATCCGCTACTTGATGTTCTCTGCCTTCCAGGTGGAGCCGGGAGCCCTCGGCGACGACCGTGATGCCGCGATCAAGGAGGCGAAAGCCTTCTTCGAAGGTCTCGAGGACAAAGGGGTCGTGGTCCGCGGCCTGTACGACGTTGCCGGTTTGCGCGCCGACGCCGACTTCATGTTCTGGAACCACTCCGGCAGCATCGAGGCCCTACAGGCCGCGTATGCGGATTTCCGGCGGACGACGGCTCTCGGCCGTGCCAGTGCCCCGGTATGGAGCAACGTTGCCGTTCACCGGCCGGCCGAGTTCAACAAGAGTCACATCCCGTCCTTCGTCGCAGGGGAGGAACCCGGCGCGTACATCTGCGTGTACCCGTTCGTCCGCTCGTACGAGTGGTACCTGCTGCCCGACGACGAACGGCGCAAGATGCTCGTCGACCACGGCAAGGAGGCGCGCGGGTACCCCGAAGTCCGTGCCAACACCGTGCCGGCGTTCGCGCTCGGGGATTACGAGTGGATCCTCGCGTTCGAGGCCCCGGAGTTGCACCGCATCGTCGATCTCATGCGGGATCTGCGCGCTACCGAAGCCCGCATGCATGTTCGTGAGGAAGTGCCGTTCTTCACCGGCCCACGGGTCGACGTGGAGAAGCTCGTGAACTCACTGCCCTGAGAACTCACTGCCTGACTCGGTGTCGTATCAGGCTTGCGACTCTTCCAGGACGAGGCTGATCGAGTTGATGCAGTAGCGCTGATCCGTCGGTGTGGGGTAGCCCTCACCTTCGAAGACGTGGCCGAGGTGGCTGTGGCACTTCTTGCACAGCACCTCGACGCGTCGCATTCCCATCGACGTGTCCTCACGGACGATCACCGCGTCGGAATCGGCCGGATCGAAGAACGACGGCCATCCGCAATGCGAATGGAACTTCTCGGTGCTGCGAAACAGTTCGGCATCACAGGCTCGGCAACGGTAGACCCCCGCTGTCTCGGTGTCCGTGTACTTGCCGACGAACGGACGCTCGGTCCCGGCTTGACGGAGTACCGCATACTCCTCGGGACCGAGTCGCTGACGCCACTCGTCCTCGGTGCGGACGATCTCGGGTTCTGTCTGCTCGGGGCGTGTGCTCATGTTTCCACGCTAACCGTTCCGTTTCACTTCGGCTGCTACGACTTCGCGGCAGCCACCTCTTCGGGCTTCTCGGTGTCCGTCGTGGACCGTCCGGCGGAGCTGTCGGCTGCGGTTGTGGCCAGGAACGGTGGATCGATGCTGACACCTTCCCGCAGCGTGCCCGCACGGCGCGCGAGCAGGTAGCGGTAGGCGAGGACGCAGAAGATCACGATGAGGAGCAAGCTCCAACCGAGGGTGGTCTTCATGTATTCCGCGGCGCGCCCGGCGGTGATGAATCGGTTGGAAATCCAGCTGTCGTAGCTCAAGAAGCCGTAGACCGCCAACCATGCGGGCCAGTTTCGCATCACGGAGTTCTTCAGAACCACTGACATCAGAAGCGGGAACAGCATCATCGAGTAGTACATCTGGCCGAGCGAACCCAGAAGGAACGACGCGGTCAGTACGAGCCCGGTCGTGGTCGCGACGAAGAACAACTCGTCGTTGCGGTAATACCGGTACAGCAACCACAACGACGCCAGCACGATGGCAGCGAACCCGAGACGCATCGCCCACACCAAACCGGTGGGCAGTCCGTAATACATGCCGTTTCCGACGATCGCGCTGTTGAAGTAGTCACGAGACTCGGCCAGATAGGGGACCGTCTGGCGAACGAAGTCCATCGGGTCGGCGGACAGCGGCCATGCAATTACTGTCAGGACGAGTGGAATACCGATTGCGGTGACGAACACCTTCCACTGTCCGCGCACCAGCGGAAGGATCAACAACGGCGCGAGAATGGGTTTGACGGCAAACGTGAGCCCGATCGCGGCACCGGACCAATAGTCCCGGCGACGCAGCAGCAAGGTCAGGAACGCCATCTCGCCGAGCAGAACGAGCCCGTTGATGTTGGTGAAAACCAATGTGTTCGTCACCGTTTCGGAACTGAACGCGGCCAGTAGCAGAATCGGCGCGGCAACCGACTTGATACCCAGGTCGAACATTCGCAGCAGCAGGTACAGCGCGATCAGAATGGCGACGGCGTTGGCGATGATGAACAACCAGCGGGACTTCTCGGGATCGATGATCGCGATCGGCGCCATCAACAGTGTGCCCGACGGCGGATACAGATAGTGCGGATCAACCCAATTGAAGTTCGCCGTATACACCGGCCGGCCGTTGAGGAACGCGAGGGCGGCGTTGTACACCGGACGGTAATCGTCCGTGATGTACCCATTGACGGCCTTGACGACCACGCGGTGCAACACCGTCATGATGGCAATCGGCCACAACGCGAAGTTGATGACCTCTGAGGTGGTGATGCCGGTGCGCGGCTCGAGCTGTCGAAGGAACACTACGGCACGGTACACCGAAACGTCGGTGCTGGTGAGCGGCGACCCACTGTACGAGTCAGGCGGGGCAGGCGTTGCCGTCGGCGGGTAAGGCTCCGGTGTCGACATACGCGGCGATCGAATTGCGTGCGCACGAGGTGCTCGTGACCGGATGGCCCGCGCCCTGCCATGTGACGGTGGCCGTCGGCGCCCCGGCCGCCTCGAGCGCGCCTGTTGCGGAATCGACGGCGCCGTTACCGGTGACCGGGTCCGCCACGCCGGTCAGAACGAGCACGGGGAGCGACATGTCGGTCGGCAGGGGAAGGGGTGGCGTTGCCGGCCAGGCGCCGCACGCCAACATGCCGACGGCGCCGGCTGCGCCGAAGAGGGGGTAAGCCTCTCCCCAGCTCTGCTCGAGTTCTCGTACGTGCGCCGGTGCGGGCCAGTGCTGCCCGTCGGAGCATCGGGCGATGAGCTGGCCGTCGCGGTGAACTGTGGAATGCGATTCGGATGCCAGCCGCAGGAGCGGCACTACATCGCCCTGGGCCGCCGCCGACACAGTGTCCGCCAGAGCCTGCACTCGCGCAGCGTCGTCGGACGTGGGCGAACCGAGAGTGGTCGCTATTGCAGTCAGAATGTCGTTGGCGGAGAGCTCGGGAACATCGCCGGCACGAGCTCGGTTCACGAGGTCGATGATTGCGGCGCGGGGATCGGCACCCAATGAGCAGTTCAAGGCTGTGCATTGGCGCGCGAAGGCGTCGACGGCAGCCTCACGGCCGCGAACGCGGTCCTCGGTGACCGTGACGGCGTCTCCATTCGGTGCGGTGGGCGAATCGAGCACGAGCCGTCCCAGGCGGTCCGGGTACTGCGCGGCGTAGCTCATGGCCACGGCAGCTCCGTTTCCGGTTCCGAGAAGACCGATGGTCGGCACGTCCCACAGCTCGCGCAGCGCCTCGATGTCGTCTGCCGCATGCGCAGCATCGAACGCGAGTTCTTGTGGCTGTAGATAATCGGTGCACGCAATGGTCACTTCACGGCCCATCGCAGCCATCTTGTCGATGCGATCGCCCTCGCCGACGGAAGGATTCAGGGTGTTCAGACTTCTGCGTTCCAGGTCGGTGAGGCAATCGATCTCCAGTGAGGTGCCGATTCCTCGACGGTCGACGGCAACCACCGGCCTCGTCGACAACAGGTCGCCGATGTCGCTGACGACGAGCGCGGCCAGTTGAGCCGTGGACGCGCGATCCGACCCGGAAGTGAAGACGAGGGGAGCCGCATCCGCAGGAGTGCGATCGTTGCGTGCCCGCAGCGCACCGACCTGGAAGGTTCCGGGCACCCCACCCGACTTGTCGATGGGTGCCTCGTAGTGTCCGCACTCGAGTACGGCTCCTGCCGGAACCGGGCCGAGTCCGACTCGATCGAGGGTCGTCTGAGTGCACTCGGTCCAGTTGACGTCGGACTTCGGGGGTTCGAGTGGTGGGGGCGGCGCGTCCGGGTGGGGGACCTCGGTGGATGTAGGTGCGCTTCCTCCTCCTTCATGCTCCACAGCGACGTGTGGCCGCGTGGACGGCCCGGCACCGCACGCAGTGCACACAGCGAGAACGATCGCGAGCAACCCCAGTCTGCGCATGCCGCACAGCCTGCCAGGTACACGTGACAGGCGGCACGCGTGGGCTCATCCCGGCTGCGATCGCACCCAACGGAACAACAGTGTGCCGTCGTCCTCTGCGAGTAGATGCGCGCGAGACATGGGAACGAGATGCGGCGATGGGGACGTCGAGATCCGCGGCGCAGCTCCACCGACCAATACCGGGGAGAGGGTCGTGCAGAGTTCGTCGATCCCGTCCTCGGCGCACAGGCGTCCGAACAGCCCTGGACCGCCCTCGCACAGGATTCGGTGCAGACCTCGTTGCGCAAGGATTTCCAACAGTGCGGCGGCGGTCACCTGTGGACCGGCGGTTCGAACGACGTCGGCGCCTGCCGACTCGAGATCGACCAGCCGTTTCGTGTCGGCGTTCGCGCCGGTCACCACGATGGTGGGGACGTCCGTTTCCGTAAAGAGTCGGGATCGGAGATCGAGGTCGCCGTGGCCGCTGACCACCACGACAGGCGGGGTGTGCGCCCTTCCGTCGTTGCGTCGGCGCGCTCGTGCTTCGTCGTCGAGTGCGACACCACCGTAATCCTCGGTGCGCGCGGTACCCGCACCGACGACGACCGCGTCCGCGAGCTCTCGGAGGATCCGGAACACTCTACGATCGGCCGCGCTGCCCAGGCCGCCGCTTCTTCCGTCCACAGTGGCGGCACCGTCGATGCTGGAAACGAAGTTCGCGCGTACCCACGGCCGGTCGGAGGTGGACGGATAGCTGTACAGCCCGCGTAGGTCGCCGTCCGTAAGGGCTGGTTCCACCAGTTCGTTCGACTCTGCGGATGTGAAGTAGGTCCCATTATCGACACGGCGCACATGAGACATCACAACACGTGGATACCCTCGATGCATGTTTGAGCGTCTCGTCGATCGAAGCCCCGTGGTGCCTGCCGACCAATTGGTGGATCAAATGGTGCCCCCGGCGATGTTCGACGAGGTGAGTTTTGCGTCGTACATTCCCGATCCTGCCGAGCCCAGCCAGGCTGCTGCGGTCCAGAAGGCAGAGGAATTCTCCAAGAAGGTCGCGAAGATTCGAGGCGGCGGTCGTCGCGGCCTGTTCGGTAAGAAGGCACCTTCGACGGGTATCGGCCTCTACCTCGATGGTGGGTTCGGTGTGGGCAAGACGCACCTTCTCGCATCGATCTATCACAGCGTGCCTTCGCCGAAGGCGTTCGGAACCTTCGTCGAGTTGACGCACGTCGTCGGTGCGCTCGGCTTCAACAAGGCCGTCGAACAACTGTCCAGCCACAGTGTTCTCTGTATCGACGAATTCGAACTCGACGATCCCGGCGACACGATGTTGGTTTCTCGGCTCCTGTCGGAACTGTCGGCTCGTGGTGTCTCGATCGTTGCCACGTCCAACACCTTGCCTGGACAGCTCGGTGAGGGACGATTCGCGGCGCAGGACTTCCTGCGCGAGATCAAGAAGCTCGGCTCCATTTTCGAGACGCTGCGCGTCGACGGACCCGACTACCGCCATCGTGACTTGCCGCCGGCCCCCGACCCGATCTCCTCGGATGCGCTGAAAGAGCGTGCCGAAGCGGTGTCCGGCGCGACACTCGACAACTTCGACGAACTCTGTGCACATCTGAGCACCTTGCACCCGTCGCGCTACAACAAGTTGGTCGAGGGGGTTACGGCAGTGTTCCTCGACGGGGTGCACCCTGCGGAGGATCAGTCGGTCGCGCTGCGGATCGTCGTTCTCGCAGACCGTCTGTACGACGCGAGCATTCCGGTGACTGTCTCGGGATCGCGACTGGACGAGATTTTCACTCAGGAGATGCTGTCCGGCGGGTACAAGAAGAAGTACCTGCGTGCGATGTCACGTCTGCTGGCACTTTCGCGTTTCGAAGTTGCGGCCTGAGACAACTGTCGTAGTCGCCTACTGCGCGCGTAGATCGCGGTGCATGACGAAATCGTTGTGTGACTGCGCACCCACCGAGAACGTTCTCGTACCGACCTGCTCGAAGCCGTGCTTGATGTAGAAGCGCTGGGCACGCTGGTTGAGTTGGTTCACCCCGAGCCACAGGGATGCGCGCCCGTCGACGATCGCGCGCTCGACGATGGCTTCGAGCAACGCCGACGCCACGCCGGTTCCGTGTTTACCCGGAATGACGTAGAACTTGCTGATTTCCGTCGTCGGGCGGAGCGGCAGAAGCTCAGCCAGTTCGGGATCGTTCGGTTTGCCGTTCACCAACATTGCGTATCCGACGATCGCACCGTGGTTGGTGACCTTCAGGACGGTGCGGGACGGGTCGGTGAGGTATTCGGAGAATCGCTCGGCCGACAGGACCTCGTCGATGAACGTAGCGATGTCGTCCCGCGTGGCATGAGGAGGACACGCCAACGGGAAAGTGGCGGCGGCGACATCTGCGATCGCTTCCGAATCCCAGATCCCAGCGGGATCCACCTGCACAGTCATGTGTGTCTCACCGTGCCTTTCGTCTGTCGCATCAGATCGTGTCGTTCGACATCCGTGCCTGCTTCTCATTGTCCTCATGCCGCACCGGTGAACGGGTGTGATCGGCAGGACTTCGTTGGGTCGATGTCGTGTCCCCGGAAGGTCGGGTTACGAAGATCGGCGCCAGTGCGAACAGCGCAACAGTGAAGACGAGCGGTAGGACGAAGGCGATTCGGAGATCGGTGAGCGCCGCGAGAGCCCCGACGACGCCGCCGCCGACGAGTGTTCCGAGGTAGTTGAACAGATTGATTCGGGCGATCGCCGCGTCGACATGGCCGGGAGTCGCCCGGCTGCCTACCGCACTGAAACACAGGGGCGCCACCACAGCCACACCGAACCCGACGACGAGGAAGCCGCTGATCGCGGTGGCGGGGGACTGGGCAATTACGACCAGTGTGAGACCCGCCGTACCGATCAATGCGCCTGCTCGCACCACCGTCTTCTCGCCATGTCTGCGCACCCACCAGTCGCCGGTGGTGCGCGAGAGCAAAGCAGCACATTGGTAGGCGGCGATTCCGAGTGCTGCCGTTCCCGCGTCCGAGAGCAACACATTCGTGAGATAGAGGGCGGACCAGTTCCCCACGCTGAAGTCGACCGCGTAGAACATTGCCATCGCCGCACCGAGCGCAAGGAGTGCGCGCGCCGGAACGGTGGAACCGCCCGACGCACCTGCCTGGGCAGGTGAGCCCGGGGCGGCACCGCTGGTAGTGGGCAGAAACCTCGGCGCGATGACCGCAAGGGTACCGGCGACTACGAGCCCCGCCGCGACCTGTGTCGCCGTCAGTGACATTCCCAGTCCGACAGCCGCGGACACGAACAGAGCGCCGATGATGGCGCCCGCACTCCACGCTGCATGGAACGACGACAGAATGACCCGTCCGTACGCGTGCTGAATGGCCACTGCCTGCATGTTCGCAGCTGCGTCGATGATTCCGACGCCGAGCCCGTAGAGGCCGAGCAGTACGAAGAACGTCGGTGTCGACTGTGCGAGGCCGATTGCCCCGCCTGCACTCGCAATCACGACGAGGCCGGTCACGAGCGCAGACTTGCTCGAACTCCTCCGCACGATCTGTTCGGCCAGAATGCTGCCGCCACCGGCGATCAGGGACACGGTGACTACAGCGACTACGATGAGACCGGCTGCGAGTTGGAAGCGGGATTCGTAGCGCGGAAGTTGTGCGAGGAGTGCGGCGAGCATAAAGCCTTGCGCGGCGAATGCCACGGTGACGGCGGTGCGAGCGCGGCGCTGTGGGGTGAGGTCGGTCATGTTCCTCGGTATTCGACTCGGCGGTGGGCGGTCCGGGATGATTCTCCGCTACACTTAAGCACTATGTCGCGCATTCTCGTAGTTCGCCGCCGTAGCGGGGTCTGATTCGGACCGACCCCTCGCTGCGGGTCGAGCTACGCGTTGGTCCTCCCTTACTACGGAAGACCACTTCGATGAGCACTACGACTCTGGCGCGCACCTTTCCAACCCGGCACCGTTCGATGGCCGGAATGTACTGGTCCGAACCCGGCACTGCCTACGCATCGCCGTCGGGCCCGGTTCGGCTTCGAAGCTTCACGTCGCGACGAATCGGACTCGGTCGTTTCGAATTCAGCGCCACCCTTGCCGTTGCACACGCGATCCGTCAGTGCGTGGTCGAAGCGACCGGCCCCGTCTCGGCAATGACCCAGATGCTCGCCGACGCCGGCATCAATCTCGAGATTCGCGAGTTCCATCAAGTCCCTGCCGATGCCGGAACGCGAACTTTCGTCATGATCGAACGCGCCGGGGGTGGGAGTGCAGGTGAGCGGAGCTACTGGGGAATGGGTACCGGTGCAGACGCCACCGAGTCCGTGTGCCGGGCGATGATCGCCGGAGCAAATCGCGCGATGGAAACGACCCCATCCTGAAACGACGAGAGAGGCACCGCTCCGATAGTCGGGACGGTGCCTCTCTCGTGTGAAAGTGGTGCGCGATACTGGGATTGAACCAGTGACCTCTTCCGTGTCAGGGAAGCGCTCTCCCGCTGAGCTAATCGCGCGGGATGGAGACGAATCTCCTGCATCGAATGGAGCGGACGACGGGATTCGAACCCGCGACCCCAACCTTGGCAAGGTTGTGCGCTACCAGCTGCGCCACGTCCGCGTGTGAAGAGCTTGTATCTGGCTCTTCGGGTAAAACTGCAATCTTGGTGCGCGATACTGGGATTGAACCAGTGACCTCTTCCGTGTCAGGGAAGCGCTCTCCCGCTGAGCTAATCGCGCGAGGTGGAGACGGGAATCGAACCCGTGTGCACGGCTTTGCAGGCCGTTGCCTCACCACTCGGCCACTCCACCGTGAAGGTTGAGTCCAACCTCTCGAGCGGACGACGGGATTCGAACCCGCGACCCCAACCTTGGCAAGGTTGTGCGCTACCAGCTGCGCCACGTCCGCATGCACCAACTGCTCGGAGCAATTGCTCTCCGTGGTGCGGTTGAGAACACTAGCGGACCATGACGGATAGTTACAAATCGGCAGGTCAGTAAGCGCCTGGGTGAACAACACCTGAAAGGCAGCGATGTGAGTCGGACCGTTCCGTGCTCGGGTATTGCCCCGGCCAGGCTTCGGGAGAGGTGCGTTCGCGAATGCCAGGTAGGTGATTCGTGTTCGCTGCTCGAGTCGTGTTAGTGTTCCAACTCGTTCGAGCAACGATCCAGGTTGCTCGACGGTCCCGTGGCTCAGTGGAAGAGCGTCCCGTTCACACCGGGGAGGTCGCTGGTTCGATCCCAGCCGGGACCACCAGCAACCCCTCTCGTCTGCATCAGTGCAGCGGAGGGGTTTTCGTTTCTCCGCAGGCGACAGGGGAGAGTCGCCGGTAGTCTGAATTCGTCGGTCGACCATGGATACGGAACGGAACAGGTGGGCGCCCTGAGTACCGAGGAGATTCACTCCGAAACGGCCGGAGAGGACAAGTCCGAGACGAACCGGTTCGCCGTCGTCGCGGATCGCTGGCGCCGGTCTCGTGAGCGCATCGCCGAGAACAAGCATCTCGAACTCACCTATCGCATCGTGGTAGGAGCGGTCGGAGGGTTCGTCCTCGCCGCAGGGATCGTCGCCATTCCCTACCCGGGTCCGGGGTGGTTGATCGTGTTCACCGGACTGGGCATTCTCGCGTCCGAGTTCGAGTGGGCACACCGACTGCTGCGCTGGGTCCGGGTCCGGTACGACGCCTTCATGGCCTGGTTCGGCCGGCAATCCATCTGGATTCGGTCTCTCGGCGCGATCTTCACATGTGCCGTTGTCCTGACCACACTCTGGGTTCTGGGGGCGATAGGGCTGTTCGCCTCCTGGGTGGGCCTCGACCAGGAATGGCTCCAAGGTCCGTTCTGAGCAGCGCCCGTTCCGGCCGGTTCCGGACCGGCGCGAGTCCGCGCGTGCGGACACGTGTTCGTGGAAGAGAGCCCGGCCGATAGCATGGTCGTGCACACCTGTCCGTCGGCAGAACATCCGGCCGGTACCACCTCATCTCATCTAGGAGCACATCGCCGTGACCACGCCCGCACCCGAAGCCTCAGCCGCGCTCCTCAGGGTGCCAGCAGGGACGACGGCCGGTACCGCGGTCCGCGAGGCCGGCTATCCATCGAAGGGCCCCGATGTCGTGGTCGTGGTCCGTGATGCGGAAGGGCAGCTGCGTGACCTGTCCTGGACACCCGACGCAGACGCCGAGGTCGAGCCGGTTGCCGCCGGCACCGAGGACGGCCGCAGCGTGATCCGGCACTCGGCCGCCCATGTGTTGGCGCAGGCCGTGCAGCAGGAGTTTCCCGATGCGAAGCTCGGTATCGGCCCCCCCATCAAGGACGGTTTCTACTACGACTTCCAGGTTGCCGAGCCGTTCACCCCGGAGGATCTGGCGCGTCTCGAGAAGCGGATGAAGAAGATCGTCAAGGACGCGCAGCGGTTCTCTCGCCGTGTCGTGGAGAGCATCGAGGACGCCCGCACCGAGCTGGCGGAGGAGCCGTTCAAGCTCGAACTCATCGATGACAAGTCGGGCATCGACGATCCCGAGGTCATGGAAGTCGGCGGCGGCGAGTTGACGATCTACGACAACCTCAACCCGCGCACCGGTGACGTGGTCTGGAAGGACCTGTGTCGAGGTCCGCACATCCCGACGACCAAGCTGATCCCAGCCTTCAAGATCACCCGCAGCTCGGCCGCGTACTGGCGAGGAAATCAGGAGAACGCGCAGCTGCAACGTGTGTACGGCACCGCCTGGGAGTCCAAGGAGGCTCAGGACGAGTACCTGGAGTTGCTGGCCGAGGCGGAGCGTCGCGATCACCGGAAGCTGGGGTCCGAACTGGACCTGTTCAGCTTCCCGGACGAACTCGGCTCCGGGCTTCCCGTTTTCCACCCGAAGGGCGGAATCATTCGCCAGGAGATGGAGGACTACTCGCGTAAGCGCCACGTGGAGGAGGGGTACGAGTTCGTCAACACCCCCCACATCACCAAGGGGCATTTGTACGAGGTTTCCGGCCACCTCGATTGGTACCGTGACGGAATGTTCCCGGCGATGCACATCGACGAGGAACTCGGCGAGGACGGCACCGTGCGCAAGCCGGGCCAGGAGTACTTCCTCAAGCCGATGAACTGCCCGATGCACAACCTGATCTTCCGCACTCGTGGTCGCTCGTACCGGGAGTTGCCGTTGCGGCTTTTCGAGTTCGGTTCGGTGTATCGGTACGAGAAGTCGGGGGTCGTTCACGGCCTCACCCGTGTGCGCGGCATGACGCAGGACGATGCCCACATCTACTGCACCCGCGAGAACATGCGCGAGGAGTTGACGCGGACGCTCCGGTTCGTGCTCGGGTTGCTCGCGGACTACGGCCTCGACGATTACCACCTCGAGTTGTCGACCAAGAACCCCGACAAGTACGTCGGTGACGACGCGACGTGGGAGGAAGCAACCAACACACTGGCGGAAGTTGCGCAGGCTTCGGGACTGACGTTGGTGCCGGACCCGGGCGGGGCCGCGTTCTACGGACCGAAGATTTCGGTGCAGGTGCAGGATGCGTTGGGTCGTAGTTGGCAGATGTCGACCATCCAGCTCGATTTCAACCAGCCGGAGCGATTCGAACTCGAGTACACCGGTAGCGACGGCGCCAAGCATCAACCGGTCATGATTCACCGGGCCTTGTTCGGTTCGATCGAGCGGTTCTTCGGGGTGCTCACCGAGCACTACGCGGGTGCGTTCCCGGCGTGGCTGTCGCCCGTGCAGGTCGTGGGTATCCCCGTGGCCGAGGCGTTCGAGGATCACCTCTTCGGTGTGGTGAAGCAGCTGAAAGCTGCCGGAGTGCGCGCGGAAGTGGATGTCAGCGACGATCGGATGCAGAAGAAGATCCGGACGCACACCACGCAAAAGGTGCCCTTCATGTTGCTCGCCGGCGAACGTGATGTCGAGGCAGGCGCCGTCAGCTTCCGCTTCCGCGACGGGACTCAGGTCAACGGCGTTCCCGTCGACCGGGCGGTCTCGATCGTGACCGAGTGGATTGCGAAGCGGGAGAACATGTCTCCGACGGCAGGCGCGTTCGCGTCGGAAGAGGCGTGAGCAGATGGCCGATTCAGAGGACGCGTCGGATTCGCTCGTGGACCGTGGACCGGGCGCTCCTGACCATTTGCAACGTATCTGGTCGCCGCATCGGATGTCGTACATCGCCGAAGCACCCCGGACCCAGGGGGCGACCGGTGAGCCGTTCATCGACATTCCGAAGATGTCGGACGAGGACGGGCTCGTCGTTGCGCGCGGCGAGCATGTCTACGCGGTTCTCAATCTGTATCCGTACAACCCCGGACATCTCATGGTGGTGCCGTACCGCAAAGTGGCCGCTCTCGAGGATCTGACCGACGGCGAGAGCAGCGAACTGATGGCCTTCACCCAGCAGGCGTTGCGTGTCGTCAAGGGCGTGTCGAACCCGGACGGTTTCAACGTCGGGCTCAATCTCGGCGCGGCGGCAGGTGGATCACTGGCCGAACACCTGCACCAGCACATCGTGCCGAGATGGGGTGGTGACGCCAACTTCATCACCGTCCTCGGTGGTGTGAAGGTCATGCCCCAGTTGTTGCGCGAAACGCGCGCGCTGCTCGCGAAAGCTTGGCATGCGTGAGGAGCCGGGAAGGGCGCAACGGCGCCAT
Organism: Rhodococcus quanlei; assembly: GCF_055231015.1. NCBI lineage: Bacteria > Bacillati > Actinomycetota > Actinomycetes > Mycobacteriales > Nocardiaceae > Rhodococcus > Rhodococcus quanlei. The sequence goes on along the minus strand of NZ_JBUYWD010000002.1, from coordinate 168,278 downwards.
CCACACGGAATCGATGAGATGAGCTGCGAATCTTCGCAGCCGAAGGGGGCAGGTCGGTGCTGAGCATCTTTGGTCGTGACGCGGTGTCGAAGGTGACCGCGCCGATGGGTCACGCGCTCGTCAAGACCGGGCTGACGCCCGACGCGGTGACAGTCATCGGCACGGTCGCGACCATCGCCGGTGCGGTGACGTTGTTTCCGACCGGCCATTTGTTCATCGGGACGTTGTTCATCTGGCTTTTCGTGATGTTCGACATGCTCGACGGTGCGATGGCGCGGGCCCGCGGTGGGGGTACGCGGTTCGGTGCCGTCCTCGACGCCACGTGTGACCGTCTCGCGGACGGTGCCATCTTCGCCGGGCTCGGATGGTGGGCAATCTTCCACGAGGAGAACCGGCCGTTGTTCGTGGCCACCATGATCTGCCTGGTGACCTCACAGGTCATCTCCTACGCGAAGGCCCGCGCAGAGGCGAGTGGGCTTTCCGCGGACGGCGGCCTGATCGAGCGACCGGACCGGTTGGTCATCGTTCTCGTGGGCGCAGGTCTGACTGGACTCGGTTTGAGCTGGGCCATTCACATAGCGATGTGGGTCCTGGCGGCGGGCAGCGTCGTCACGGTGTTCCAGCGCGTTCTGGCTGTCCGGTCCTCCCCAGGGGCGCGGGATCTGATTCCGACGTCGAAGACGACGGGCGACGGCGAGGCGACGCGGTCGTGAGCCTGTCCGCGCAGATGAGCGACCTCGGCTATGCCGCCGGTTGGCGCCTGGTACGCGCACTTCCGGAAAGCGTTGCCACCGCGCTGTTCGATCGCGGCGCAGATTTTGCCGTACGTGACGGGGGGCCGGAACAGTTGCGCTGCAACCTTGCCCGCGTGCTCGGAGTGGCCCCGGCCGAGGTTCCGGACGAGTTGATGCGTGCGTCGATGCGCTCGTATGCGCGGTACTGGCGAGAGGCATTCCGGTTGCCCTCCATGGATCTCGTGGAGACCGCACGCAGCCTCGATGAACTGATCGAGGGGCGTGGGCATCTCGAAGAGGCGATGGCGGCGGGCAACGGCGCGATCCTGGCATTACCGCACAGTGGCAATTGGGACATGGCAGGCGTGTGGTGTGCCCAGCGGTGGGGCAGATTCTCCACCGTCGCCGAACGATTGAAACCCGAATCGCTGTACCAGCGTTTTCTTGCCTACCGCGAAGGTCTGGGGTTCGAGATTTTTCCCTTGAGCGGTGGCGAACAGCCACCGTTCGTCGAGCTGGCGGCGCGGCTGCGAGAGAACAAGGTCGTGTGCCTGCTCGGGGAACGCGATCTGGCTCGCAAGGGAATCCCGGTCACGTTCTTCGGAGAGCAGACCCGTATGCCTGCCGGCCCCGCGAAGCTGGCGATCGAAACGGGTGCGGCGCTTCTACCGGTCCATTGCTGGTTCACCGACGGCGGATGGGGATTCCGGGTCGATCCGCCTCTCGACACCACGGATGGGGTGGACGCGACGACGCAACAGCTGGCTCACCGGTTCGAAGCGAACATCGCCGAACACCCTGCGGATTGGCACATGCTGCAACCGTTGTGGCGCTCGGATCTGTCGGAGGAACGGATTTCCCGTATGGAGGGTCCGTGAATATCGGCATGATCTGTCCCTACTCGTTCGACGTGCCCGGTGGCGTCCAGGCTCACGTGGTGGATCTTGCCGAGGTGCTGATCGAGCGTGGACACCGAGTGAGCGTGCTGGCGCCGGCGTCGGAGGGCGTCGAATTACCCGACTTCGTGGTCTCGGCGGGAAGGGCGCTTGCTATTCCGTACAACGGGTCCGTGGCACGGCTGAGCTTCGGTCCGACCGCCAGTGCGCGGCTGCGGCGCTGGATCGCGAACAACGACTTCGACGTTCTCCATATCCACGAACCCAATGCCCCGAGCCTGTCGATGCTGGCGCTGCGTGTGGTGCAGGGGCCGATCGTGGCGACCTTCCACACCTCGACCACCAAGTCGTTGGTGCTCAGTACCTTTCAAGGTGTCCTGCAGCCGTACCTCGAGAAGATCAGCGGCCGTATCGCTGTCTCCGAACTCGCCCGACGATGGCAGATGGAATCGTTGGGCTCGGACGCCGTGGAGATCCCGAACGGCGTGGACGTGGCTGCTTTCGCCCATGCGCAGCCGTTGTCCGGCTACCCGCGTTCCGGTCCGACGATCTTGTTCCTCGGTCGCTACGACGAACCGCGCAAGGGAATGGCCGTTCTGATCGGGGCGCTGCCGAAACTGACCGAGAGGCACCCAGACCTGGAAGTGCTTGTCGTCGGCCGTGGGGACGAGCAGCGACTGCTCCGTGACGCCGGTGATCTGGCGTCGCATTTCCGGTTGCTCGGTCAGGTCACCGACGAGGAGAAGGCTTCGGCGCTGCGCAGTGCCGACGTGTACTGCGCCCCCAACCTCGGTGGCGAGAGCTTCGGCATCGTGCTGGTCGAAGCGATGGCGGCGGGAACGGCGGTGGTCGCCAGCGAACTGGACGCGTTCCGGAGGGTGCTGCGCGATGGTACGGCCGGTGAACTGGTTCCCGTGGACGACTCCGTTGCGTTCGGTGACGCGGTGTTGCGGCTGCTCGACGATCCCGAGTACCGAAACAGACTCGTCGACGCAGGCACTGCAGTGGTCGGCGAGTACGACTGGCCGGTCGTCGCGGAGCAGATTCTGAGGGTGTACGAAACCGTCACCGTGGGAGCCGGTCGCGTTCGAGAGGTGCGGTCGTGACCTTCTCGGCGTTGACGATCTTCGTCATGGCGATGGTCGCTGCCGTTCTGTTGGTCGTCGGCCTGTGGGCGTACAGCACGGCGAATCGTCTCGATCGCCTGCACGTGCGTTCCGATCTGTCCTGGCAGGCTCTCGACGCCGCACTGGCACGCAGAGCCGTGGTGGTTCGCGCAATCGCGGCGGGTCTCGAATCTCGAGATTCACGCCGTCTGGTCGCGCTGGCGGACCGTGCGGAACGCGCTGACCGAGTTGCCCGGGAGGTTGCAGAGAACGCTGTGTCCGGAGCTCTTGCAACGATGGATTTCGACGACGTGCGCCCACAGTTGCTGGCCGAATTGGCCGATGCCGAGGCGAGAGTGCTCATCGCCCGCAGATTCCACAACGACGCTGTTCGGGACACGCTTGCCTTGCGCACCCGGCGCCCGGTGCGATGGTTGCATCTGGGTGGTACAGCTCCGCTACCGACATACTTCGAAATCACGGAACGCACCACCGCTGCGGCGATGTCGGACGGGGTCAGTCTCGACGCGACGCGGACTTCGGCCCGTGTGGTGATCCTGGACCACGACGGACGGGTGCTGCTTCTGCGTGGACACGATCCGGCAGACCCTGGCACGCACTATTGGTTCACGGTCGGCGGCGGAGTCGAGAAGGGTGAGAACCTGCGTGCCGCTGCGGTACGTGAGGTGCGCGAGGAGACGGGACTGACGGCGCAGGAATCTGCGTTGCGGGGTCCGATGTGGCGGCGGGTGGCAACCTTCTCGTGGGACAACCGAATGATCCGCTCGGAGGAGTTGTTCTTCGCACTCGGCACCGACGGATTCGAACCCCACGGTGACGGGTTCACAGAACTCGAAAAGCGCACGGTGACGGCACACAAGTGGTGCTCTGCGGCCGACGTCGAGGCGTTGGTGGTTGCAGGAGAAGCCGTATACCCCCAGGATCTGGCAGTCCTCCTGGTCGAGGCCGGGGAGATTTGCGCCCAGGCGCACGAACCAGAGGTACGCGCGATCCGGTGACGGCAGGCCGGCAAAGCTGGCGGCCGCCCGACGAACCTGACGGGCAGGCCAGCAAATCCGGACTGGCTACGGCGGCGGTAGACGCGTCGTCATAGAATCGATCATTGCAACGCGGGCAGTTGGCCTGCGTGTGCGAGTTTCACGAGTCATATTTCAGCCACTACCCAGGAGTTTGCTGTGAGCACCCCCGAGACCACCCCCACAACCGGTACTGCGCGCGTGAAGCGTGGCATGGCCGAGATGCTCAAGGGTGGGGTCATCATGGACGTCGTCACTCCCGAGCAGGCGAAGATCGCCGAAGACGCGGGCGCGGTGGCGGTCATGGCGCTCGAGCGTGTTCCGGCCGACATCCGTGCGCAGGGCGGTGTCTCTCGGATGAGTGATCCGGACATGATCGACGGCATCATCTCGGCAGTGAGCATCCCGGTCATGGCCAAGGCGCGCATCGGGCATTTCGTCGAGGCGCAGATCCTGCAGAGTCTCGGTGTCGACTACATCGACGAGTCCGAGGTTCTCACGCCTGCGGACTACGCGAACCACATCGACAAGTGGAACTTCACCGTGCCGTTCGTGTGCGGCGCGACCAACCTCGGCGAGGCGCTGCGCCGCATCACCGAAGGTGCCGCGATGATCCGTTCGAAGGGTGAGGCCGGAACCGGAGACGTCTCCAACGCCACCACGCACATGCGGACCATCGGCGGTGAGATCCGCCGGTTGACATCGTTGAGCGAAGACGAATTGTATGTGGCGGCAAAGGAACTGCAGGCGCCGTACGACCTGGTGGTCGAGGTGGCGAAGGCAGGAAAGCTACCCGTCACGATGTTCACCGCGGGTGGAATCGCCACACCTGCAGATGCTGCGATGATGATGCAGCTCGGTGCTGAAGGCGTCTTCGTCGGCTCGGGCATCTTCAAGTCGGGCAATCCCGCCGAGCGTGCCGCGGCGATCGTGAAGGCGACCACGTTCTTCGACGACCCGGACGTGCTTGCGAAGGTGTCGCGCGGCCTCGGTGAGGCAATGGTCGGCATCAACGTCGACGACATCCCCGTACCGCACCGCCTTGCAGAACGCGGTTGGTGAGCCGGCGCCTGCGTGAAGCAGGAGGTCCGCCCCGAATGCCGGACCGCCGACCGCTAACCTGGATCCACTAGCGGAGGAGGATCCATGGCGCGTATCGAGGACGTTCTCGAATTGGAGTCGCTGGAGAGAGATATCTTCAGAGGCGCCGTACACCCGACCATTTTGCAGCGAACGTTCGGCGGCCAGGTCGCCGGTCAATCGTTGGTCTCGGCTGTACGGACGGTCGACGACGCGTTTCGGGTCCATTCACTGCACGGCTACTTTCTTCGGCCGGGCAATCCGACGGAGCCGACGGTCTTCGTCGTGGACCGCATTCGGGACGGCCGGTCGTTCTGCACTCGCCGTGTCACGGGAATTCAAGACGGCAAGGCAATCTTCACGATGTCGGCCTCGTTTCACACGAGCGATGAGGGAATCGAACATCAGGACGCCATGCCGAAGGTGGCTGCTCCGGAAGACCTTGCGGACACCCGCGATTCGGAAGAAGTCGCGAACAGCGAGTTCTATCAGGAATGGAAAGAATGGGACGTTCGCATCGTGCCGGACGACGACACCCGGAAAATACCGGGCGTCGCGGCGCAGCAGCGTGTCTGGTTCCGGTATCGAAACGCGCTGCCGGATGACCAGGTGTTCCATATCTGCACGCTGGCGTACATGAGTGATATGACATTGTTGGGCGCGTCGAAGGTCCCGCATCGTGGTGTCGTGACGCAAGATGCTTCGCTCGATCATGCGATGTGGTTTCTGCGTCCGTTCCGTGCTGATGAATGGTTGCTGTACGACCAGACCTCGCCGTCGGCAGGTCTCGGTAGAGCGTTGACGCAGGGTCGGATCTTCGACCGGAACGGAAACCTGGTTGCCGCAGTGGTGCAAGAGGGACTCACACGCCTACCGCATCAACCTGAATCGAGCGTGAACGAGACGGGAAAGAACGCATGACACGCCCGCTGATCGGTGTGCTTGCGCTGCAGGGAGATGTGCGCGAGCACCTGGCCGCATTGAACGATTCCGGTGCGGATGCGATCGGAATCCGTCGGCCCGAAGAACTCGAGAAGGTGGACGGGATCGTCCTACCCGGTGGCGAGTCCACCACGATGAGCAAGCTCCTCGAGATCTTCGAACTGTTGACGCCACTCCGCGAGCGTCTTGCGGACGGCCTACCAACCTACGGTTCGTGTGCCGGAATGATTCTGCTTGCGAGTGAGGTGCTCGACACGAGACCGGACGCGAGGCATCTGAACGCGATCGACATGACGGTGCGGCGCAATGCTTTCGGACGACAGGTGGATTCCTTCGAATCCGACCTGGAATTCGCGGGAATCGACGGAGACCCGGTGCGGGCGGTCTTCATCCGTGCGCCGTGGGTCGAGCGAGTGGGTGACGACGTCGAGGTGCTCGCTCGCGTTCCACACACGGCCGGCGCTGCCGCGGACCGGATCGTCGCGGTGCGCCAGGGTTCGGTGGTGGCGACATCGTTCCACCCGGAGGTCACCGGGGATCGGCGGGTTCACGGATTGTTCGTGGACATGGTGCACGAGCGATCCTGACCGCCTCGTCAGTCGAGGGGACTCAGATGGACGAGCCCGTTACCGTCCACGGACCAGCCGGGGTTGTGGCAGATTTCCCACAGGACTCCGTTCGGATCGGCGAAATGCCCGTGATAACCGCCGAAGGCGGCCCGCTGCGGCCGCTTGACGAGACTCGCTCCAGCCTCGACTGCGTTTGCCACTACCGTATCGACGGCCTCGGGGGAATCGACGTTGTGTGACAGGGTGACTCCGGCAACCCCAGTCGGGGCGGAGGGGGCCGTATCGGGTGAGTCGGTGGTCGCCGGATCCTCGAGATCGCGGCCGAACTCGAGTGCATCGAACAGTGCGAGTACCAACCCCGGACCCACCTGGAAGAAGATGATCTCCCCAGGAACGTCGGCGAGGGGAGTCCAGTCGAGCCCATCTCGGTAGAACCGACGCGCAGCGGCCAGGTCCGGTGTCGCGAGCGTGATGAAATGCAGCCGCTGATTCTCGAATGTGTCCGCACTTTCGAATCGACCTGTACTCATGGGTCCGAGTATGTCGGTTCGACCTCCGTCAGTGCGCCGATTCGGCCGCTATCAGCGAGTTGAGCAGAGCCGCGCCGGTACTCGCGGAGTCGACGGTGACGGCGAACGTGCGACCGCCGCGTTTGGTCATGACGATGCCTTCGCCGGAGCGAACCAGAATTGCGGTCCCCTGGGGTGAGGCTCGGTAGCCCCACCCTCCCCAATGTGCGGGACTGATGTGATCTGCCGAGGCCGTGGCGATCGTGTTCAGCGGCACCAGTTTCCAGCGCACGCCCCAGGACGAGATGGACAGCCCACGCCGGTCGATTCGAACCGTGATCGCGGTGAACGCGCCACCGACAAATACCAGGGCTGTGAACAGCACGGTCATCCACCAGGCTCCCATGAGGCCGGACACCGTCGCGGCCAGGGCCATCGGGAGGGTGAGTGCGCCCGCCCAACGACCGTGTACGTGGCCGGTCCAGACGGCGCGTTCGGTGGTGGACAGGGGAGTGGCCAAGACCGGAACTGCAGCGTCCGAGGTCTGTGCGGGACGCGGCGCATACTTGTACGCCGTTGCCGCCAAGGGGATCCCGAGCAGCGGGATGAGGATCCATGCTCCGATTCGTGCGTCTTCCGGTCTGCCTGCGTTCTGGGTGAGTGCGACGCTCAGTATCCAGGTCGACGCCATGGTCCACGAGACCATCACAGCGGCAGGGAGCCAGAGTGCGGCGTTCGTGCTCGACCGAGCGGCCACTACCGCCGCGGCGACGGTGGCGAACAGGGACACGCCGAGTGCGAACCAGAAGTATGTGTTCGGGCTGCCATAGCGGTCGGGTTCCGCGCCCGACCAATGCACCGCCATGGACGGAGGTAGGGTCTCTGCCCAATTCACGCGGGCGAGTATCAATGCGAGCAACGGTAGTGCGGTCAGCGTGGCAATCGTGATCAGGCGGTTTCGGGGGGTCATGATCCAGCGGTCTCCCTTATCGTCTCGAGCATCGTGTCGGTGTCGAGGCCCTGTCTTCGGGCTTCGCGCACGAAAGCTTTCGCAGTCTCGGCGAGCGCCGTGCGAGCAGAGTTGGTGTCGGTGCGGATCACAGCACCGCGGCCACGGCGCAACTCGATCAGACCCTCGTCTCGAAGCACGGCATAGGCGCGCAGGACCGTGTGAAGGTTCACGTCGACCGAGTCCGCCAGCGCGCGAGCAGAGGGCAGACGGTCTCCCGGCTTCACGTCGCCACGTATTAGCGCTCCTCGAACGTTCGCGGCGATCTGCTCGCCCAATGGGACGTTCGAACCGTGGTCGATCCGCATCAACATGTTTGCATTATATGCAAACAAATGCTGCAACTGATCAAGTGGGGGTAGACGTGCGTCCAGGCGGCACCTTCGTACGCGCTGAAAGTGCGGGTAGCATCAACAAGTCTGTAAACGCGCATACGGCGTGTGGAACACAGCGGGAAAGGGGCTTGAAACGCATGAGCGGCCACTCCAAATGGGCCACCACCAAGCATAAGAAGGCCGCAATCGATGCCAAACGTGGCAAGGCATTCGCGAAGCTGGTCAAAAATATCGAGGTGGCGGCTCGTACCGGCGGTGGCGACCCGGCGGGCAATCCCACTCTGTACGACGCCATCCAGAAAGCGAAGAAGACGTCGGTCCCCAACGACAATATCGAGCGGGCGCGCAAGCGTGGTGCAGGTGAAGAAGCCGGCGGTGCCGACTGGCAGACCATCATGTACGAGGGCTACGGACCCAACGGCGTCGCGGTACTCATCGAGTGCCTCACCGACAACCGCAACCGTGCGGCCGGCGAGGTTCGCACCGCGATGACGCGCAACGGCGGCAACATGGCCGACCCGGGCTCCGTCGCCTACCTGTTCACCCGCAAGGGGGTCGTCACCCTGGAGAAGGGCGAGCAGTCCGAGGATGATGTCCTCGGCGCAGTTCTCGATGCCGGCGCGGAAGAGGTCACAGATCTCGGTGAGAACTTCGAGATCGTGAGCGAGCCAGGCGATCTCGTCGCAGTTCGGACGGCGCTGGTGGAAGCGGGCATCGACTACGACTCCGCTGAGGCGGACTTCAGGGCCTCGGTGGAGGTTCCCGTCGACGTCGACGCTGCCCGTAAGATCTTCAAGTTGGTGGATGCCCTCGAGGATTCGGACGACGTCCAGAACGTGTACACGAACATCGACCTTTCCGACGAGGTGCTCGCGGAGCTCGACGAGGACTGATCTCGATGTGCGAGCGGGTGGATCGCTGGGCGGTTCACCCACTCGCCGCTCCGGCCTCGGCTGCATCGTCGGTGGCCGCGTGTTGATTCACGATATGGTCCGACCCCACCGCTAGGCTGTCGAACAACTGTTCGGAGTCGAGAGGGGTTCGTGTGCGAGTGTTCGGGGTCGATCCTGGACTGACGCGGTGCGGCTTCGGTGTCGTCGACGGTGGCAAGGGCCGAACCGTTTCGCCGGTGGCCGTCGACGTCGTCCGGACACCCGCCGATCTCGACCTCGCTGTGCGGTTGCTGCGGATATCCGAGGCCGCCGAGTCGTGGATGGACCGATATCAACCCGATGTGGTTGCCGTGGAGCGGGTGTTCTCGCAGCACAACGTCCGGACGGCGATGGGCACGGCACAAGCTGGCGGCGTAGTGGCACTGGCCGCGGCGCGCAGAGGGATCCCGGTGTGCTTTCACACCCCGAGCGAAGTGAAAGCCGCCGTGACCGGAAGTGGTTCCGCTGACAAGGCGCAGGTGACTGTCATGATCACGCGGATTCTCGAGTTGGAGACGGCGCCGAAACCGGCGGATGCTGCCGATGCTCTGGCTCTGGCAGTCTGTCATTGCTGGCGCGCGCCCATGATCGAACGGATGGCGAGGGCGGAAGCCGCTGCGGCCGAACAGAAGCGTCGTTATCAGTCACGGCTGGCCCAGGCACGCACTCGAACGAAGAAGGCAGGTACACGATGATCGCCTCCGTACGGGGAGAGGTGCTCGACATCGCTCTCGACCACGTGGTGATCGAGTCGGCGGGTGTCGGGTACCGAATCAACGCCACCCCCGTCACGCTCGGTTCGCTGACGCGCGGGTCCGAAACCCGGCTCGTCACCGCGATGATCGTGCGCGAGGATTCGATGACCCTGTACGGGTTTGCGGACAGTGAGTCGAGAGAGCTCTTCGGCCTACTGCAGACGGTGTCGGGTGTCGGTCCGCGGCTGGCGATGGCCACGCTGTCGGTTCTCGAACCAGACGCGCTCCGCGCGGCCCTTGCCGAAGGCGACGTGTCGGCGTTGACGCGAGTGCCGGGAATCGGCAAACGCGGTGCCGAACGAATGGTGGTGGAGTTGCGTGACAAGGTCGACGCACTCGTTCGGTCCGACGGGTCCGCTACTTCCGGCGGGCCGGTTCCGTCCGGGGCGATCACACCTGGGTCGGTTCGTGAACAGATTGTGGAAGCACTCGTCGGGCTCGGCTTCACCCTGAAGCAGGCAGAACCGGCAACAGACGCCGTGCTCGCGAACGAACCGGAAGCCGATACGTCCCGTGCCCTGCGCTCGGCCCTGTCGTACCTGGGTAAGTCGCGATGAACGTACCGGCCGAAGAACCCGACGCGTCCGCGAGCGAATCACAGGTCTCACCGGACCTGGTCCCGGGAGACGGGGACATCGAAGGCAGTCTGCGCCCGAAGTCTCTCGGCGATTTCATCGGCCAACCGCGAGTGCGTGAGCAATTGCAACTCGTCCTGTCCGGCGCAAAGCAGCGCGGCAGTGCTCCCGACCACATCCTGCTGTCCGGTCCGCCTGGCCTCGGCAAGACGAGCATGGCGATGATCATTGCCGCCGAACTCGGCACCTCCTTGCGGCTGACCTCCGGTCCGGCGCTCGAACGGGCTGGTGATCTCGCAGCGATGCTCAGCAATCTCATGGAGGGCGACGTGCTCTTCATCGATGAGATTCACCGCATCGCGCGGCCTGCCGAGGAGATGCTGTACCTGGCCATGGAGGATTTCAGGGTCGACGTCGTGGTGGGCAAGGGGCCGGGTGCGACGTCCATTCCGCTCGAGGTCGCACCCTTCACGCTCGTCGGTGCCACCACCCGGTCGGGTGCATTGACGGGGCCGTTGCGTGATCGTTTCGGTTTCACGGCCCACATGGATTTCTACGAACCGACCGAATTGCAGGAGATTCTGCTTCGGTCGGCGGGAATTCTCGGGGTCGAACTCGGAGACGCCGCCAGTTCGGAGATTGCCGGTCGATCCCGTGGCACGCCCCGTATTGCGAATCGCCTGCTGCGACGGGTACGCGATTACGCGGAGGTTCGCGCTGACGGCGTGGTCACCCGCGAGGTGGCGCGTGCCGCTCTGGCCGTCTACGACGTCGATCAGCTCGGTCTCGACCGCCTCGACCGGGCAGTCCTGAGTGCATTGGTGCGCAGCTTCGGGGGTGGCCCAGTCGGTGTCTCGACGCTGGCGGTGGCCGTGGGGGAGGAGCCGTCCACGGTGGAAGAGGTATGCGAGCCGTTTCTGGTTCGGGCAGGGTTGGTGGCCCGCACGCCACGGGGTCGGGTGGCCACCGCCGCCGCCTGGTCGCAGCTGGGTCTCACCCCGCCTCCGGACGCAACAGCCAGCGGAATCGACGTCCGTGTCAACGAGCCACAAGCACCGTTGTTCTGAGGGATGGCACACTGGTGTACTGCGTCGGTCCATCCGGGACCGAAGTGGCGACGATTTCCGCGACTCTCCTGAGGTTGACACAAAGATGGACTATCTTTTCCCGCTCCTGATCCTTGCCCTGCTCGTACCGATGTTCCTGGGCATGCGCCGGCAGAAGAAGGCGATGGCCGAGGCCGCCGAGCTGCAGGATTCGCTGCAGGTAGGCGATCGGATTCTCACCACAGCAGGCCTTCACGGGACGGTTGCAGGATTGACCGACACCACGATGGACCTCGAGGTAGCTCCAGGCGTGGTCACCACGTGGTCTCGAGCCGTCGTCCGCGAGCACCTGGTGGACGAGGACTCCGACGAGCAGGACGGTTCGGACCCACAGACCGGCGCCGTCGTCGAAGAGAACGCCTCGTCGGCCCTGGAACACGGTTCCGACGTAGGAAGTTCGCGCTCGGCGAAGGAATGATCGACTCGGGCCCGTAGTGGCCTGACCCCTCGATAGACGGGTAAGTCCCGCTAGACGCGTAATTTCCATCGAACTGTAAGTACCGAGGAGACATAGAGATCGTGGCACCTTCCAGCGGATCGGTGCATCCCGCCCGGTACCTCACCGTTTTTGCGGTGTTGATCGCGGCGTTGTATGCCCTGGTGTTCTTCACTGGCGACAAATCCCCGACGCCGAAACTCGGCATCGATCTGCAGGGCGGAACGCGTGTCACGCTGACCGCACGCACCCCTGACGGGAGCGCTCCGACAGAGGAGAGTCTTCGCCAGGCGCAGCAGATCATCGAAACACGTGTGAACGGTCTCGGCGTCAGCGGATCCGAGGTGGTGATCGACGGTGACAACCTCGTGATCACGGTGCCGGGCGACGACGGCGACCAGGCGCGAACTCTCGGCCAGACTGCGCGGTTGTACGTCCGGCCTGTGCTGTCGGTTCGGGCTCCCGGTACGGCGGCGCCCGCTCCAACTCCGGCACCTGCGCCTGGCGGAGCACCCGCGCCGGGCGAAGCACCCGTACCCGGCGAAGCACCTGCACCGGCCGCCGAAGCTCCTGCACCCGAGGCTGGGGGAGCGGATGCGCCGCAACCACAGAATCGTCCCTTCCCGGCGCAGGACCCGAACACCCCGGAGCCGAGCCCCGCACCAGGGGACGAGCAGGCGACGGGTGAGCAGGCGACGGGTGAGCAGACGCCCGATGCGTCCGACGAAATATCGCAGGCACGCGAACTGCGCCAGAGCACCGATCCGGCGGTTCAGCAACAGGCCATGGCCTCACTGGACTGCTCGGTTCCCGATCCGCTGCGAGGCAACGACGATCCCGAGCTTCCGCTCGTCGCCTGCGACACGGAAGGGACAGCGGTGTACCTGCTCGGCCCGTCGATCATCGACGGTCAGCAGATAGACGACGCCAGCTCCGGATACAACATGCAACAGTCGAGGCACGAAGTCAGCCTGTCGTTCGATTCGGCGGGAAGTGAGACCTGGGCGAAGTTCACCCGGGAGAACATCGGGAAGCAGGCTGCGTTCACGCTCGATTCCAAGGTCGTCAGTGCGCCGCAGATTCAGGGAGCAACTCCCGTGGGCAGTGCCACCTCGATTACCGGTACGTTCAACGCAGATGAGGCCAGGGAGCTGGCGAACACGCTGAAGTACGGCTCGCTGCCACTGTCCTTCGCGGCATCGGAGGCCGAGACCGTGTCGGCAACACTGGGGCTGGCATCGCTCGAGGCCGGTCTCATCGCCGGGCTCGTGGGGTTGATCTGCGTCTTCCTGTATGCGCTCTTGTATTACCGGATGCTCGGTGTACTCACAGCGTTGTCGTTGGTGCTGTCGGGACTCGCGGTGTACGCGATCATGGTGTTGCTCGGCCGTTACATCAATTTCACCCTGGATCTGGCGGGCATCGCCGGCCTGATCATCGGTATCGGTATGACAGCAGACTCGTTCGTCGTGTTCTTCGAGAGGATCAAGGACGAGATGCGTGAGGGTCGCAGCTTCCGCTCGGCCGTTCCGCGCGGCTGGGCGCGAGCCCGGCGGACGATCCTGTCCGGTAACGCGGTGAGCTTCATCGCCGCAGCCGTTCTGTACGTACTGGCAGTCGGACAGGTTCGCGGGTTCGCATTCACACTCGGCCTCACCACGATCCTCGACGTCGTCGTCGTGTTCTTGGTGACCTGGCCGCTGGTCCATCTCGCGTCCCGCTCCGCGTTCTGGTCGAAGCCGGGAGTCAACGGGCTGGGCGCAGTGCAGCAGGTTGCCAGGGAACGCAAGGTTGCCGGCGCGTCGGCGAAGGAGTCACGAGCATGAGCGAACCGACCACGACAGAGTCCGGAAACGGCTCCGGGTCCGTCTTGACGGATACCGGTGTCGACCAGCGGTCCATGCCTCGACACAGTGTGCTGTCTCGCCTGTACACGGGTACAGGAGCGTTCCAAGTAGTGGGCCGACGGCGCTTCTACTACCTGTTGACCGCCTCGATCGTGTTGATCGCGATCCTCGGCATCGCGATCCGCGGATTCACCCTGGGAATCGATTTCGAAGGTGGGTCGCGGATCCAGTTCCCGGCCGGTGACGATATCGACACCAGCCAAGTCGAATCGGTGTTCTCGGACGCGCTCGGCTTCGAGAGCGAGGCCGTGCAGGTGGTGGGCTCAGGAGCCACCGCGACCGTGCAGATTCGGTCCGAGACACTCGACAACACTCAGATCCGCACACTGCAGGACGCGCTGTTCGCAGAGTTCGAGCCCGAGGGCGTCGACGGTGTGCCCGACAAGAACTCGATCAGTTTCGCCGACGTCAGCGAAACCTGGGGTGGCCAGGTCACCGACAAGGCGCTGATCGCCCTTCTGGTGTTCCTCGTCATCGTGAGTGTGTACATCGCGATCCGATTCGAACGCGACATGGCGATTGCGGCGATCGCGGCGTTGTTCTTCGACATGATCGTCACTGCCGGTGTGTACGCGATCGTGGGTTTCGAGGTCACTCCCGCCACCGTGATCGGCCTCCTGACCATTCTCGGCTTCTCGCTGTACGACTCGGTGGTGGTATTCGACAAGGTCGAGGAGAACACGAGAGGGATCTTGCACTTGCACCGTCGCACGTACGCGGAGCAGGCCAACCTCGCGGTGAACCAGACGTTGATGCGTTCGATCAACACCACGGTGATCTCGGTTCTTCCCGTCATCGCGTTGATGGTGGTGGCGGTGTGGATGCTGGGTGTGGGAACCCTGAAGGACCTGGCTCTCGTGCAGTTGGTCGGCATCGTCGTCGGCGCGTACTCGTCGATCTTCTTCGCTACCCCGTTGCTGGTGTCGATCAAGGAGCGGTGGGGGCCGGTGGCAGGTCACACACGGAAGGTGCTCGCCAAACGAGAAGCGGCGAGCGCGGCGTCACCACTGGCATCCGATTCGGTAGCAGTGGCAGGGCACGGGCCGTTGCCCTCTTCGGGCGCACCCTTACCGGGTGCGCGACCAACCGGGAAGCGACACAAGAGAAGGCACTGATACATGCCCGAATCACAGGTCGAGCCGACCCCGGCCACCGATTGCCGACGCGGGCGGCGGATCGCAGCGCCGGCGGTCGGGGTGTTGGCGACAGCACTCGTTGCGAGCGCGGTCGTGTCGTGTTCGTCGGAAGGTGAGCAGATTCCGTCGATCGGCTACGCGATCGACAACACCATCACGACGTACAACGCGGGCACCGTCGACGGCGCTGCTTCGGGCGCCAGGCAGGCGTTCGGGCGGGTCCTTCCAGGGTTCACGTTCACGGGCCCCGAAGGTGGACCGATCGCGGACACGGACATCGGGACGGCCAGACCGGTCCCCGGCGAGACCCTGACCGTCTCGTACACGATCAACAAGTCAGCCGTGTATTCCGATGGCGTGCCGTTGACGTGTGACGACCTTGTGCTCACCTGGGCAGCGAACAGCGGAAACTTCACGGCGGACGGACAACAGTTGTTCGACGCTGCGAGTACGGCTGGTTACTCGGATATTCAGCGTGTCGACTGCCGTCCTGGTGCGAAGGAAGCCTTGGTGGTGTTCGAACCGGGTAGGTCGTTCGTCGATTGGCGATCGTTGTTCGGTGCCACCGCGATCATGCCCGCGCACGTGGTGGGTACTGCGACGGGAACCGATGTGGTCGCCGCCGTCCAGAACTCGGACATGGAGGCATTGGCGAGGATTGCCGACTTCTGGAATACCGGGTGGAACCTCGTCCCGGGTGAGCTGGACCTGGCGCTGTTTCCTTCGTCCGGTCCGTACGAGATCGAGTCCTACAGCGAGGACGACGGTCTGGTGCTGACCGCGAACGAGCTGTGGTGGGGAAACAAGCCCGAGACGTCACGCATCGTCGTGTGGCCCAAATCCGACCAGCTGAAGTCCCACATCGACAACGGTGACGTGCACGTGGTCGACGTTGCCGCCGGTTCGGTCGACGGACTCGATCTCGACGGATTCGACGTGATCGAAGTGGTGTCCCGGAATCTCGAGCAGTTCGTACTCTCGACCGAGGGGGACCTCGCGTCGGCTGCGGCACGGCGTGCATTCGCAGCGTGCATTCCGCGCGACGACCTCGCCGCCGACTTCGGTTCGCCGGCAGGTGCCGAAGAACTGAAGATGCGGGTCGACGGCCCTGTCGATGCGCGCTTCACAGCACCCGACACGCTGATCTATCCCGCGGTGGCGGCGACTGCCGGAGGTCGGTATCGACAGCCCGATCCCGACGCGGTGCGCAGAGAACTCGATTCGGCGGGCCTCGACGGTATGACCGTTCGTGTCGGATACCTCGCGCCGGATGCGCGCAGGGCCGCAATCGTCGAGGCCGTTTCCGCAGCATGCGGTCCGGCCGGCATCACAGTCGAGGATGCGAGCTCTCCGGACTTCCGTCCCACCATGTTGCGGGAAGGACTGGTGGACGCGGTACTCGGCGGAACGGCGGGGGTGCAAGGTGCAGGTGGTACGGCTGCGCCGACGACCGCTGCCTACGCGCTGCGTACCGGGAGCGGATCGAACTTCGGGGGATACGGAAACGGGCGGATCGATCAGATCGTCGACCAGTTGGCCGTGGATGGCGGCACCGAAACGCGACTGAACATTTCGACCGAAGCCGAGAACATTCTGTGGAACGAGGTTCCGACCGTTCCTCTGTTCGAGCAACCGAGAATCAATGCCTTCGGGAACGGTATGAGCGTGGTGCTGCCCAATGGAACGCGAGCGGGCGCCGGGTGGAACATGGACAGATGGGTGCTGCGCGGATGAGTGAGTATACGGCGGGACGCACCACCACCACCGCCGCCGAGGCGGTCCGCCGCTTGACCCACTGGGTCGACGACTTCCCCGACGCAGGGGTACGGTTCGCCGACCTCACGCCGGTGTTCGCGAACGCCGACGCATACAGGTCGGTCGTGGACGAGTTCGCCGCGTGCGCTTCGCAAGTTGATGCGATCGCCGCGATCGACGCCCGCGGATTTCTGTTGGGCGGCGGCGTCGGCCTCGCGTTGGGTGCGGGCGTCGTGGCCGTACGAAAGTCAGGCAAGCTGCCACCACCGGTTATCGCGGAGTCGTACTCTCTCGAATACGGATCGTCCACCCTCGAGATTCCAGCCTCTGCGGTCGACTTGCGGGGTAAGCGTGTCCTCGTCGTCGATGACGTGTTGGCCACCGGAGGAACCCTGGCTGCCACTGCTCGCCTGGTCGAATCCGCAGGTGCACAGGTGGTCGGTGTGTGTGTCGTCCTCGAGATCGCTGCGCTCGGTGGACGTCGACACCTCGAAAAGTATCCGCTGTTCTCCGTGTCGACAGTGTGAGTATTAATGTTGATTCCGTAAAACGTCAGCGGTAGCACGAACGCGCCGGAGCCATTCGTGTGGAGGAGGTGACGGTATGGCCCACAACCCCGTGTCGCAGAACCGGGATTCGCGCGAGACCGAACCCCGGAACGGGGCTGCGTCGAAGCCACCTGGCTCGGCAGAGAACTCGAACGCCGACGTGGCGAAAAGTGGTCAGAGTGTAAGTGTGTCCACATCGGCTTCGCGACGTGTTCGGGCCAGGTTGGCGCGCAGAATCACAGGTCAGCGCAACACCACGATCCGTCCGGTGCTCGAGCCGCTCGTCAGTTTGCACCGCGAGTTGTATCCGAAAGCGGATCTTGCGCTGCTCCAGCGTGCGTACGATGTAGCCGAGGAGCGGCACGCGAGTCAGCGACGCAAGTCGGGCGACCCGTATATCACTCATCCGCTGGCGGTGGCGAGCATCCTCGCCGAGCTCGGCATGGACACCACCACGTTGGTGGCGGCATTGCTGCACGACACCGTCGAGGACACCGGATACTCGCTCGACCAGCTGACGCGTGAATTCGGCGACGAGGTCGCCCATCTCGTCGACGGTGTCACGAAACTCGACAAGGTGGTCCTCGGTAATGCGGCCGAGGGGGAAACCATCCGCAAGATGATCATCGCGATGGCACGCGATCCGCGGGTGCTGGTGATCAAGGTTGCCGACCGTCTTCACAACATGCGAACGATGCGTTTCCTGCCGCCCGAGAAGCAGGCCCGAAAAGCACGCGAAACGCTGGAAGTGATCGCGCCGTTGGCTCATCGTCTGGGCATGGCGACGGTCAAGTGGGAACTCGAAGACTTGTCATTCGCGATCCTCCACCCCAAGAAGTACGACGAGATCGTGCGTCTGGTCGCAGATCGGGCGCCGTCGCGTGATACCTACCTGGCAAAGGTTCGAGCCGAGATCAACACGACCCTCAGCGCTTCCCGCATCAGCGCGGTCGTCGAGGGGAGGCCGAAGCACTACTGGTCGATCTATCAGAAGATGATCGTCAAGGGGCGGGACTTCGACGACATCCACGACCTCGTCGGAGTTCGGATTCTCTGTGACGAGGTGCGGGACTGCTACGCCGCGGTCGGCGTCGTGCATTCGCTGTGGCAACCGATGGCAGGACGCTTCAAGGATTACATCGCGCAACCCCGCTTCGGTGTGTACCAGTCGCTTCACACCACGGTGGTGGGGCCCGAGGGAAAACCACTCGAGGTGCAGATTCGTACCCACGAAATGCATCGCACCGCCGAGTTCGGCATCGCAGCGCACTGGCGGTACAAGGAAACCAAGGGCCGTCATTCCGGTGACGTCGCCGAGGTCGACGACATGGCGTGGATGCGGCAATTGCTCGACTGGCAGCGCGAGGCCGCGGATCCCGGCGAATTCCTCGAGTCCTTGCGGTACGACCTGGCAGTCAAGGAGATCTTCGTCTTCACACCCAAGGGCGATGTCGTCACCTTGCCGACCGGCTCCACACCGGTGGACTTCGCATATGCGGTGCACACCGAAGTGGGGCACCGGTGTATCGGTGCGCGTGTGAACGGCCGGCTCGTCGCACTCGAACGGAAACTCGACAACGGCGAAGTGGTCGAGGTGTTCACGTCGAAGGCGGCGAACGCGGGCCCGAGCCGTGACTGGCAATCGTTCGTGGTCTCTCCCCGCGCCAAGACCAAGATTCGGCAGTGGTTTGCGAAGGAACGGCGCGAGGAAGCGCTCGAGCACGGTAAAGAAGCAATTGCAAAAGAAGTGCGACGTGTCGGCCTGCCGTTGCAGCGGCTGATGAGTGCGGAGTCGGTGGCGTCGATTTCCCACGAGCTTCGATATGCGGACGTGTCTGCGCTGTACACCGCGGTGGGCGAGCATCATGTTTCGGCGCAACACGTCGTGCAGCGTCTCGTGGCGCACCTCGGCGGAGTCGGTGACGTCGAAGAGGAGTTGGCGGAGCGTTCCACCCCCTCCACGGTTCCGATGCGTCCGCGCACGCCAGGTGATGCGGGCATACTCGTACCGGGAGCGCCGGGCACCGTCGCCAAACTCGCCAAGTGCTGCACGCCGGTGCCCGGTGACGAGATCATGGGATTCGTCACCAGGGGCGGATCCGTGAGCGTGCACCGCACGGACTGCACCAACGCCGATTCGCTGCAAGAGCAATCCGAACGCATCATCGAGGTCGAGTGGGCGCCCTCACCGTCGTCGGTGTTCCTGGTGGCCATTCAGATCGAGGCACTCGACCGGCATCGACTGCTGTCCGACGTGACCAAGGCGCTCGCCGACGAGAAGGTCAACATCCTGTCGGCATCGGTGACCACCTCCGGTGATCGAGTGGCGGTCAGCAAGTTCACGTTCGAGATGGGCGACCCGAAACACCTGGGGCATGTCTTGAACGTGGTCCGGAACGTCGAGGGTGTGTACGACGTGTACCGCGTGACGTCCGCAGCCTAGGTCAGCGCACCCTGCTGGACACCACGACCGCAGCGACGAAGGGCTGCCTCCGATGGTCTCGGAGGCAGCCCTTCGTTTGGGATCAGGCGTGTCGGGGTCAGGTGACCGTCACCGTCTCGATCTGGACGTCCATGTTCGGCTTGCCGCCTCCGGCCGCCATCGACCCGTCGTCGCCCTCTGCTGCGACCTTCTCTATGGTTGCCAATCCGGCTTCGTCGATGGTGCCGAACACCGTGTAGGTGGGCGGAAGGAACGAATCAGCGTAGACCAGGAAGAACTGGCCGCCGTTGCTGCCGGGTTGCCCGGTGTTTGCCATTGCGATGGTGCCACGCGGGTAGACCACGGGCTGTCGGAGCTGGGGGTCACCGGCCGCAAATGCGGTCTCCGGGTACTCGGTGTCGTACTGGTAGCCGGGGCCGCCGGTACCGGTGCCCGTCGGGTCCCCGCACTGCAGCACCTGGAGACCCTGCCCGGTTACCAGGCGGTGACACGGGCTGTCGTCGTAGTAGCCCTGCTCGGTGAGAGAGACGAAACTGTTGACCGTGCACGGCGCCTGGTCCCGCGACAACTCGAGGCCGATCGGTCCCACGCTCGTGGCGAGATTGATGTTCACGGTGCCTTGCGCGGCAACATCGGCGGCAGGCGGGGGAGTGACGTCGCGAGCGGGCGGTGCACCCCCGGTGGCGTAGTCGCACGAAACCGTGGCAGCAGCGGGCTCCGGAACCGGTGGTAGCGAGCCGAACTGCGACTTGTCGATAGCCGGTTGCTCGGCCGCACTCGGCGTGGTCGACGCGGGTGTGGTGCTCGACGTGTTCGCCGCCGAATCACTGGAATCGTCGGAACAAGCGGTCAGAGCCAAGGCCAGGCCGAGGCCGGCAGCTAGGAGGGCGGTGCGTTTCATCAGTCCATCCTTACAGAGGTGATGTCGATCGGAAGGTTGGGTTTACCGCCTCCGGCCGCCATCGACCCGTCGTCGCCGGCCGCCGCGACCTTCTCGATCGTGGCGAGCCCGGTGTCGTCGATCGTCCCGAAAGTCGTGTACTGCGGCGGAAGCTGCGAATCCCCGTACACGAGGAAGAACTGACTTCCGTTACTTCCCGGCTGGCCGCTGTTGGCCATGGCAATGGTCCCGCGTGGGTAGGTGACGGGTTGCTGAAGGGCCGGATCGGACGGCTCGTACTGATCGGTCGGGAATTCGTTGTCGAACCCGTATCCCGGCCCGCCGGTGCCGGTGCCGGTCGGGTCACCACACTGCAGCACTTTCAGGCCGCCGGTGACCAGACGATGGCACGGAGTGTTGTCGAAGTACCCCTGGCCCGCAAGACTCAGAAAACTGTTGACCGTGCACGGGGACTTGGCGTTGTCCAGGATGAGGCCGATATTTCCCTGTGTGGTCTCCATGCTCACACTGACCTCTTCGACGGTGGTGTCGATACCTTCGGTGCGCGGCGGGTCGACCTCCTTGGCGGGCGGTTGCCCGGAATCCGGGTACGAGCACGAGACCGTCTCGGGTAGCGGCTCCGCCCGACTGGTCGGCATCACGCCCGCCTCAGGAGAAGCGGACACGGTCTGCTCGGAATCGTCACCGCGAGTGAGTGTGAACGCAATGGCGCCGACGGCGACGACGACGACAACGCCCACCACAGACCCGGCAATGGCCAACTGTTTGCGCTTGCGTGTGCGTTGAGCCCGGTGCTCGAGTTGCCGCTCGAGTTTCCGTTTGGCGGCTTCCCTGCGTTGCTCGTTGCTCGGCACTACGCGGTCCTCCCATGATCGCTCGGTGTCAGGTGTTCGGGTTCTGCGCCGACCCCGGCACATTCGCCGTCCGAGTCTGCCATCCGAACCTGAGAACCGGTTCTGCGGGCGGCAGCATAGGCTGTATCGACGGTAGAACAACCGACCACGAAGACGATCTAGGAGCGACGCTGGTGCTCGTCACAGGATTTCCGGCCGGGATGTTTCAGACGAACTGTTACGTCCTCGCGCTACCGAACGCCGCGGAATGCGTGGTCGTCGATCCAGGCCAGGATGCGACGGAACCGCTGGTCGAGTTCCTGACGCAGTCGAATCTGACGCCCACTGCCGTGCTCTTGACGCACGGACACCTCGACCATGTGTGGTCCGTGAAACCTGTCTGCGACAAATACGGGGTTCCGGCCTACATTCATCCGGAGGATCGCTACATGTTGTCCGATCCCGGCCGTGGAATCGGGCCGACGATGAAGCAGTTCATCGAGGGTGTCGAATTCACCGAACCGGATACGGTTGTCGAATTGCGGGATGGGGATCGGCTCGAACATGCGGGTATCGATTTCGATGTAGCTCATACGCCTGGGCACACCGGTGGTTCGGTGGTCTTCACGACCGTGGCACATACCGAGGACGGACCACTGGAGGTGGCATTGACCGGCGATACGCTGTTCCAGGGGTCGATCGGCCGCTCCGACCTCCCGGGTGGGAATCATGCGCAGCTGCTCGAGTCGATCGCCGAGAAGTTGCTGCCGTGCTCCGATGCCACAGTGGTCCTGCCCGGGCACGGCGGTTCGACGACCATCGGTGCCGAGCGGCAATCGAATCCGTTTCTGCTCGACCTTCAGACCACAAACTCGACATTCAGACCAAGAACGAGGGGAAACTAGGCGATCGTGAGCAAAGCCAGCACCTTTTCTGCGCCCAAGGGCGTTCCGGACTACGTTCCGCCTCTCTCGGCCGAGTTCGTGGCCGTACGTGACGGTCTGACTCGCGCAGCGCGGCTCGCAGGGTACGGGCACATCGAATTGCCGATCTTCGAGGACACCGGATTGTTCGCGCGCGGTGTCGGTGAGTCGACCGATGTGGTGAGCAAGGAGATGTACACATTTGCCGATCGGGGAGATCGTTCGGTGACGCTGCGCCCGGAGGGTACTGCGGGCGTGATGCGTGCCGTCATAGAGCACGGCCTCGATCGCGGACAGCTACCGGTGAAGCTCAGCTACAACGGTCCCTTTTTCCGGTACGAGCGGCCGCAGGCGGGCCGCTATCGCCAGCTTCAGCAGGTGGGTGTCGAGGCGATCGGGGTGGACGACCCAGCGCTGGACGCCGAGGTCGTAGCGGTCGCCGATGCAGGTTTCCGGAGTCTGGGACTGGAAGGCTTTCGGCTCGAGATCACTTCCCTCGGAGACGAAACTTGTCGTCCGCAGTATCGCGAACGACTGCAAGAGTTTCTGTTCGCGCTGCCGCTGGACGAAGAGACGCGGCGGCGTGCCGAGATCAACCCGCTGCGGGTACTGGACGACAAACGTCCCGCGGTGCGTGAGATGACTGCCGACGCCCCGCTGATGCTCGACCACTTGTCGGATTCGGCGAAAGGCCACTTCGACGAGGTTCTGGCGCATCTGGATGCCTTGGGTGTCCCGTACGTGATCAATCCGAGAATGGTGCGCGGCCTCGACTATTACACGAAGACGACCTTCGAATTCGTGCACGACGGCCTCGGTGCACAATCCGGAATCGGCGGTGGCGGCCGTTACGACGGATTGATGGCGCAACTCGGAGGGCAGGAGCTCTCCGGTATCGGGTTCGGGTTGGGCGTCGACAGGACCATTCTCGCGCTCGAGGCGGAAGGGAAGTCGGCCACCACAACGGCTCGCTGCGAGGTGTTCGGAATCCCACTCGGATCCGACGCCAAAGCCGAGCTCATGGTGATCGCGCACCGGCTGCGCTCCGAGGGAGTTCGGGTGGATCTCGTCTACGGAGACCGCAGTGTCAAGGCAGGAATGAAGATCGCCGATCGTTCGGGCGCGCAGATCGCGCTCGTGCTCGGCGAGCGGGAACTGACAGAGGGTGCAATCGTTCTCAAGAACCTCGGCACGGGTGAACAGCACACGAGCGCACTCGCCGACGTGGTCGGCGAGGTGAAAGCGATCCTCGGTGGTTGACGGGAGCGATCAGGTCTCCCTCGACCTGGTGCCGATGTCGCTGATCGCCCCACGGCTGAAGAAGGTAGCCGTGGGGGCGGTGCTCCTCGGTGCGGCGATCGGCGCGATTGTGGCACTGTTCACTCAGCCGTGGGTTGGGATCTCCGTCGGCGTGATTGTGGCGTTGCCCACGGCCTTGCCTGCCGTCATTGCGCTTCGGCGGGGAATTACGCTGCAGGATAACGTGATCCGATCGACCGGAGGTTTTCGTTCACGGCATGTCGACGTGGCGGCAGCGATCGGTGCCGAACTTCACGTACGGAGTGGGCGAGTGAGCGAAGTGAGCGTTCGCGTCACCGATTCCGAGGGTTCCGTTGCCGTTCCTCTTGCGTTGTACACGAATGACGGCGGGCGTGAGCTCGAGATCCTCGGACTCCGTGGCCTCGCAGATGCGTTGTCGCGCAGTGAATCGGTGCCTGCCGTTTCGATCGCTTCGGCGCTGATCGAACAATTGCGGGCCGAAGCGCGCGATGCCGCGCTCGGAGAGCGGCCGCTGTACCGGGCCGTCGACTTGGTGAAGTCGACGGGTGGTTCGTCACGGGCGGTTCTGACGGATCACGAGGTGGCCGAGCTGACCGAGTGAGCAATCGATGGTAGGCAACGAAACATTTCGTTGCCTACCATCGATTTGCCACTCGGCTCAATGGTCAGGACGGGGCGCTGAAGGGGTCCTCGTCTTGATCCTCGCCGCCGATGACTGCCGGCGTGACCATCGGCAGGTCACTGACGAAAGCGTTCTCGTCAACGGCGTTCACAAGGTAGTTCGGCGTGCTGCGGCCTGATTCGTCGTCTCCACCGCCGCGTGCTCCCGCACCCATGGCGCCCATGCCTCCCATCGGTACACCACCCATTGTCCTGCTGGTCGCACCGCTGGTGATCGGTCCGCCTGCAGGGGTCGAGGATGCACCGGCAACCGGTGCGGCAGCGGCCGGTGCTGCGGGTGCGGAGGGACCGCGAAATGCTGCGGCTGCGCCGCCGGCGATCACGCCGCCGCCGATGCCGCCCAGGGCACCACCCGCCGAACCGCCACCGCCAACTCCGGCGGACGACGGGGTTGTGCGCGACAGTCCGTCGGCACCGGTCGGCAGATCCGCCGACACGCCCGCGGCGTGGGTGCTGGCTATGTCCTCGATACCGCTGGTAATGGTCGAGACCATTGGTTGGCCGACCTTCTCGATCACCGTGCTGGCGAGGGCGAACGGCGATTGTCCACCGATGGCTCCGGGAACCGCGGGTGGTGGCGGTACGGGAACCTCGGCAGCGAGCCCGTTCATCGTGAGTGTCTGCTCGCTGAGTTCGGTTCGCGTGTTGGTGACGACGCCGATAGCAGCTTTGAGATGCTCAGCAGCCGAGGCCAGGAGCATGGCTTGACCGGGCGGGGTCATGATCATCGGGGCGGCAGCAGTGGCAGTGGCTGCAAACGATTGGGAAATCGTTGCCAGATTGGCGTTTCCGCGCGCAACGGATGCCGCGGCGCTCTGTGTCGTGGTGGAGATCTGGTCTCCGCGTTCACTGAGCTCTGCCCCGGAGACCTGGGCTTGCCGGCCTTGTGCCTGGGCCGATTGTGCTGCGTCGCTCTCCCAGACTTGGTCGAGGACCTTGAGTCCGGTCATGCTCAACGACATGGCCTGATCGATCATTCCGGAGGATGCGGTGAGAATCGCTGTCGGATCGAACGCTCCCAGTGAGCCCGTGCCGAACGAACCGGCGAGATCCGTCAACGGTTTGAACAACTCGTCGATTCCGGGCAATGCCGGTATGGGCAGCCCCTGAAGGATTGCCTCGATCGGGTTGGGCGGGAGAGGTGGCAGTTGCGGCAGCGGCGGCAACTCCGGTCCGGCAGGGAGCCCGGCACCGTCGACTGGTGTGTCGAGCAGAGGGCCCAGCGGCGAGTTCTGTAGCGCTTCCATGGGAGTGGCGGGCAGCGGCGTGTTCAATGCCTCGCCGACAGGGCTTCCCTGAAGAAGGTCCATGACCGTCTGCGGAGGGGCCGAATACGGATCGCTCATGCTGTGCCTCCGGTTCCCTGTGTTGCGTCGAGACCCTGGCCGACCGTACCCAATGCGGAGGATGTGGCTCCGTCGGTGGAATCGTATGATTCGGCGGTCGCGTGGGCGGCGGCAGCGGTTTGTCCGTAGTGATGGGCAAGTGCCGCAACCTGTTTCGCGTGAATGGTCTGCGCATTTGCGAACGAGGCCAGGAAGTCGGCGCCGATCGGCCCGAGAACGGGTGCGAGTGCAGCCATATTGGCGGCAAGGTCTATGGCGCCTGCGCTACCGACCTGCTCTGCTGCCTGCGCGGCCGTGTTGCCGTAATCCCGAATGCCGTCAGTGACGACGAATAGTTCGCTCAAGTTCATCCCCCCGAGGTGGAAAGCGTGCCCCGTGACTCTATCGCACTCGCCTCGGATCGGTACGGGAGTACCGCACGGCGTGCCGCATGTTCATGGCCGCTCGCCGGTGACATGCGAGGTCGAGGAGATGTTCCCATCGGAAGTGGACTTCCTGTACGTCTGGCGATTTCCGATCACCGGAACGGTTTGATCGTGTGCTGTTCGCGAGATCTTCGTCGACGCCTGTCCGGCCGTGGGCGAGAGCTGCAGTGCCGCTGGATTGGGTCGGACGCGTACACCGAGAGCTGCGCATGGAGGGTGTCGCTACGCGACATCTGCTTCTGCCCTGTTGCGCTCGAATCCGGACCTCGGCCGGGTCGATCCCAAATTTCAACGAGTCATTGACTCGAACGGGTGTTCGATTTAGGGTGTGTGTATGGGGTCGGGGGATGCACGCCACGGGGTAGACGAGCAGTTGCGGGCGGATGCGCTGCGGTTGGCGACGAATGCGCCGGAGTCGTGGCAGTTGGCGGATCGGCAGTTGTGTGAGTCGGTGTTGGAGTTGTCGGCCGAGATTGCGCGTTTGGAGGCGCGTCGGGTGCGTCTGGTGGCGGAGGTCGGTGCCCGCTGTGAGGTGGATGTGCTCGGGTATCGGAGCACCACAATGTGGTTGGCGTGCAACACGTTGTTGGAGGTGGGGGCGGCAGGGAGGTTGATCGCGTTGGGGGCGGCGTTGCGCGATCATCGGGAGGTCGGGGCCGCCGTGGATGCGGGGGAGATTTCGCTTGCGCATGCGGGGTTGATCGTGCGGTTCTGTGAGAAACCGCCGGCCGCGATGCCGGCGGAAGCGTTACCGGCGTGTCGGGATGCGTTGTTGGCGGCGTTGTCGGGGTTGTCGACACCGCGGCCCGCCACTGATGGCACCCGGGATGCGCGGTCTCCGGCGCGCCGTCGGGCGGATGGGTTCGCCGAGCTGCTGCGCCGGTATCTGGCCTCCGGTGCGGGACCGGTCGAGGGTGGGCAGAAACCGCACATCAGTGTGACCGTGAAGGCTGCGGATCTGGCCGGGCACCCGGCCCCGGAACAGGAAGCATCAGACCGGTCGGCATCAGACCGGTCGGCATCAGACCGGTCGGCATCAGACCGGTCGGCATCGGACCCGCCACCGGACGAGAGCGCGTATCGGGATCTGTTCGCCGATTTGGATCGCGATCATGTGGGGTGGGCGTCGTGGATGGGCCCGATCACGGTGAACACGGCACGCCTGTTGTCGTGTGATTGTGTGCTGTCCGCCGTGGTCGTCGACCCGCATGGTGCACCCCTTGATCTGGGGGACGCGGTCCGCACGGTGACCGGTAAACAACGCCGTGCTTTGGTGGCCCGTGATCGTGGGTGCGCGTTCCCGAATTGTGGGGCACCACCGTCGTGGTGCGAAGGCCATCACATTGTTCATTGGGTCGATCACGGGCCCACCGATATGGACAATCTGGTGTTGTTGTGCGGATTTCACCGTGTGTCCTGAATACGAGAGTGAGGTTCTGATGTAGAAGCTGAATCTTGCTGTTGTAGTGCTGTATCGAAGATGAAGGAAGGTCCTTCGGGGTCGCCCGGCAGAGGGTGGTTCCAAACCGCCATGAGCTGCTGCGGTGAATGAGCCGTGGTGGTGAGCGTCATGGAAAAGTCGCCGCAATGACGGCGGCAGGTGAGGGTCGAGAAGGCGAACGTGAGTGAACCACTGACGACGTGTCGTAACGCATGAGATGACATCAAAACCGGAAACTGGTGATTTTTCCGGGATGAGCCAAGGGGTCATCTGCCTCCTGCCTCGGTGGTGTCCGGCATATAGGTGGCGCGAGCTCGACCAGACGGCTTCGATACGGAACAGGAGAACTCCTCGCCCCGAACCGGCGAACGTATTGCGTTCGGCGAGAAGGACACAGTCAAGACGTGAAGAGCGTTGAGGCGGTCGGTGATACCGACCTGCGGGGCAGGAGGGCGGACCGGCTCGTAGTAGTGGTGAAGCGCCTGTAATGGGAGTGGAGCGAAGGGGTCGGGTCGTCGTGTGTCGATTACTGATCAACCAGCTGTTGTTGGGAGGAATCCGATGATCGAGACAAGGTCTGGGGGCAAGGCGTTTGATATTTCCAAGCACCTGGTCTGGGCTGCATATCAGAAAGTGAAGGCCAACAAGGGGGCTGCTGGGATCGACGGGCAGTCACTGGCAGATTTTGCGCAGGACGAGAAGGACAACCTGTACAAAATCTGGAATCGGATGTCGTCGGGATCTTATTTCCCGCCGCCGGTCAAGGCGGTGGAGATCCCGAAGGTAGGTGGGAAGGGTGTGCGGGTGCTCGGCGTGCCGACGGTCGCGGACAGGATTGCTCAGACGGTGGTGACCATGACGCTCGAGCCGGAGGCGGAACCGGTGTTCCACCCCGACTCGTATGGCTACCGCCCCGGGCGGTCTGCGTTGGACGCGGTCGCAACCTGCCGTCAGCGGTGTTGGGAACAGTCCTGGGTGATCGATCTGGACATTCAGGGGTTCTTCGACAACGTGCCGCACGAACCGATCCTGAAGGCGGTAGAGCATCACACCGACCTGCCGTGGGTGCTGTTGTATGTGCGGCGGTGGCTCACGGCACCGATTCAACAGTCGGACGGGACGTTGGCGTCCCGGGATCGCGGGACCCCACAAGGATCTGCGATTTCCCCGTTGTTGTCGAACCTGTTCATGCACTATGCATTCGACCGGTGGTTGCATGACGGCCAGGACCGGGTCAGGTTCGAGAGGTACTGCGACGACGCGATCGTCCATTGCGGCAGCGAGAAGCAAGCGAAGTTCATACGCAACCTGATCGCTGCCCGGTTGTGGAAGTTCGGGTTACGACTACATCCTGAGAAGACTCGGATCGTGTACTGCGCCCAGGACGGGAGACCTCGCATCGCTGGTGCGTTGGTCGAGTTCACGTTCCTCGGCTACACGTTCCGCCCGCGGTATGCGCGCATCCATAGCGACGGTTGGAAGGTCGGTTTCCTTCCGGCGGTCAGCAAGGCTGCGTGCAAGTCGATGGGTTCGGTTATTCGTGGGTGGCGTCTGGGTCGCCGTACCGACCTCTCTTTCAAGCAGGTCGCGCGAGGATCAATCGAGTGGTGGCGGGCTGGATCAACTACTACGGGCGCTTCTACAAGTCCGCGTTGATCGGCTTCCTGGCCGAAGCACTCAACCGCCATCTGGTGAGTTGGGCGTGCCGGAAATACAAGCACCTGCATCGCTACAAAGCGAAAGCGCGACGCAGGTTGGCGGAGATCGCCTCCGAGTATCCGGGCATGTTCGTCCACTGGCGACACGGGGCATTGCCCTCAGGCTCGACGTCGGGAGCCGTGTGACGGGAGACTGTCACGCACGGTTCTGAGAGCGCCGGGGGGTGAAATTCCCCCCGGCGACTCACCACCGGTTGTTGCATCACTCCGGGTGGGACGTTCGGATGGGTACCGATCGGCATCCCTGGTTCCTGCCGCCTTCACCGTTTGGGACGCGACCGCAGCCGCTGCCGTCGAACCACCGCGCCACCGTCAGCAAACGCGCCGGCCCCCAAGCGGCCTGACCGTGCCTGACCCGAGTAGCGCCGACCACCAGCACCACAGGCCGGCGCTACTCGGCGCGGCGTTGTTCAGGCATGAGGGGCCAGTGCATTGACAGGCATTAGAACGTATGTTCGCATTAGGTCATGCGATGGAACGGGCAAGCGATCGGCCTCGACGATGGTGCGTTGCCCGGTCTCGATCGTTCCGGTTTGGTGCAGACCGTGCGTACCCCCGATTTCGACGGGGTCACCTTCCACGAAGTGCTGTGCAAGAGCGCGCTCAACAAAGTTCCGGACGCAGCAGCCCTTCCATTCCATTTCACCGTCAACACATTTCGAGGCTGCTCGCACGCATGCAAATACTGCTTCGCGCGGCCCACGCACGAATATCTCGATCTCGATGCAGGGTCGGACTTCGACAACGAGATCGTGGTGAAAACCAACGTGGGCGCGGTGCTCCGGAGGGAACTCTCCCGGAAGTCGTGGCAGCGTGACCACGTCGCGCTGGGGACGAACACCGATCCCTACCAGCGTGCAGAGGGCCGCTACCGATTGATGCCAGGAGTGATTCGAGCACTCGTGGAATCGGGCACGCCGTTCTCGATACTCACCAAAGGGACGCTGCTTCGCAGGGACATCCCGCTTCTGTCGTTGGCCGCGCAGCAGGTTCCGGTGAGTATCGGGGTGTCACTCGCGATCCACGACGAGGACCTGCAGAAGTCCCTGGAACCCGGGGTCCCGTCCACACGCGCGCGACTGGACCTGATTCGCGCCCTGCGTGATGCCGGCCTGCCGTGCAATGTCATGGTCGCGCCCGTCATCCCGTTTCTCACCGACTCCGAACGGCACCTCGACGGACTACTCGGTGCCATTGCCGACGTCGGTGCCGATTCGGTTACCGCGTTTCCGATGCACCTGCGGGGGAGTACCAAGGGGTGGTTCCTGACGTGGCTGGCAGCGGAACACCCCGCCCTGATTCGGCAGTACCGGCAGCTGTACGGTCGCGGCGCCTACGTCAGTACCGAATACAAGGCGTGGTTGAAGCGGCGCCTCGATCCATTGATCGTCAAGCACGGACTCGTGCCCAGCGTCGAGTCGGAGGCGCCAGCACAGCGGCAGCGTGCTGTGGAGGGCGCTGGCGCACCCGGCCCACGGGGCGCACAATCTGCCCGTGCCGAGACACTCACGTTGTTCTGACGTCCTTGGCCGGTACGAGAATCCAGGTCCACTCAGGAGTCGCTGAGTGTGTTTAGGTACTCGGCGAAATCCGCGATGGCCTGAGGATTCTGTGGGCCTTCGGTCAGTTGCGGGTACGTAAGCACGAAGAAGTTGCCGTTCTCGACTGCCGTCGTGCTCGCCATCAGCGGGTGGCTTCGAAGGAATTCTTCTTTCTGCTCTGCAGAAGTACTGCCGTAGTCGTTGATCAGTATCACGTCAGGATTGCGGTCGGCGGCCGCGGCGAAGGAGACATCGGTCCAGCTGTCGTCGATGTCATCGAAGATATTCTTGCCGCCCGCGCGTGTGATGACGTCATGTGCCGCTGCGTTGGTACCGACAGTGAGTGGCTGAGTAGTGCCGTCGTCGTACAGGAATACCGTGGGTGCCGGCCTGTCGGCGGGGATTGTCGCGCGGGCATCGGAGATCGTCTTCTTGTAGTCGGCTATCAGCTGGTCGGCCCGCTCGGGTACCCCGAAGATCGTTCCGAGGTTGTCGATGTCGGTGTAGAGCGCTTGGATCGGATCCATGATGCCGCGAGCGGTACTGTCGCCTTGGCGGCAAGACTCGGTGAGAACGTAGCTGGGGATGCCGACGTTCGCCAGCACGTCCGGTGTGACACCACTGGATTCGGTGAATCCGTAGTTCCAGCCCGCGAAAACGAGGTCGGCACTTGCGCCCTGGACGAGTTCCTTGTTGATCTTGGTGCCGAGCAGCGGCACCGCTTCGAAACTGTCCTTCCATGGGGACGCGGCGGCATTACCGTCCTTCGAGTCGCTGAGAATGTAGCCGGCCATGTGGTCTTCGAGGCCCAGCGCGAACATCATCTCCGTCATGTTGATGTCGTTGACCACCACGTTGTCCGGTGGCGCGTCGAAGGTCTTCTCGACACCGCAGTTGGTGACTGTGACCGGATATCCGGCCGCTGCCTCGGTGGAGGTGTCATCGATCTGGGCGCCGCATCCGGCAAGCAGGACGGCGGACACAGTGAGCGCGGAGCAGGTCAACGCGTTGCGGATTCTCATGCGGTGGTGATCTCCTCGAGATGGGTGGCAGGGTCGTCGGACATCGTGTTCGGCGAGTACAGAAGTTGCGGTGCACCGGTATGGGGATGAGTGATCACGTGCGCTTCGACGCCGAATACGTCGCGTACGATGCTCGGCACCAGCACTTCACGTGGGGTTCCGGAGGTGACAATGGTGCCCCGATCGAGGACATAGATCCGGTCGCAGAACATCGCTGCGAGGTTGAGGTCATGCAGCGCAGCGAGCACCGTGATTCCCAGGTCGCGGACTTTACGTAGAACGTCGATCTGATGCTTGATGTCAAGATGGTTCGTGGGCTCGTCGAGAACGAGGACCTGCGGTTGCTGGGCGAGAGCTCGGGCGATCAGGACGCGCTGCCGTTCGCCACCGGACAGCTCCAGGTAGGAACGCGACGACAAGTGGGCGGCCCCAGCAGTTCGCAGAGCCTCGGCGACGATCGCGTGGCAATCGTGGCTGTCGCGACCGAGCGCGCTGGTGTGCGGCAGGCGGCCGGTGGCCACGACCTCGTCGACGGTGAATCCGAATTCGACTGTCGCCTGTTGACTCAGCGCGGCGAGGCGCAGGGCGCTCTGTTTCATCGTCATGCTCTGTACGTCGGCGCCATCGAGCAGTACACGGCCTGCAGTGGGCCGCAGAGCGCGGTATGCGCACCGAAGGATTGTCGACTTGCCACTGCCGTTCGGTCCGACGAGTCCCACGAGTTCGCCGCGACGTGCCGCCAGGTCCACGCCCCTTATCAAGGTGCTCGCGGCGACCTCGACGGTCAGGTCCTCGATCGTCAAGTCCATGCGGAAGGTTCCTTCTGTCGGCATCGTGGTTCAGTCGACGTCTGTGTGTCGGTGGGGGTCGTTATGCGGCGGCCAAGCCCCGTCGTCATGTGTTGCCGAACGTGTAGCGGCGGGCACGCATGAGGAGTACGAACGTCGGGACACCGACAAACGCGGTGATCGCGCCGATGGGGAGCTCCGAGGGTGCGACTACGACGCGGCTGATCACGTCGGCCCACACCATGAAGACGGCTCCCAACAGAGGAGCAATGATGAGCACTCTGGTGTGGTCTGCGCCGACGATCATGCGTGTCACGTGCGGAACGACGAGGCCGACGAATCCGATCGCTCCGACGATCGCGACAAGAGTCCCGGTCATGGCCGCGCACACGACGAACAGCTGCACACGGAACCGCTGCGCATCCAAACCGAGGCCGCTGGCCACATCGTCACCCATGACCAAGGCATTGAGCTTTGTGGACCACACGAGGAGCAATATCGCACCCATGACCACAACGCCGGTGGTGACAGGTAACGCCGACCATCTGGCCGGCGCCAGACTGCCGAGCAACCAGAACATCACCGACTTGGCATCCTCGCCGCGCGGGGAGACGAACACCATGACAGTGGTGATCGCGGAGAACCCGTAAGCCAAGGCTGTACCGGTGAGCACAAGACGCAGGGGCGACAGACCCTCGCGGGTGCGTGCAGCGACATAGACGAGCACGGTCGCCACCAGGGCGCCGATAAAGGCGGCTAACGAGATTGCGGCGATTCCCATCGCGGCGAACACCCCGAACAAGATCACCGACGTCGCGCCGACCGCAGCGCCGGAGGAAATGCCGAGCACAAAAGGGTCGGCGAGCGCATTGCGCACCATTGCCTGGACCGCCACACCCACCATGGACAATCCCGCACCGACCACGATCGCCAGCAGGACGCGGGGCAGCCGTGTATCGGCGATGATGCGATAGCGGGTGACCTCGTCAGGCTCGATGACACTGCCGGTGACGTAGGCGGACAGGTAGTGCACGGTGTCCGACCATGGGATCGGGACCGTTCCGATCCCGACCGCGACCAGTGCGGAGACGACCAGCACGGCGGTGACGCCCGCAGCGATCACGGTGGTGCGGACGAGTGGTGCAGTGGACGCGGCACGTATGGGCCCACGCACCGCTTGTGGCGCTGTGTCGAGCGTGTTCATCGGTGTCCTCGCCTGTTGAGGACCTCGAAGGGGCACTCAGGCACCGCGCGGAAGGCGCACAGTAACGCACCATCGGCGGGGACCCTGGCTTGTGCCTCGAAGCCGTCGGTCACCACACGCATCTCTCGTGTGGTGTGCTGGCAGGTCTTCGGACTTACGGGCGTGTGCGAAGGCACTGCCTACTGGTCGCCGCTTCCCGGGTTCACCCGCACATACGCGGATGTGTACCCAGTGCTGTTGACGACGGTCGTTCCCGAATACCGCTGCGGGCCAATTCCGGATTCTCACCGGATTCCCTGTTACCCCACCATTCCGCGCAACCGAAGAAGGGTGGACCAGCAACAACCCGGATGCTAGCAGTAGCGCCGGATTCCGGGGCAGGTGCAGCAGGATGCCGTCGAAACGCCGACTTGTCGGCGAGCCCGGAGACCACGGACCATAATCGGGTGGGCGTTTCCGATCGCGCCGTACGTCTCCGTAGGATCACAGCCGAAGAAGTAGCTTGCTCCACGTTTCGAAAGGAATCCCGTGCTACGCACACATCTCGCCGGTTCTCTGAGAGCCGAGCACGCCGAGCAAACCGTGACCCTGACCGGTTGGGTTGCCCGGCGCCGCGATCACGGTGGAGTGGTGTTCATCGACCTGCGCGACGCTTCCGGTGTCTCGCAGGTCGTGTTCCGTGAAGGACCTGCGGCGGAGCAAGCGCATCGACTTCGTGCCGAGTACTGCGTGAAGATCACGGGCACGGTGGAGTCTCGACCGGAAGGTAACCGGAACTTCGAGATTGCGACCGGCGCCATCGAGGTGAACGCCACGGACCTCGAGGTGCTCAACGAAAGCGCGCCGTTGCCGTTCCAGCTCGACGATCAGGCAGGCGAGGAAGCGCGACTCAAACACCGCTACCTCGACCTCCGTCGCGAAGGCCCCGGCCAGGCCATTCGTTTGCGTTCGAAGGTCAACGCCGCAGCGCGCGGGGTTCTGGCCCACCACGAGTTCGTCGAGGTGGAGACACCCACGCTGACTCGTTCCACCCCCGAGGGTGCTCGCGACTTTCTGGTGCCCGCCAGGCTGCAACCGGGGTCGTTCTATGCGCTCCCGCAGAGTCCGCAGTTGTTCAAGCAGTTGCTGATGGTCGGTGGAATCGAGCGGTACTACCAGATCGCTCGCTGCTACCGCGACGAAGACTTCCGGGCAGATCGTCAGCCCGAGTTCACTCAGCTCGACATCGAGATGAGCTTTGTGAACCAGGACGATGTGATCCTCCTCGCGGAGGAAATTCTCGCTTCGGTGTGGCGTCTGATCGGCCACGAGATCGCCGAGCCGATCCCTCGGATGACCTACGCGGAAGCCATGCGTCGGTACGGTTCGGACAAGCCTGACCTCCGATTCGACCTCGAGTTGGTCGAGTGCACCGAGTACTTTGCGGAGACACCGTTCCGTGTGTTCCGCGCGCCGTACGTCGGTGCGGTCGTCATGCCCGGTGGAGCGAGTCAGCCACGCCGCCAACTCGATGCTTGGCAGGAGTGGGCGAAGCAGCGCGGAGCGAAGGGGCTCGCCTACGTTCTGGTGGGCGAGGACGGCGAGCTCGCCGGACCGGTCGCAAAGAACCTTTCGGCGGACGAGCGTGCGGGCCTCGCCGCGCACGTGGGCGCGAAGCCGGGCGATTGCATCTTCTTCGCCGCCGGCCCCACCAAGGCGATGCGGGCGTTGCTCGGCGCTGCACGCGGTGAGATCGCCCGTAAGCAGGATCTCATCGACGAGAACGCGTGGGCGTTCGTGTGGGTGGTCGACGCCCCGATGTTCGAACCTGCAGCGGACGCCACCGCCAGCGGGGACGTGGCACTCGGCTGGAGCGCGTGGACCGCGGTCCACCACGCGTTCACCTCTCCCAAGCCGGAGTCGCTCGATACCTTCGACACGGATCCCGGATCGGCTCTGGCCTATGCGTACGACATCGTCTGTAATGGCAACGAGATCGGCGGTGGCAGCATTCGTATCCACCGTAAAGACGTGCAGGAGCGTGTATTCGGTGTCATGGGTATCTCCGAGGAGGAGGCCCGGGAGAAGTTCGGGTTCCTCCTCGACGCGTTCGCGTTCGGTGCACCGCCGCACGGTGGAATCGCCTTCGGTTGGGACAGGATCACCGCACTACTCGCCGGAGTCGATTCGATTCGCGAGGTGATCGCCTTCCCGAAGTCGGGCGGCGGCGTCGACCCGCTGACCGATGCGCCGGCGCCGATCACGGCAGCGCAACGGAAAGAGTCCGGAATCGATGCCAAGCCGGTACCGAAGGAACAAGCGCCGAGCACCGAAACGGGAGATGCTGGACCCACTGAATCGGCATCCGCGAAGGCAGACACAGGCGAAGGTGCGGCGACCGGCAAGTGACGTGAACTGATCGATCGCCCACGTCCCGGATGTGAGTCATGTCACATTCGTGGCGGTGGTCGACGATCCGAACTGGGAATCGATCGCCCGCGCCTGACAGGCCGACGGGGAAGGTCGATGACGTGCGTCACCAAAAGGTAGGTTGGTTACCGATGATCGCAATTTTGGCAGACCCCGTTTCCGAGGTAGTTGCCGCAGCCGAGAAGCTGCTCACCCGGCGCACCGGCGCACCCGTGACCCTCGTGGATCCCGTCGATCTCGGGGGTAGTGGCCCCACCATCGTGCTGCGGGTGAGAGTCGCCGAGAATCCGTTCTCGCTGCCGAGAACTCTCGTCGTGAAGCAAGTGCGAGACGGGGGTCATACCGACTCGTGGATGCCCGACGGCGAGGGGCCGCCCGATGATTCCCATACCGCCTTTCTGCGGGAGGCCGTCTCTTACCAGTTCGCCACCGCACTGCACACCGATGTGCGGCCGGGTGCCGAGCTGTTGGCATCCGACCTCGACGCGCGCATCCTCGTGTTGAGTGATCTCGGCGATGCGACATCGATCAGCTCGCTGCTCGAACATTCCGATACGGACACGGTCACGAACACACTCATGGCGATGGCGCAGGCTCTGGGGCGGATGCACGCTGCGACCGTCGGACGCGAAGAGGACTTCACCGCATTGCTTCGCAGGGCGGAGGTCGAGCAATGCGACGACTTCGTGGCCGGCCAGGTGGGTCGGGCCGTTGCCGAGGTGCCCCGACTCTTGCAGGATCACCTCGGAATCGAGGTTCCCGCCGATGCGGTCGAACAAGTCACGCAGGCCGAGAAATTGTTCGACAGCGGACGATTTCGGGCGTTCAGTCCCTCGGATCTGTGTCCGGACAACATCATCGTCAACGACGAGGGTGTTCGGTTCCTCGACTACGAGTGGGGTGGATTCCGGGACGCGATGCTCGATATCGCGTACGCACTCGTGTCGTTCCCGGGCTGCTTGTGCAGCATCGACCTCTCCGAG
This sequence comes from Rhodococcus quanlei, assembly GCF_055231015.1. NCBI lineage: Bacteria > Bacillati > Actinomycetota > Actinomycetes > Mycobacteriales > Nocardiaceae > Rhodococcus > Rhodococcus quanlei. The sequence goes on along the minus strand of NZ_JBUYWD010000002.1, from coordinate 130,972 downwards.
GACAGAGCACAGGCGATGACCGAAGCCTGGCGCGCCGAGGTTGTCGGCATGTGGCCTGCCTTGGCCGATGACGAGTTCCTGGATGCTCGCATCGTCGAGGCCCAGTTGGTCTGGGTGTGGATCAGCACCTACCTGTTCTTGCGCGACGATCACACGTTGATCTCGGAGGTTCGCGAACACGCTCTCTCCGCTCCGCGAACGGTGGCACTGAGTCGCCGTTGGGAGCAGCTGGCACGTGCGGCGCAGGGGGCCGGAAACGCCGTCATCGCCGAACACGCGGAAGCGGTTGCGGCCAAGCTGGCGAGTCCTGCTGGCTGACCTCCAGACCATCAGCCGGCTCGAACGTCAACGCTGGTTGAATGCTTGCATCAGGGCTTTTCCATCCCAATCGCCTGTCGGAGCGTTCAGGCCGAACAGGGTGGCAACAGTCGGTGCGACGTCGATGGTGCGGGCCGAACCGGCAACCGTCTGTCCTCTCCGCACGAGGGGACTACCCCCGCTGACGAAGAAGGGGATCGGCATCGTCGCGCTGTGCCCGTGGTTGCCGGGAATGGGGTTGGACAGCGGTGTGGGGTCACTGAACCGCCACCCGGGTCGACAGAATGCGACGACGTCGCCGGCACGGTCTCCGAGGTCATGGTCGGAGGCTGGTACGGCGGTGTCCACGCCGTCGATGCCGGCGACGATCTCGCGGATTCGTGCTACGGCGGCACCGCGGTCCGCGGGGGCACCGGTCCAGTAGACAAGGTCGGCGCCACCGTTCTGGCATACCTGCACCCGACCGGCAAGCGTGGGGTCGGCGTTGAGGGGATGGTCCAATCCGATCAGCTTTGCGGGCTCCGACCAATCCATCGAATGATCGGCGAGCACGATGACCACCGAACGCGACCACGCATCAGTGTTCTGGAGGTGGTGCACGAATCGTTCGACCTGCCGATCGGTGTTCCGCAGAGCCGCGTTCCGGGCAATTCGCAGGGAGACACCCGACAGGTCGATGTGCCCGACCCGGTCCACGTCACCCAGGTTGGTGAAAGTGAACCGCGGGGAATGATCCTCGATCGTCCGGATCAGCGCATCCATCGTGAAGGTGTCGGGTGCGTGTTCGGTGCCGGGAATCAGGGGTGCAGGTTCCCAGACCACGGAAGCTCGCGATCCGAACAGTCCGTGCAGATATTCTTTCGACAGCACGCTGGCCGTGACGAATCCCAGCTCGTCGCGGATCCGATCGAGCATGGTCGGCGCCCACAGGTCCGTCGGTCGGTCGAGGTCACGGGTCCCGCCTTCCGCTGGGTCGAAGATCGCATTCGCCGGCACCCCGTTTCGCGACGGCAGAACACCCGTCATCATCGCCGCGTGGTTGGGGAGGGTCTCGGCAATGGTGATAGCCGAGGCGTCCGTGAAGGTGGTGCCCGCTGTCGCCAGACGCGTGAGCGTCGGAGTGAGGTCCGTCGTCAGTTCGTCAGGCCTCATACCGTCGACCACGACGACATGAACATCGATTCCAGGATCCGCAGGCGCGGCAAATGCGCGCGATGCAGCCGCACCTGTCATCGCGGTGGCGGTAAGGGCAACCGCGCCGCCGACCAGGACCTGGCGGCGAGTGGGCTGGAGCGAGTTCATGTGTTATCCGTTCACCGATTCGGGGAGGGCCGGTCAGGGGAGTGGGGGTGCAGGCTCGACGTGGCCACCGTTCGCGGCTGTCCGGTAGCCCGCGGCGCGGTGTACGCCCGTGGCCGGGTCGGTCCGATCGTCGAGAAAGTACCAATCCATCTGGGTCGCCTGTCGATCTATGGCGAGCACGGCATAACCGTGGGAATCGAGTTCGTTGTAGCGGATGTGATGGTTGGTCGCTCGGATCGCTTCCTCAGCGGCCAGCGTCGCGGTCCGGGGCGGTGTTCCCAGGATGTCGTCGATGTTGTTGGAGGTCACCGAGGGCACGACGAGTTCGGTGCCGACGATAGGACTACCTGGGTATGCCGCGGGATTCACCGGAAGGTCGCACGCCCAGGAAGAGTGAATGTCACCGGTGATGAAGACCGTGTTCCGGACGTCGTTCGCGAGCAATGCGTCGAACAGGCGTGTGCGGTCGGCGGTGTACCCGTCCCACTGGTCGACGTTGTACGGGATGCCGCTGGTCGGCACACCGAGCAGTTCGGTCAGTGCGGCCGTGGTGCGCGGCTCGAGGGGCGGAAATACAACCGGTGTGATCATCACCGGGTTCCCGACGAGTTTCCATTGCGCATCGGACGACACGAGTCCCTTGCGGAGCCAGTCCATCTGCTCGGCCCCGGTGATCGATCGGTCCGGCGAGGCGGCTTTGCGTGAGGTCATCGATACCTGTCGACTGCGGTAGGTGCGTAGATCGAGCATCGAGAGTTCGGCGAGGGTTCCGAACTGGAACCGGCGATAGAGACGAGGCTCGGACTGAGTGCCGGCGGAACGGACAGGCATCCATTCGAAATAGGCCTGCGTGGCAGCTGCGCGGCGATCGTGCCAGGAGCCCTCGGTGGCCGGTTCGTGATTTTCGGCGCCACCCGAGTACGCGTCATTTGCCGATTCGTGGTCGTCCCACGTGACAATCCACGGCATCTTTGCGTGGAGAGCGGTCAGGTCGGGATCCGTCTTGTACTGCGCGTGCCGGATTCGGTAATCGGCCAGCGTGACGATCTCGTGGACCGGGTCGTGGGTGCGCACAACACCGGTGCCTGTTCCGTATTCACCGGTTTCGTACTCGTAGAGGTAGTCACCGAGATGAATGATCGCGAACAGATCGTCGCGCCGGGCGAGATGACGATAGGCGCCGAAGTATCCGGACTCCCAGTTCGTGCACGAGACGACTCCGAACCGGAGGCTGTCGATGTCGGCGTCGAGAGCCGGTGCGGTCCGAGTGGAGCCGATCTCGGAAACGACCCCGTCGAACTCGAAGCGGTACTGATACTCGGTGTTCGGCGACAGTCCGGTCACATCGGCTTTGACGGTGTGGTCGGATGCTGCAGTGGCGCTCGCGCTGCCCGAGCGGACGATGTTCGAGAAGCCGCGATCGGTGGCCATTTCCCAGCTGACCGTGACGGCCGGGCCACGGCCCGATCCGGGGACGGCGTCCGCGGTGGGGGTGACTCGGGTCCAGATGATGACAGCGTCGGGAAGTGGATCACCGGACGCGACGCCGTGCGCGAACGGGTCGCCTCCGGCGGCTCGAGCTCCCGCAGCACCGGCGCCGATCAAACCTGCCCCGGTAGCGACTCCGACCCCGGTCAGAGTGGCACCGGCCCGCAAGACGGTGCGTCGGCGAACGGAGGGTCCGGAGGGCGTAGGTGACGAGGGCATGTCGGAGATCACGGGTCCATATAAGAGGTCGACCAAGTCGTTTGTCCAATTCGGCGCGCGGCGTGCACGGAACGTTTGCCGATTGTTCAGATCGCAGCATGTGGAAGCGGATGTATGTTCCCCGCAGCGCCGGATGCGAGGCGAAACGTTGTAGCGTCGAACGCGTGAGCGATCTGTTCGGTTCGGTGGCGGGCGATGACGAGACACTCGGTGGCAGTGACAGTGGACCTCTGTCCGCCGACGCAGCCGCTCGGAGTCGCGTTTCTCACGATGCGCCGCTGGCAGTACGCATGCGCCCGCGCACCCTGGGCGAAGTCGTCGGCCAGCAACACCTGCTGGCACCGGGGACTCCGCTGCGACGTCTGGTCGAGGGCTCTGGCGCCGCGTCGGTCCTCCTGTACGGTCCGCCCGGAACGGGCAAGACCACGCTCGCGTCGCTGATCTCGGGGGCAACCGGCCGAAGGTTCGAAGCTCTGTCGGCGTTGTCCTCTGGCGTCAAGGAGGTGCGCGGGGTCATCGAACTCGCCCGGCGCAGACTCCTGGTGGGCGAACAGACTGTGCTGTTCATCGACGAGGTCCACAGGTTCTCCAAGACCCAACAGGACGCGTTACTCGCTGCCGTCGAGAACAGAATCGTGCTCCTCGTTGCCGCGACGACCGAGAATCCGTCCTTCTCCGTGGTGTCGCCGTTGTTGTCGCGGTCGTTGGTTCTGCAACTGACGTCGCTGACAGCCGAGGAAATCCGGGATGTGATCGAACGGGCTCGTATCGAGGAACGCGGGTTGGATGGGGCGGTCACGATCACGGAGGATGCGCTCGACCATCTGGTGCGCCTCGCGAGTGGCGACGCACGCCGTGCTCTCACCGCGCTCGAAGCTGCCGCCGGTAGCGCTCTGGATCGGGCCGAACGCGATGCGCAAAGCGGACCCGCCGTCGTTGATCTGGACACCGTGGAAGCGAGCGTCGACAAGGCTGCCGTGCGCTACGACCGAGACGGCGACCAGCACTACGACGTGATCAGCGCCTTCATCAAATCAATACGCGGTTCGGATGTCGACGCTGCATTGCACTATCTGGCCCGCATGATCACCGCCGGCGAGGACCCACGATTCATTGCGCGCCGACTCGTGGTGCATGCCAGTGAGGACATCGGTATGGCCGATCCGACGGCGTTGCAGACGGCCACTGCTGCCGCTCAGGCCGTGCAGTTGATCGGCATGCCGGAAGCGCGACTGGCCCTCGCTCAGGCAACCATTCATCTGGCCACCGCACCCAAGTCCGGCGCCGTGATCGCGGCACTCGGGGCGGCGATGAGCGATGTCGCGGCGGGGAAGTCCGGCCTCGTTCCGCCACATCTGCGCGACGGTCATTACCAGGGCGCGCAGGCGTTGGGTAACGCAGTCGGTTATCGGTATCCGCACGATCATCCGGACGCAGTCATCACCCAGCAGTACGCTCCAGACGATTTGGTCGGCGTGAACTACTACGAGCCGACCACCCACGGCGGCGAGCGTGAACTGGCCGGTCGTGTACCGAAGTTGCGACGCATCGTGCGGGGTGGAAGGGACTGATCAGGCACGTACACAGCGGCCTATAAGCTTGTGAGCGGCTGGCGTGGCGAAACCGCGGCGCTGCCGGTTGCCCCGACCGTCCATATGTGAAGGACCCAAGACGTGCAGACTCACGAGATCCGCCGGCGATTCCTCGACCATTTCGTCAAGGCCGGCCACACCGAGGTGCCCAGTGCCTCGCTGATTCTCGACGACCCGAATCTGCTGTTCGTCAATGCCGGCATGGTGCAGTTCGTCCCGTTCTTCCTCGGGCAGCAGACGCCTCCGTACTCGACGGCGACGAGTGTGCAGAAGTGCGTGCGAACCCTCGACATCGAGAACGTCGGCGTCACGACCCGTCACAACACGTTCTTCCAGATGGCCGGCAATTTCTCCTTCGGCGACTATTTCAAACGCGACGCCATCAAGAGTGCGTGGTCGTTGCTGACCGGCAGCGTGGGCGCCGGCGGCTACGGGTTCGATCCGGAACGTATCTGGGTCACCGTCTACCTCGACGACGACGAGGCGCGCGATATCTGGCGCGACGAGGTCGGGGTGCCGGAATCACGCATCCAACGACGTGGGATGGCCGACAACTACTGGTCGATGGGCATTCCCGGCCCCTGCGGTCCGTGCTCGGAGATCTACTACGATCGCGGACCCGAGTACGGGGTCGACGGCGGCCCCGAGGCCGACGAGGATCGGTACCTCGAAATCTGGAATCTCGTTTTCATGCAGAACGAGCGCGGTCTCGGAACCAGCAAGGACGACTTCGAGATCCTCGGCCCGCTGCCGAAGAAGAACATCGATACCGGCATGGGTGTCGAGCGTGTGGCGTTCCTTCTCCAGGGGGTCGACAACGTGTACGAGACGGATCTCGTCCGGCCGGTGATTGCGAAGGCCGAGGAGCTCACCGGCCGCCGGTACGGGGTCGGTGTTCACGAGGAGGACGTGCGTTTCCGGGTCATCGCCGACCACGCGCGCACGGCAGCCATGCTGATCGCCGACGGTGTGAACCCCGGCAACGACGGCCGGGGGTACGTGCTCCGTCGCCTGCTGCGCCGCATCGTGCGTTCCGCGAAGCTGCTCGGTGCCGACAAGCCGACCATGCGCGAGTTCATCACCGTGGTGCGAGAGACCCTCGCTCCGTCGTATCCCGCACTCGACACCGATTTCGAGCGCATCGAAACCGTCGCGGTCGGGGAGGAGTCGGCGTTCCTCAAGACCTTGAGCTCCGGATCGAAACTGTTCGAAGGCGCCGCTGAAGCGGTCAAGTCCGAGGGCAAGACCGTCATCGGTGGTGAACAGGCGTTCGCTCTCCACGATACCTACGGTTTCCCGATCGACTTGACCCTCGAAATGGCGTCGGAGGCGGGATTGTCCGTCGACGAGGACGGATTCCGCTCGTTGATGGCCGAACAGCGTCAACGTGCGAAAGACGATGCTCAGGCGCGCAAGCAAACGCACGCCGACCTGACCGTCTACAAGGAGCTCCTCGATCGCGGACCGACCGAGTTCACCGGGTTCGGTGAGCTGGTGTCCGAGGCGCACGTGCTCGCCGTGATCTCCGACGGTCGACGGGTTCCCATGGCAGCCGCGGGTCGCAACGTCGAAATCGTGCTCGATCGGACACCGTTGTACGCAGAGGCGGGCGGTCAGATCGCCGATCTCGGTTCACTTTCCGCCACCGGCATGCGGGCGAAGGTCGACGATGTGCAGAAGATCGCCAAGCAACTGTGGGTTCACAAGGTGAGCGTCGTCGAAGGCGAGATCACCGAAGGCGACGTCGTGCTCGCCCAGGTCGACCCCGCCTGGCGTAAGGGCGCCACGCAGGGCCACTCCGGAACACACATGGTGCACGCCGCACTGCGCCAGGTACTCGGGCCCAACGCCGTTCAGGCAGGCTCCCTCAACAAACCGGGCTACCTGCGCTTCGACTTCTCCTGGCAGGGTGCCCTCACCGACACTCAGAAGCAGGACATCGAGGCAGTGGCGAACGAAGCCGTGGCCGAGAACTACGCGGTGAACACCTTCGTCACCGATTTGCAGAAGGCGAAGTCCATGGGTGCCATGGCGCTGTTCGGGGAGAACTACGGAGACGAGGTTCGCGTCGTCGATATCGGTGGGCCGTTCTCCATGGAACTCTGCGGAGGCACTCACGTCGAGAGTTCGGCGCAGATCGGCAACATCACGCTGCTCGGCGAACAATCCGTCGGCTCGGGTGTGCGCCGTGTCGAGGCGTACGTCGGTCTCGACTCCTACCGGTACCTGGCAAAGGAGCGGGCACTTCTCGCCGGCCTGTCGTCGAGCCTGAAGGTGCCGTCGGAAGAAGTGCCGGCACGCGTGGAGGCCTTGGTTCAGCGGCTGAAGGTCGCCGAGAAGGAACTCGAACAGTCGAAGGCACAGGCCGTACTGGCGGCGGCCGGCTCCTACGTCGACGCGGCACGTCGGGTCGGTCCGGTGCTGTTGGTGGCCGAATCGGCTCCTGCGGGTGTCGGTGGAAACGACCTGCGTTCGCTTGTTCAGGACGTGCGGGGCAGATTCGGAAGCCAGGCTGCCGTGGTGGTCCTGCTCGGCGACGTCGACGGTAAGGTTCCGTTCGTCGTGGCCGCCAACAAGGCGGCGCAGGAAGCAGGCGTGAAGGCAGGGGAGCTCGTCGCCAGCTTCGGTCCGGCGATCGGTGGCCGCGGTGGTGGCAAGGCAGACATGGCCCAGGGCTCCGGCTCGGACTCCAGTGGAATCGCGACTGCCCTCGACTCTGTGCGCAGTCGGGTCGCGGAGTTGGTGGGCAACAAGTAGTGGTGGCCGCTGCAGTGCGTGGTCCGGATCGACCCGGTGCAGACGACCCGGGGCGCGGCAGGCGCATCGGAGTCGATGTCGGAAGTGTCCGGATCGGGGTCGCCTCGTGCGACCCCGACGGCATTCTGGCCACTCCGGTCGAGACGGTTCCGAGGTCGAAGGAACGCGGTCCCGACGCGCCCGACATCAGGCGTATCGCGGCCATTGTCGCCGAATACGAGGCAGTGGAGGTTATCGTCGGGCTGCCCCAAACATTGAGAGGCGAACGTGGAAAGGCCGCCTCGATTGCTGTGGCCTTCGCGAAACGACTGAGTCGGCAGGTGGATCCGACTCCGGTTCGGCTGTCGGACGAACGTCTGACCACCGTGACCGCTGCACGAGCGCTTCGCGACAGCGGTGTAGGTGCCAAAGCGCAGCGACCACTGATCGACCAGGCGGCGGCTGTGGCGATCTTGCAAGGTTGGTTGGACGAGCGGAACAGATCGGGGATGTCTACGGATGCAGTCGGGGATGCGACGTCGGAGGTCGACGAGTGAGTGATCGCAGACCTCCGTTCGGTGACGGAGGATTCGGTGACGAGCGGACGCACGACGAGCGAATCGGGGGCGCGAAGTTCGGCGACGACGGATTTGTCACCAGTCGCTTCGCTGCACCGCGCTTCACGCAATCGCCGTACGGCGACGGCGGCCCAGAGCAGGGCGGTAACCAGTGGGAAGACGGCTACGCCGGTGATGGGTACGAACAGCAGTACTACGATGACTCTCAGTACGACCCCCGGTATCACGACCAGCCGTACGACGAGTCGGAGTACGGCGACCAGGCGGGGTATGACCAGGCGGGGTACTACGACGAACAGTCCGACCGGGTCGCTCCGGAGGAGATTGCCGCAGGCGCCGGTCGCCGCAGCGGTTCCGGTCAGCGACGTGCGCGACGGGGGAAGTTGTTCGGTCTTGCCGCAGCTGCGGTGATTCTGGTGGTCCTCGCTGGGCTGGTGGTGGTCGGCGGCAAGGCGTTGTTCGGTGGCCCTGGCCTTCCCGATGATTATGCAGGTCCGGGCGGGCCCGATGTCGTCGTTCAGGTCCACCCGGGCGACACGGCCGAGCAGATCGCCGAGGAGATGCTGGACAAGGGCGTGGTGGCCAGTACGGCCGCGTTCTACAACGCCGCAGTACAGAACCCCAAGATGAACACGATGCATCCCGGGTTCTACGGCATCTCGAGCGAAATCTCGGGGGTCGACGCCGTGACCCAACTTGTCGACCCTGCGTCCCGGGTGGGTCACATGGTGATCTCGGAGGGGCGCCAGTTGCACGATGCCAGCGACGTCAAAACGGGCGCGGTGAAAAAGGGTATTTACACCCTGATCTCCGAGGCGAGCTGCATGGGGACCGAAGGCAGCGAGTCGTGCATCAGCTACGAGGAACTCGACCAGGCAGGTGCCAGCTCCGACTTGGGCTCGCTCGGTGTCCCGGACTGGGCGAAGAGCGAGGTGGCCCAGGTTCCAGATGCCACGCGGCAGCTCGAAGGCCTGATTGCGGCGGGTAGCTGGAACTTCGACCCGACAGCGAGCGCCACCGCGATCCTCGAGCACCTCGTGAGCGAAAGTGCTGTCAGGTACGAGGAGACCGGAATCGAAACGGCGGGGGACCAAGTCGGACTTACTCCGTACGAAATGCTGATCGCGGCGTCGCTGGTCGAGCGGGAAGCTCTGCCGGCGGACTTCTCGCGAGTCGCGCGGGTCATCGTGAATCGATTGGCCGTCGACATGCCGCTGCAATTCGATTCGACGGTGAACTACTCACTCGACACGACGGAACTCGCGACCACGGACGCGGACCGTGCTCGAGTCACGCCGTGGAACACGTATGCAAGCCCGGGATTGCCGGCTACTCCGATCGCCTCACCGAGCATCGCGGCACTCGAGGCGGTCGAATCCCCGGAGCCGGGAGATTGGATCTATTTCGTGACGATCGACGCGCAGGGCACGACACTGTTCACGAAGAGTTACGACGAGCACCTGTCGAACATCACCCTGGCGCTGAACAGTGGAATTCTGAACAGTGGTCGTTGAGCACGCCCGCAAGGCAGCGGTTCTGGGCAGTCCGATCGCGCATTCCAGGTCGCCTCAACTACATTTGGCGGCGTACCGCGCGCTCGGTCTGACCGAATGGACGTACGAGCGGGTCGAGTGCACAGGCGAGCAACTCCCGGACTTCGTGAGAGGGCTCGGGCCCGAGTGGGTGGGGCTGTCGGTGACGATGCCGGGCAAGATCGCCGCCCTCGAGTATGCGGTCGAGAGGACCGACCGGGCGGTGTCCGTGGGTTCGGCGAATACGTTGGTTCGGATCGAGGGCGGATGGCGAGCGGACTGCACGGATGTCGACGGTGTTACCGGGGCATTGAACGGCGGCGGTGCCGGTGACCTCACCGGCGCGAGCGCTGTGGTCGTCGGGGCCGGTGGGACTGCCAGGCCGGCGCTGGTCGCGTTGGCGGACATGGGCGTTCGGGCCGTGACGCTGGTGGCGCGTAGCCGAGAAAGAGCGACGGGTGCACTGCAGTGCGGCGAGGCGGCGGGCCTGGACATGCATTTCGCAACATTCGACGACCCGGGGCTCGACGACGTCGCAGGGAACTCCTGCGCTCTGGTGAGCACTGTGCCTGCTGCAGGCGCCCAGCCGCACGCGGTGGCACTCGGACAGGCACCATTCGTGCTCGACGCGATCTACGACCCGTGGCCGACACCCTTGGCGGACGCCGTGACCGCCGCAGGCGGAACCGTGGTGGGAGGCCTGGAGATGTTGCTCAATCAAGCTTTCGGGCAAGTGGAGCAGTTCACCGGCCTGCCTGCACCCCGCGATGCGATGCGCGCCGCAGTGGCGTAGTTGTCCACACAGGGCGGGTTGATCCCCAACCCACTTGTCGGTACAGGTCGGCGTGCGCCGATGCAGCTGTCTTCGGGCCATGCTGTCTGCTCATGGGGTGGATTCAACTGTGCGGCATCATATGGGGATCGGGCTTGGGTTTCCTGATCGGTGACTCGGCTCGCAGAACAGCGTCGCATCTCGTGCGGCCGTGCCGCGTGCGACGAGGGTGGTGCCAAGCTACTGGTGCCGCGATCTGCGGAGCAGTCGGCTGGTGGGGCGCCTCCCATCAGGTCACGCAGGCAGGGTTGACAACCATCGTCGGATTACTTTTCCTGGTCTGGTGGTTGCTGGCCGCGACGGCGGCAGACGTGACAGCGCGACGGCTACCCAACGCGCTCACGCTTCCGGGCTTCGCGGCGATCATCGGGTACGGGGCCGCCACGGACCGAGCGATGATTCCACTCATCGGTGGGGCGCTGCTGGCGGCGATCTACGCGGTTGCGTTCGTATCGGCGCCGCGTTCGATCGGCGCCGGTGACGTGAAGTTGGCTCCCGGTGTCGGCGGCGCCGCGGCATTCGGCGGTGGTGGATGTTGGCTGCTGGCCGCCGTGGCGGCAATCGTCGGTGTGGCGGTCCGATTTCGAGGGGGATCGGACCGTTTGCCACACGGTGCGGCGATGTGTGGCGCGACCGTACTTGCGTTGTCGATTGCGCTCACCTGATACCGAGGCGCACAGAGTGGCGTACCGGCGTCCACGTCCGGGGGAGCGGCATGGAAGGATACGGGTGTGCTGCGCTGGATAACTGCTGGAGAGTCCCATGGTCCCGCCCTCGTTGCCATGCTCGAGGGGATGGTTGCGGGCGTCGAGGTGACTTCCGAGGACATTTCGACCCAACTCGCTCGCCGTCGTCTCGGATACGGTCGTGGCGCGCGAATGAAGTTCGAAGCCGACAAGGTGACGATCGTCGGAGGTGTCCGTCATGGACGCACTCTGGGCGGTCCCGTTGCGATCGAGGTGGGCAACACCGAATGGCCGAAATGGGAAACCATCATGTCGGCAGACCCCGTCGATCCGGCCGAACTCGAAGACCTGGCGCGTAACGCTCCGCTTACCCGGCCACGTCCGGGCCACGCCGATTACTCGGGAATGCTCAAATACGGTTTCGACGACGCCCGTCCTGTCCTCGAACGAGCGAGCGCGCGTGAGACTGCGGCACGGGTGGCCGCGGCAACGGTCGCACGTGGCTTCTTGCGACAGGTGTTCGGCGTAGAGGTGCTTTCGCATGTGATCTCGATCGGGGCGTCGGACCCATATGTCGGGCCCGAACCGGCCGCTGCCGATCTCGAGGCGATCGATGCCAGTCCCGTGCGCGCATTCGGCAAGGCTGCCGAGGCGTCGATGATCGCGGAAATCGAGGCGGCGAAGAAGGATGGCGACACGCTCGGCGGTGTCGTCGAGGTCGTGGTGCACGGTCTTCCCGTCGGCATCGGTTCGTTCGTTTCCGGGGCCGAACGGCTCGACTCGCGTCTCGCCGGAGCTCTCATGGGAATCCAGGCCATCAAGGGCGTGGAGGTCGGCGACGGTTTCGAGACGGCACGTCGCAGAGGGAGCGAGGCTCACGACGAGATTCTCCCAGGATCAGACGGAATCGAGCGGTCCACCAACCGCGCGGGTGGTATCGAGGGCGGCATGACGAACGGTGAGGCACTCCGGGTGCGGGCCGCCATGAAGCCGATCTCCACTGTGCCGCGCGCCCTGGCGACCGTGGACATGTCCACCGGCGACGAAGCCGTTGCCATCCACCAACGTTCGGACGTGTGTGCCGTTCCTGCTGCAGGTGTGGTCGCCGAGGCGATGGTGGCACTCGTGGTCGCGCAGACGGCACTCGAGAAGTTCGGTGGCGACTCGATCGCGGAAACGGCGGACAACTACCGCCGTTACCACGAACGTATCGCCGCCCGTCCGCCGCGCTAGACCATGGCTCCTACCGCGGTGCTCATCGGCCCACCCGGCGCCGGAAAATCGACGATCGGTCGACGACTCGCGCAGGCATTGGACCGTCCGCTCTTCGACACCGATTCGGCTATCGAACAGGAGTCCGGGCGCACGATCAAAGAGATCTTCGACAGCGACGGCGAGCCATTCTTCCGGGCAATGGAGGAAGAGGTCGTGGCCAGGGCGATCGCGAACGAGACCGGCATCGTGTCGCTCGGTGGCGGAGCGATCCTGTCGTCGCGCACGCGATCGCTGCTGCGGGGGCACACGGTGATATATCTGGAGATCAGCGTCGGGGAAGGCCTCAAGAGGACCGGAAACAACACCTCTCGCCCACTGTTGACCGGGGCGGACCCGCGGGCCAAGTATCAGGAACTGATGCGCCGTCGCCGCCCTCTGTATCGCAGTGTGTCGACGATCCGGATCAGGACCGACGGACGCAGCCCCGCACGGGTGGTGCAACAGTTGGTGACGAAGCTCGGCAGATGACTGGCCGAACAAACTACGGAGCGGAGCAAAGTGAAGTGACCGAACCGGTACGTGTGGAAGTACGAACAGCGAATCCTTACCCGGTCGTGATCGGACGGGGCTTGCTGGGCGACTTGGTGAACGAACTGTCGGGCACCCGGACGGTGGCGATATTTCACCAGCCGCCGTTGGCAGCAACCGCAGAAGCGGTGCGTGAGGCACTGGCCGAAGAAGGTGTCGATGCCCATCGCATCGAGATCCCCGACGCCGAGGACGGCAAGGATCTCGCGGTCGCGGGATTTTGCTGGGAGGTGCTCGGCCGCATCGGCCTGACCCGTAGTGACGCCGTCGTGAGTCTCGGTGGAGGTGCAGCCACCGACCTCGCCGGATTCGTGGCGGCTACCTGGATGCGTGGCGTGCGAATCGTTCACGTGCCCACGACCCTTCTCGCGATGGTGGACGCCGCGGTGGGTGGAAAGACGGGCATCAACACCGAAGCCGGCAAGAATCTGGTCGGCTCGTTCCATGAGCCTTCGGCCGTCTTCGTCGATCTGGCGACGCTCGAAACGGTGCCGCGCAACGAGATCGTTGCCGGCATGGCGGAAATCATCAAGACCGGTTTCATTGCGGACCCGGTGATTCTCGATCTCATCGAAGAAGATCCCGAGGCCGCTCTCGACCCGACCGGAACCGTACTGCCGGAACTCATCCGTCGTTCCGTGGAGGTGAAAGCCGGCGTCGTTGCCGCCGATCTGCGTGAATCGGATCTGCGTGAGATTCTCAACTACGGTCATACACTCGGTCACGCCATCGAGCGCCGGGAGCGGTACCGCTGGCGGCACGGCGCTGCCGTAGCCGTGGGCCTCGTCTTTGCCGCCGAACTGGGGCGGGTGGCCGGCCGTCTCGACGATGGCACCGCCCATCGCCACAAGAGCATTCTCGAGTTGGTGGGGTTGCCGACGACCTACGACGCCGATGCGTTCGGACAGCTCCTCGAAGGCATGCAGACAGACAAGAAGAACCGCGCCGGTCTGTTGCGTTTCGTCGTGCTGGACGGATTGGCGAAGCCGGGACGGCTCGAAGGTCCCGACCCGTCACTGTTGGCCGCTGCCTATTCGGCAATCGCACGCGACGAACCGACACCGGCAGGTGGCGGCATCCTTCTCTGAGTCACACCTGCCGGGTGTCGGGCCCGATGTCAGCGGGACTTGGGCTCGTCCCCGGTGTCGGAGATTGCGTCGAACACCGTGGTGTCTGCATCCGGGTCGCCGGAGTCGTAGTTCGAACCCGTGTAGTCCTGGCCGGTGTACTCCTGGGCGTACGGATCGCCCTGGTGCTGCTGGTCGAGGCTGAGAACTTCGGTGCCCAGGCCGGAGTCGGACTCTGCTGCCGCGGCGGCAGGCGCGCCGACGTGCGCGGTGTCGGAGGTATTCGTGTCATCGGAGTTGTCCGACTTCGTGCGGTTCTGCAGCAGTCGGGCGACCATGACTGCCACCATCGCAGGCACGAAGATCAAAAGCACGGTGAAGGCGGCACCCGATGTCAGCTCGAAGAAGAGTGGATTCTCGGTGGCGTTCACGAAGAAGTCGGCAAACCAGGTCCCCAGGCCTGCGAGAAGACCACCGAGGACGGCTGCCTTCAGCCAGCGCATGGTGAGGTCGGCGCCGAATTCCGGGTCGGGATTCTCCTTGCGATCCCGCTTCGCGTCGAACCACCCCCAGAGCACAGCGGCGATGATGACGAGCACCAGCGCAATCATCCGCAGCGCACTTCCCTGGAGCGGCCACTGAGTGATCGCAATTCCGAGGAGCGAACGAAGAACAACATGTATCAGGGCCATCCCGAGGCCGCGCACCACCCACGCATTCATGTGGCACAGCGTAGCCAGAGGGCTACGGCGGCGTGTGTCCTACCCCACAGGAACCGTAACGACGGCCCTCTATGGGTGCCGGGAGGGAAGTGACGAGGGGGATTCGGGCGGTAGGTTGGGGAACATGTCTGTCGACCACTCTTCCCGGCGCGCAGCGCTGCGTGACCTGTTGATTTCCGACGGTGTTCCGGCGCTTCTCGTGACGGATCTGCTGAACATTCGATACTTGACCGGATTCACCGGTTCCAACGCGGCGTTGCTCGTCAGTGCCTCCGATGACGCGAGTTCGGAGAATGGCACCGTCATCTGTACGGACGGCCGTTATGTGACACAGATGGCCGAGCAGGTTCCCGATCTGCGCGTCGAGATCGACCGCTCCAGTGCCCGCCGCTTGATCGCTGCGTCGACGTCGACGCAACTCGGCTTCGAAAGTCACGTCGTCACCGTTGCGGAGCACGACGGCTGGTCGGAGATTGCGCCTGCGGTGCGCTTGGTGCCGACCTCCGGCCTCGTCGAGCGTTTGCGCATGGTGAAGGACGAGCACGAGGTGAACCTGCTTCGGTCCGCCTGCGTGGCCGCTGATGCCGCGCTCGCTGCGCTGATCGACGAAGGTGGTCTCCGTCCGGGACGGACAGAGCGGGAAGTTGGGCGCAGGCTGGAATCGCTCATGCTCGATCATGGTGCTGACGGCGTTTCGTTCGAGACGATCGTGGCTGCCGGTGCGAACTCGGCCGTCCCGCATCATCGACCGACCGGCGACATGTTGGCCTCGGGTGACTTCGTGAAACTCGATTTCGGGGCCGAGGTCGGTGGCTATCACTCGGACATGACGCGAACACTCGTGTTGGGAGAGCCGGCCGACTGGCAGCGGGACGTGTACGACCTGGTTGCACGCGCTCAGGCGGCCGGGCGAGAGGCCCTGGTTCCGGGCGCCGAGGTCGCGTCGGTGGACGCCGCGGCGCGACGAGTCATCGAGGATGCGGGCCACGGGGAACTGTTCCTGCACGGACTCGGACATGGCGTCGGTCTCGAGATCCACGAAGCTCCGGGAATCGGCAAGCTCGGCACCGGTACACTTCTGTGCGGTGCGACGGTGACCGTCGAGCCGGGCGTGTACTTCTCCGGGCGCGGAGGTGTGCGGATCGAGGACACGCTCGTGGTCCGTGAGCAGGGTCCGGAGCTGCTCACACGCACCACCAAAGACCTGACTGTCGTGTAGACGGTCCCGAACCGAACGTACATAGGAGACGCGAAGCAAGTGGCTTCCACCACCGATTTCAAGAACGGTCTTGTCCTGAAGATCGAAGGACAGCTGTGGGCGATCATCGAGTTTCAGCACGTGAAGCCGGGTAAGGGCCCCGCGTTCGTGCGTACGAAGCTGAAGAATGTCGTGTCCGGCAAGACCGTGGACAAGACCTTCAACGCCGGTGTCAAGGTGGAGACGGCGACAGTCGACCGCCGTGACATGACATACCTGTACCACGACGGTTCCGACTACGTCTTCATGGACGGCGAAACTTTCGACCAGATCCCGGTCTCCGCCACGGTCGTCGGCGACAGCGCACGTTTCATGCTCGAGAACATGGCCGTTCAGGTTGCCGTGCACGAGGATCTACCGCTGTTCGTGGAGCTGCCCGTCACGGTCGAGCTCGTCGTGAAGCAGACCGACCCCGGTCTGCAGGGTGACCGCTCCACGGGCGGAACGAAGCCGGCGATCATGGAGACGGATGCCGAGATTCAGGTTCCGCTGTTCATCAACACCGGTGACAAGCTGAAGGTCGACTCGCGTGATGGCAACTACCTCGGGCGTGTGAATTCCTGAGTGGCCGGTACGCACAAGAAGCTCGGCGCCCGTCACAAGGCGCGTAAGCGGGCTGTCGATTTTCTCTTCGAGGCCGAGGCCCGCGACGTCGATCCGGTGAATCTTGCCTCGGAGCGCGCAGATCTGTCCGGCAAGGACGACACGGTCGCTCCGGTTCCGCCGTACACCGTCACCGTGGTGACGGGAGTAGCAGAAAACCTCGACCGACTGGACCAGGTGATTTCCTCGCACCTGCAGGACTGGACGCTCGAGCGACTCCCGGCAGTGGACCGCGCGATCCTGCGCATCGCCGTGTGGGAACTCTTTCACGCCACCGACGTGCCACCCGTGGTGGCCGTCGACGAGGCGGTCGAACTGGCGAAGCAGTTGTCCACCGACGATTCACCCGGCTTCGTCAACGGTGTCCTCGGCCAGGTCGTGCTGGTCGCACCGCAGGTCAGGTCCGCGGCAGCGGCCACGTCGTCACGGGCTGCAGATTCCGCGACAGACGACGTCGATGCATCGCACGCTCCGCGAACTTCGAGCGGAAATACCGATTCGATCGAGTAGCGAGCATTCGTTTCGAGCAGGCGGGGCACACATGCATGCATGTGTGCCCCGACGCATGTGTGCACTGTCACGGGCAAGCTGTTCGGATGGTCCGACCGCCGCTGATAAAGTGAGATCGTCAGACATCCTTTAACGATCCGTCCCGTGAGGCGGAGAAGGAGGTCGTTGCGTGAGCGAACCCGAAGGGTCTCTCCCCGTAAACGAATCTGCCGACCCGAGTCGGTCGGCTCGCGAGTTGTTGTCGGCGGCAGACGTGAGTCGTACCGTTGCGCGAATCGCGCACCAGATCATCGAGAAGACTGCGCTCGACGCGGATGGCGGCGAGAGCGCACGGGTCGTCCTCATCGGCATCCCCACCCGTGGAACGACTCTGGCTCATCGCCTCCGTGATCGCATCGAAGATTTTTCCGGTGTGCGGCTGCCGATCGGGTCACTCGACATCACGTTGTATCGCGATGATCTGCGGAACAAACCGCACCGTCCTCTCGAGCGAACTTCGGTGCCCGATGGCGGCATCGACAACACCCTGGTCGTGCTGGTGGACGATGTGTTGTTCTCCGGGCGCACCGTGCGGTCCGCTCTCGATGCTCTGCGCGATCTCGGTCGCCCGAAAGCCGTACAACTGGCGGTGCTGGTCGATCGGGGGCACCGCGAACTTCCTCTCCGCGCCGATTACGTCGGCAAGAATGTGCCGACGGCTCGCACCGAGGACGTCAAGGTCCTGTTGGACGAACACGACGGCCGCGATGCGGTCATGATCTCCGGGGGAAAGCACCTGTGAAACATCTGCTGTCGATCGCCGACCTCGACCGGGAGAATGCGATCGAACTTCTCGACGAGGCAGAACGTTTCGAACAGGCCCTTCTCGGCCGTGAGGTTCGGAAGCTCCCCACTCTTCGCGGTCGCACCGTGATGACCGTGTTCTTCGAGAACTCGACCCGCACACGCGTGTCGTTCGAGGTCGCCGGCAAGTGGATGAGTGCGGACGTCATCAACGTCAGCGCGTCGAGTTCGTCGGTGTCGAAGGGGGAGTCCCTGCGTGACACCGCGCTGACGTTGCGAGCGGCGGGTGCCGATGCGCTGATCGTGCGTCATCCTGCGTCGGGTGCGGCGCATCAGATCGCCGCATGGACGGGTGGTCTCGAAGACGGTGGTCCGGCGGTGATCAACGCCGGCGATGGAACGCACGAACACCCCACCCAGGCACTCCTCGACGCATTGACGTTGCGTCAACGGTTGGGCGGCCTCGACGGCAAGCGCGTCGCGATCGTCGGTGACATTCTGCACAGTCGTGTCGCCCGGTCGAACGCATTGCTTCTGTCGCTGCTCGGTGTGGAAGTCGTTCTGGTGGCGCCGCCGACCCTGCTCCCCGTCGGCGTGTCCACGTGGCCGGTGACGGTGGCGCATTCGCTGGATGCGGAGCTTCCGGGGCTGGACGCGGTGCTGATGCTGCGTGTTCAGGCCGAACGCATGAACGGCGGGTTCTTTCCTTCACAGCGCGAGTACTCGATCAATTACGGACTGTCCGAGAAGCGGATGGCGCTTCTGCCCGACCATGCGGTGGTGCTGCACCCGGGGCCGATGCTGCGCGGCATGGAGATTGCGTCCGCAGTCGCGGACTCCTCGCGCACCGCGGTTCTGCAACAGGTGACCAACGGTGTGCACATGCGCATGGCCGTGTTGTTCCGGCTGCTGGTGGGCTCCGCGGACGTGACCATATGAGTGACAACCGGACGAACGACGACGAGACGAAAACAGGAGATGCGCGCGTGGCAGACCGGACCGGTGAGTTGCTGATCCAGAACGTCCTGATCTACGGCGAGGGCGAACCGACGGATGTGCTGGTGCGTGACGGGGCCATTGCGGAGATCGGCTCCGGGCTGGCGGCCGACGGCGTAGAGGTGGTCGAGGGGCATGGGCAGATCCTGTTGCCCGGATTCGTGGATCTGCACACGCACCTGCGTGAGCCGGGCCGGGAAGACACGGAGACCATCGATTCGGGTTCGGCTGCCGCGGCGATCGGTGGGTACACCGCCGTGTTCGCAATGGCGAACACGGCGCCCGTCGCAGACTCGGTCGTGGTGACGGACCACGTCTGGCGTCGCGGCCAGGAAGTCGGTCTCGTCGACGTGCATCCGGTGGGCGCTGTCACGGTGGGCCTCGAGGGCAAGCAGCTCGCGGAAATGGCGACCATGGCCGCGGGAACCGGCCGCGTGCGCATGTTCTCCGACGACGGGCACTGCGTGTACGACCCGCTCATCATGCGACGCGCACTCGAATACTCGAGCGCGTTGGGTGTGCTCATTGCGCAGCACGCCGAGGAGCCGCGTCTCACCGTTGGTGCGGTCGCACACGAGGGGCCTACCGCGGCACGGCTGGGCCTGACAGGCTGGCCGCGGGCCGCGGAAGAATCGATCGTCGCTCGTGACGCCCTCCTTGCGCGGGACGCTGGAGCACGGGTCCACATCTGCCACGCGTCGACCGCCGGAACGGTGGAGTTGGTGAAATGGGCCAGAACGCAGGGGATCACGATCTCGGCGGAGGTGACCCCGCACCACCTGCTGCTCGACGATTCACGTCTCGAAACCTACGATGCGGTCAACAAGGTGAACCCACCACTGCGTGAGGCCAGCGACGTCGACGCGCTGCGTAAAGGTCTTGCCGATGGAGTGATCGACTGTGTGGCCACCGACCACGCGCCGCACGCGGAGCAGGACAAATGCTGTGAGTTCGCTGCTGCGCGCCCCGGAATGCTCGGATTGGAAACAGCGTTGTCGATCGTCATCGACACGATGGTGAAGCCGGGTTTGCTCGATTGGCGCGGTGTGGCGCGGGTGATGAGCGAGCGTCCCGCCGAGATCGTCGGGCTCGACGATCAGGGTCGCCCCGTGGAGGTAGGGGAGCCGGCCAACCTGGTGTTGGTGGACCCCGACGTGGAGTGGATCGTGCACGGGCCCGAGCTGGCGAGCGTGGCGTCCAATACCCCGTACGAATCGATGACCTTACCGGGCCGCGTCACCGTCACGGTGCTGCGCGGCAGGATCACCGCCCGCGACGGAGCGGTTCGCTCGCGAGAAGAGGTATAGCTGGTGGAACGAGCATTGTGGGTCATCGGCCTGGCGATCTTCTGGGCAGTGATGATCGGACTCATGTACCGAGGTTGGCGCGGACGCGCCCGCCGGCAGGCCGACCGTATCGGGCAATTGCCGCCCGTGCCACGGGAACTGGGGCCGCCTGTGGTTGCTCCGGTGACGGGTCTGTACGTCGGCAGCACGGTGGCACCGAGTTGGCAGGACCGGATCGCGGTGGGTGATCTGGGCTTTCGCGCCGCCGGTGAGATCGCGCGCTACACGAGCGGAATCCTGCTCGAGCGCGACGGTGCGACGCCGATCTGGATTCCCGAGACCTCGATTCGCGCGGTGCGTACGGAACGCGGACTTGCGGGCAAGGTCATGACGAAAGACGGAGTGCTGGTCATTCGGTGGGAACTGCCGACCGGCACCGAGATCGACACGGGGTTCCGCGCCGACGACAAATCCGTATACCCGACCTGGGTGCGGAGCAAAGACAACGAAGATTCATCGAATGCGACGGGCTCTGGTGAGGTCGAGCAGAACGGAGAGAACGCGTGAGCGGCCCAGGCACGACATCCAACACCCCGATCGGTGCTGCATCGGCAGCACTCGTCCTCGAAGACGGACGAGTGTTCCGGGGAATGTCCTTCGGCGCGGTGGGGCAGACGTTGGGAGAGGCGGTCTTCAGTACCGGAATGACCGGGTACCAGGAAACCCTCACCGACCCGAGCTACCACCGGCAGATCGTGGTGTCGACCGCACCCCAGATCGGCAACACCGGGTGGAACGAGGAGGACGACGAGTCCGTCGGTCCGACCGGTGACAGTGCGGAGGCGAAGATCTGGGTGGCGGGTTACGTGGTGCGCGATCCGTCGCGTTGCACGTCGAGTTGGCGCGCCACCGGGTCGCTCCACGACGAACTCGTCCAGCAGAACATCGTCGGAATTGCCGAGATCGATACTCGGGCTCTCGTGCGCCACCTGCGCTCACGCGGTTCGATGCGCGCCGGTGTGTTCTCCGGAGACGCGCTCGCATGGTCCGGTGAGAGTCTCGACGTCGACACACTGGTCGCCCGGGTCCGGCAGCAGCCGTCGATGCTCGGCGCGGATCTCGCCGGGGAAGTGACCACCACCAGTGGGTACACGGTGGAACCGGTGGGTGGTCAGGCTCGGTTCACCGTCGCCGCGATGGACCTCGGCATCAAGACGAATACCCCGCGCATGTTCGCGGAGCGGGGAGTTCGGGTCCACGTGTTGCCGTCGAACGCCACCCTCGACCAGATTCGCGATCTGAAGGCAGACGGTGTCTTCCTGTCCAATGGGCCCGGTGACCCCGCCACTGCGGACGGTGCCGTGAACCTGACCAAGGAGGTGCTGGGGCAAGGGATTCCGCTGTTCGGCATCTGTTTCGGTAACCAGATTCTGGGGCGGGCACTGGGCCTGGGCACATACAAGATGAAGTTCGGTCACCGTGGAATCAACATTCCGGTCGTCGAGCACGAGACCGGTCGTATCGCCATCACAGCCCAGAACCACGGCTTCGCTCTCGAAGGCGAGGCCGGCCAGGAGTTCGACACCCCGTTCGGTAAGGGTGTCATCAGCCACACGTGCGCCAACGACGGCACGGTCGAGGGTGTTCGCCTCGTCGACGGTCGCGCCTTCTCGGTGCAGTACCACCCGGAGGCGGCGGCCGGACCGCACGATGCCGCGTACCTGTTCGATCGTTTCACCAGCCTGCTCGAGGGAGACAAGAAGTAATGCCACGCCGTACAGATCTCTCGCACATCCTGGTGATCGGATCGGGTCCGATCGTGATCGGTCAGGCCTGCGAGTTCGACTATTCCGGAACCCAGGCGTGCCGGGTGCTACGCGAGGAAGGTCTGCGCGTGAGCCTCGTGAACTCCAACCCGGCCACGATCATGACCGACCCCGAATTCGCGGACGCCACCTACGTGGAGCCGATCACCGCGGAGTTCGTGGAAAAGGTCATCGCACTCGAAGCGGAGAAGGGACACCCTATCGACGCAGTGCTCGCGACGCTGGGTGGGCAGACGGCTCTCAACACCGCGGTCGCTCTGCACGAACAGGGAATCCTCGAGAAGTACGACGTCGAACTCATCGGCGCCGATTTCGACGCCATCCAACGCGGTGAGGATCGCCAGAAGTTCAAGGACATCGTCGCCAAGGTCGGCGGCGAGTCGGCACGGTCCCGCGTTTGCTACACGATGGACGAGGTGCGGGACACGGTGTCCGAACTCGGCTTCCCGGTGGTGGTCCGTCCGTCGTTCACGATGGGAGGTCTCGGCTCGGGCCTGGCCTACAACGATGCAGATCTCGATCAGATCGCCGGTGGGGGGCTGGCCGCGTCGCCCACAGCGAATGTGCTGATCGAGGAGTCGATCCTCGGCTGGAAGGAATACGAACTCGAACTGATGCGGGACGGCCGCGACAACGTCGTGATCGTCTGCTCGATCGAGAACGTGGACCCGGTCGGTGTGCACACCGGTGACTCGGTGACGGTCGCCCCGGCGATGACGCTCACCGACCGCGAGTACCAGAAGATGCGCGACCTGTCGATCGACATCCTCCGTGAGGTCGGCGTCGACACCGGCGGCTGCAACATCCAGTTCGCGATGGACCCCACCGACGGGCGCCTCGTCGTCATCGAGATGAACCCGCGTGTGTCGCGGTCGTCTGCGCTGGCGTCGAAGGCGACGGGGTACCCGATCGCGAAGATGGCTGCGAAGCTGGCCATCGGCTACTCGCTCGACGAGATCGTCAACGACATCACCAAGGAGACCCCGGCCTGCTTCGAGCCGACCCTCGACTACGTGGTGGTCAAGGCTCCCCGGTTCGCCTTCGAGAAGTTCCCGGGTGCGGACGGAACGCTGACCACCACGATGAAATCCGTCGGTGAGGCGATGTCGATCGGGCGCAACTTCACCGAGGCGCTCGGCAAGGTGATGCGCTCACTCGAAACCAAGAGCACCGGGTTCTGGACGGGTCCGGAGTCGGAGCGGGGCGATCTGGATTCTCTGCTGGCAGAGCTGGCGGTCCCGCACGAGGGGCGCCTGTACGGCATCGAGCGGGCGATGAGCTGGGGTGCCACCGACGAGCAACTGTTCGAGGCAACCAAGCTCGATCCGTGGTTCCTCGACCAGATTCGGCAGATCCACGAACTCGGCAATGCTGTTCACGATGCCCCGACGGTCGACGAGACCCTGCTGCGCAGGGCCAAGTACCGCGGGCTATCGGACCGCCAGATCGCGGCGTTGCGGCCGGAACTGGGTGGGGAGGATGCCGTCCGTGCCCTGCGCGAAGAGCTGCGCGTGCATCCCGTCTACAAGACGGTCGACACCTGCGCTGCGGAGTTCGAGGCGAAGACGCCGTATCACTACTCGACGTACGAACTCGACCCCGAAGCGGAGTCCGAGGTCGCGCCGCAGACCGACCGTCCGAAGGTATTGATCCTCGGTTCGGGGCCCAACCGAATCGGACAGGGAATCGAGTTCGACTACTCGTGCGTGCACGCGGCGCAAACGTTGTCGGACGCCGGATACGAGACCGTCATGGTCAACTGCAACCCCGAAACCGTGTCGACCGACTACGACACGGCCGACCGGCTCTACTTCGAGCCGCTGACCTTCGAGGACGTCTTCGAGGTGTACCGGGCGGAGTCCGAGTCCGGCACGGTCGCCGGCGTCATCGTGCAGCTCGGCGGTCAGACCCCCTTGGGTCTTGCACACGCTCTCGAGGCGGCCGGTGTGCCGATCGTCGGCACCAGTCCCGAGGCCATCGACCTCGCGGAGGACCGCGGTGAATTCGGTAAGGTGCTGACCGAAGCAGGGCTGCCCGCACCCAAGTTCGGTACCGCCACGTCGTTCGAGGGCGCCCGCGAGATCGCGACCAAGATCGGATACCCGGTCCTGGTCCGTCCGTCGTACGTGCTGGGTGGACGCGGAATGGAAATCGTCTACGACGAAACCTCGCTGGAGAACTACATCTCGCGTGCGACCGAGATTTCCGACGACCGGCCGGTGCTGGTCGACCGATTCCTCGAGGACGCGGTCGAGATCGACGTCGATGCGCTGTGCGATGGCACGCAGGTGTACCTGGGCGGGGTCATGGAACATATCGAGGAGGCCGGTATCCACTCCGGTGATTCCGCGTGTGCACTACCCCCGATCACGCTCGGTCGGGCGGACATCGAGAACGTCCGCCGATCGACCGAGGCACTGGCCAAGGGGATCGGCGTCAAGGGTCTGCTGAATGTGCAGTACGCGCTCAAGGACGACATCCTGTACGTCCTCGAGGCGAATCCGCGTGCCAGCCGCACCGTGCCTTTCGTCTCGAAGGCGACGGCCGTTCAGCTTGCCAAGGCGTGCGCCCGGGTGATGCTCGGTGAGTCGATCGCCGACCTACGGAAGAAGGGCCTGCTCCCAGCGGAAGGCGACGGCGGCACACTCCCGCCCGACTCTCCGGTGGCGGTCAAGGAAGCGGTGCTGCCGTTCAATCGCTTCCGGCGTGCGGACGGGACCGGTGTCGACACCCTCCTGAGCCCCGAGATGAAGTCCACGGGTGAGGTCATGGGAATCGATGCCGACTTCGGTACCGCGTTCGCGAAGAGTCAGGCCGGCGCCTACGGCTCGTTGCCGACCACGGGATCGGTGTTCGTCTCCGTCGCGAACAAGGACAAGCGGTCGCTGATCTTCCCGGTCAAGCGCCTCGCAGACCTTGGGTTCCGGATTCTGGCCACCGAGGGCACCGCGGATGTTCTCCGCCGCAACGGCATCGCATGCGAGCGGGTGCACAAGCATTCCGGTGAAGATCTTCCGGAAGGTTCACGCACAATCGTCGAGCAGATCCGCGACGGCGAGGTCGACATGGTGATCAACACTCCGTACGGCAATTCGGGCCCGCGCGTGGACGGCTACGAGATTCGGAGTGCGGCCATCGCCGCAACGATCCCCTGCGTCACGACCGTGCAGGGAGCGTCTGCGGCGGTTCAGGGCATCGAGGCCGCCATTCGAGGCGATATCGGTGTGCAGTCGCTCCAGGACCTCCATGCGCGTCTGCGCGAGCCCGCCGAGGCCTCCGAATCGTGACGGATGGTCGGACTGTGAGGGATGGGCCGGCATGGGGCGAGCGGCTGCGTGAGGCGGTCGCTCGCCGCGGGCGACTGTGCGTGGGGATCGATCCCCACCCCGAACTGCTCCGTTCCTGGGGGCTGCCGGTATCGGCGGTGGGCCTCGAGTCGTTCGCCGAAATCTGTGTGGAGGCATTCGTCGGAGAAGTAGCCCTCGTGAAGCCCCAGGTGGCCTTCTTCGAGGCGTACGGCTCCCAGGGCTATGCAGTCCTCGAACGAACCATTTCTGCCCTGAGAAAGGCCGGCACGCTCGTCGTGGCAGACGCCAAACGTGGCGATATCGGCTCGACGATGGCGGCCTACGGGCAGACGTGGCTCGGAAGCGATGTGCCGCTGGCGGCGGATGCACTCACGGTGTCGCCGTACCTGGGCTTCGGATCGCTGGAACCGGCGGTGTCGTTGGCTGTGCGCAACGGTCGTGGATTGTTCGTGCTCGCCCGTACGTCCAACCCGGAAGGCAGCGGTATTCAGGAGTCTCGCACCGCCGCCGGCGTGAGCGTCGCGCAGTCCATCGTGGACGAATCGGAGGCGGTCAACGCGGGTGAACCGGACATTGCGGGGCTGGTGGTGGGCGCGACACGCGGACACGGCTTGGATTTGTCGAAATTTTCCGGACCAATCCTCGCACCGGGGCTGGGCGCTCAAGGTGCGACGGTTGCAGATCTGGCCGAAATTTTCCCCGACTCGCGAAAGTTATTGCTCCCCAACACTTCTCGAGGAGTTCTCAAGTTCGGCCCGTCTGTTGGATCGTTGCGTGACGCCGCGATGAAGGTTCGCGACGAGATCGAGGTCGGGCTCGCATAGCCGACCCGAATCTGCCGCTGACCTTGGGGGGTGGGTTCGCAATCGGCGCGAAGGCTGAGTACGGTCGCTATCGCCGCTGGTTAACCAGTGGTTTGGACTGTTTGCCAACGATGAGACGGAGGAACCGTGGCCCTTCCCCAGTTGACTGATGAGCAGCGCGCCGCTGCTCTGGAGAAGGCGGCTGCTGCCCGTCGTGCCAGGGCTGAGCTCAAAGATCGCCTCAAGCGCGGCGGCACGGACCTGAAGCAGGTTCTGGCCGACGCCGAGAACGACGAGATCCTCGGCAAGATGAAGGTGTCGGCGCTGCTCGAGGCCCTGCCCAAGGTGGGTAAGGTCAAGGCGCAGGAGATCATGACCGAGCTGGAGATCGCTCCGACCCGTCGCCTTCGTGGCCTCGGCGATCGGCAGCGTAAGGCTCTCCTCGCGAAGTTCGATTTCGAGGCCTGAGTACGACAGTGGTGGCTGACGCACAAGTGTCAGAGAGTGAGACCGCAGTGCGGAGGGGTCGGCTGGTTGTACTGGCCGGCCCCTCGGCTGTCGGAAAGTCGAGTGTGGTGCGGGTGCTGCGCGAGCGGATGCCGGAACTGATGTTCAGCGTTTCCGCGACGACGCGTGCACCGCGCCCCGGTGAGGTCGACGGTATCGACTATCGCTTCACTTCGCGCGAAGATTTTCAACGGATGATCGACGACGGAGAACTCCTCGAGTGGGCGGAGATCCACGGCGGTCTTCAGCGGTCGGGCACACCGGCAGCGCCGGTCCGCGACGCGCTCGAGGCAGGCAAGCCTGTTCTCGTCGAGGTCGATCTTGTCGGTGCTCGCGCCGTTCGGGAAGCCATGCCGGAGGCTGTGCTGGTGTTCATGGCACCTCCGAGCTGGGATGTTCTGGTGGAGCGTTTGGCAGGTCGGGGCACCGAACCGCCCGAGGTGGTGGAGCGCCGTCTCGAAACTGCACGTGTCGAACTGGCAGCACGTGACGAATTCGACGAGGTCATCGTCAACGAGGATGTCAACCAATCGTGCGACGAGTTGGTATCCTTGTTGGTTGGACGGCCGTGATGGTCGATCAGTAAGCATTGTTCGCCCGCGAACCGCACTGGTTTCCGTGGGTAGTACAAACCGAATCCCAGATCCAATTCAGGAGATACCGAGTGAGCAGCACCCCCGCAGCAGCGTCCGCAGTCGAGGCCCACGGTCTGCCTGCATACGACACCCCGCTCGGCATCACCAACCCGCCGATCGACGAGCTCCTCGAGCGCACATCGTCGAAGTACGCGCTGGTGATCTACTCGGCGAAGCGCGCTCGCCAGATCAACGACTACTACAACCAGCTCGGTGACGGCATCCTCGAGTACGTCGGCCCGCTCGTCGAGCCCGGTCTTCAGGAGAAGCCGTTGTCCATCGCACTTCGTGAGATCCACTCCGACCTGCTCGAGCACACCGAAGGCGAGTGAGCGGAGGGGCTGCTGTGCCTGAGCAGACGTCCGCTTCGATCGATCCCGGTGCGTTCGGCGCCGGGCGTGGCGGCGGTAAGCGGATCGTCGTCGGAGTCGGCGGTGGAATCGCCGCGTACAAGAGTTGCGCGATCATTCGCAGTTTCACCGAAGCGGGTCATCACGTTCGCGTGATCCCGACCGCGTCCGCGTTGGAGTTCGTCGGTGCGGCGACCTTCGAGGCCTTGTCGGGCAATCCGGTGTACACAGGTGTGTTCGCGGACGTTCCACAGGTGCCGCACGTTCGTCTCGGACAGGAAGCGGACCTCGTGGTCATCGCGCCTGCCACGGCAGACCTCATGGCCCGGGTGGTGGCAGGACGGGCAGACGACCTGCTGACGGCGACGCTGCTGACCGCCCGATGTCCGGTCGTGTTCGCTCCGGCGATGCACACCGAGATGTGGGAGCACCCCGCGACGGTTGCCAATGTCGCCACTCTTCGTGAACGCGGTGTGACGGTGATCGAACCGGCCTCCGGCCGGCTGACTGGTAAGGACACGGGGGCAGGACGCCTGCCCGAACCCGAGGAGATCGTCGGCCTGGCGTCCCTGCTCCTCGAACGCGCCGACGCGCTGCAGCGTGACCTGGTCGGGCAGAAGATCCTGGTGTCTGCCGGCGGGACGCGCGAACCCCTCGATCCGGTGCGTTTTCTGGGTAACCGCAGTTCGGGCAAGCAGGGTTATGCGATAGCTCGTCTCGCTGTGCAACGCGGAGCCCGGGTCACGTTGGTCTCGGGATACACCGCGGGCCTGGCGGCGCCTGCTGCCGTCGAGGTGGTCGAGGTGAAGACCGCAGAAGACATGCGTATTGCCGTCTCGAAGCGCGCACCGGACTGCGATGCGGTCGTCATGGCCGCGGCCGTCGCGGATTTTCGTCCGACGACCGCCGTGGCGAGCAAGATCAAAAAGGGGCCGGACGAGCCCGACTCGATTCCGCTGACACCCAACGCCGACATTCTCGCCGGTGTGGTGCAGTCGCGGCGAGCCGGTGAGGTCGACGCCTCGACCGTGATAGTCGGCTTCGCAGCGGAGACCGGCGACGCGGGAGGTGACGTCCTGTCTTATGCGCGTGCGAAACTCCAACGCAAAGGCTGCGACCTGCTGGTGGTCAACGCAGTAGGTGAGGGCAAAGCATTCGAAGTCGATCACAACGACGGATGGTTGCTCGGCGCCGATGGATCCGAATCGGCGCTCGAACACGGATCCAAGGCGCTGATGGCGAGTCGTGTCCTCGATGCGTTGGCTGCACTGTTGGGGTCCAACGAATAGGGCCTGTTGGGGTCCAACGAATAGGACACTGTTGGGGTCCAACGAATAGGACACTGTTGGGGTCCAACGAATAGGACACTGTTGGGGTCGGGTGATGAGATCCGTCCCGAATCGCGTGACTAAGCTGTTTCATGAAGGCAGGAATCGAGTTTCTGTCGTGGACCGTTCGTAAGAGAACACGTCGTCGAGAGGGTATGTCTGTGAGCAAGTCCGGTAGTCGGCTATTCACCAGTGAGTCCGTGACGGAAGGGCACCCGGACAAGATCTGTGACGCGATCAGCGACGCCATTCTCGACGCACTGATCGCGGACGACCCTCGCTCGCGTGTCGCCGTCGAGACGATGGTGACCACGGGGCAGGTTCACGTCGCCGGTGAGGTCACCACTACGGGGTGGGCGGACATTCCGAAGATCGTTCGCGACACCGTGCTCGAAATCGGATACGACTCCTCGGCGAAGGGATTCGACGGAAACTCGTGCGGTGTGAACGTTGCGATCGGGTCGCAGTCTCCTGAGATTGCGCAGGGCGTCGACCATTCGCACGAGGTGCGCACCGGCGCGCTCAGTGACGACGAGGTCGATCGCCAGGGCGCCGGCGACCAGGGGCTGATGTTCGGTTACGCCTCCAAGGAAACTCCGGAACTGATGCCGTTGCCGATCGCTCTTGCTCACCGACTTTCACGTCGTCTCACCGAGGTGCGCAAGACGGGTGTACTCCCTTACCTGCGACCCGACGGCAAGACACAGGTCACGATCGAGTACGACGGCGACAAGCCTGTTCGGCTCGATACCGTCGTCATCTCCACTCAGCACGCCGCCGACATCGACCTGGACAATCTTTTGACACCGGACCTGCGGGAAAAGGTGTTGGGTGTGGTGCTAGCGGGGCTCGACATGCCGGAGCTCGACACCTCCGAGGTGCGGTTGCTGGTCAACCCGACGGGCAAGTTCGTGCTCGGTGGGCCGATGGGTGACGCCGGTCTGACCGGACGCAAGATCATTGTCGACACCTACGGCGGTATGGCTCGCCACGGCGGTGGCGCGTTCTCGGGTAAGGATCCCTCGAAGGTCGACCGTTCCGCCGCGTACGCCATGCGGTGGGTCGCGAAGACCGCGGTCGCTGCGGGCTTGGCGGACCGTATCGAGGTACAGGTCGCCTACGCCATCGGCAAGGCTGCTCCGGTCGGTCTGTTCGTCGAGACCTTCGGTACCGAGAAGACCGACCCCGCACGTATCCAGCAGGCTATTTCGGATACGTTCGATCTGCGCCCGGGCGCGATCATCCGTGACCTCGACCTGCTGCGTCCGATCTACGCGCAGACCGCTGCCTACGGACATTTCGGTCGCACCGACATCGACCTTCCGTGGGAGAACACGGATCGGGCCGACAAGCTTCGCGCCGCAGCCGGTCTCTAGAACGGCGAAGTCCGTCGCCCGGCCGAAGGTGACCAAGGAGCGGACAGCAGCGGAGCAGAACCCTGTTGCCCGGGTTCTGCCATTGTTGCCCTTGGCGCATCTGGATCGCGAGTTCGACTACCTTGTCACCCAGGAACTGAGTGACAAGGCAAAGCCGGGCGTTCGGGTTCGGGTCCGATTCGCCGGCAGACTGGTCGATGGCTTCGTGGTGTCTCGTACCGCGACGAGTGATCACAGGGGCAAGTTCGGGTGGATCGAGCGTGTGGTGTCGCCCGAGGTGGTCCTCACACCCGAGATCACCGCGCTCGTCGACTCGGTGGCGGATCGCTATGCGGGAACGCGTGCCGACGTTCTCCGCCTCGCGATTCCGCCCCGGCACGCAAAGGTGGAATCGGAGAAACCGCTTGCGAGCGATTCGGGTACACAGGATGCGGTCGCCGCGAATGCCATCCAGGTTGTGGGGTTCGACGGCTGGGACCGCTACGTGCACGGCAACGCATTCGTGAACGCGCTGACCGCGGGCCGACATCCACGGGCCGTGTGGCAGGCGCTGCCCGGTGAGGACTGGGCGCAGCGGCTGGCGGAACTGGCAGCTTTGACCGCTGCAGCGGGCAAAGGTGCGGTTCTGGTCGTACCCGATCAGCGTGATCTCGATCGTGTGGTCGACGCCTGTGCGGCACGGGCGGGAGAAAAGAACGTGGTGGGGCTCGCGGCCGGTCTCGGACCGGCAGCCCGGTATCGCAGATGGCTTGCCGCATTACGGGGGACCGCGAGGATCGTGGTGGGTACGCGGTCTGCGGTGTTCGCTCCGACACCCGACATCGGGCTCGTTGCGGTGTGGGACGACGGGGACGACAATCTGTCCGAGCCACGCGCGCCCTACCCGCACGCGCGCGAAGTCGCACTCTTGCGGGCTCACGGCAGCGGGTGCGGGCTGGTCCTCGGATCGCATTCGCGTACCGCCGAAGCGCAGGCCTTGGTCGATTCGGGGTGGGCGCACGACATCGTGGCGGCCCGCGAGGTCGTGCGCGCATGTGCTCCGAAGGTCACTGCGCTGGCGGACAGTGACCAGGCGTTGGCCCGCGACCCCGGCGCCCGAGCGGCCCGATTGCCGGCTGTTGCATTTGCGGCGGCGCGGGAGGCGTTGAAGAACGATCGTGCGGTGTTGGTGCAGGTGCCTCGCCGCGGGTACATACCGAGCTTGGCCTGTGGGAAATGCCGGGCTCCTGCCCGATGTCGCCGATGCAACGGTCCACTCGCGCTCCCGGCTGCTGCCGGAGCAGACGGTGTGGTGACTCCAGCCTGCCGATGGTGTGGCGTTGTCGATGCGGCATATCGATGTCATGCCTGCGGCACCCGCAAGTTGAGGGCGGTGGTCGTCGGGGCGGGGCGCACCGCGGAGGAACTCGGGCGGGCGTTCCCTGGGGTCACGGTGCGGATGTCGGGCGGGACCGAGGTGCTCGCCGAGGTGCCTGCGGGCGCTGCGCTCGTAGTGGCGACGGTGGGGGCGGAGCCGCAGGCTGCCGAAGGCTACGGTGCGGCTCTGCTGCTCGACGGGTGGGCGCTACTCGGTCGACCCGACCTACGCGCAGCCGAAGAGGCACTTCGTCGTTGGATGACGGCGGCGTCGCTCGTCGTCCCGTTTGCGGACGGGGGACAGGTCGTGGTGGTTGCGGACTCGGGCATTCCGACGGTTCAGGCGTTGGTGCGTTGGGATCCGGTGGGGCACGCGCGTTCGCAGATCGAGGAGAGAGCAGAAGTCGGCTTTCCTCCGATGGTGCATCTGGCCGCCGTCGACGGGAGCCCGGAGGCGATCGGGGAACTGGTCGACACCCTGGAACTTCCGGAAGGCGCCGAGATCTTGGGCCCGGTGGAGTTGCCGGTGGGGGCCCGGCTCCCGTTCGCGGGAGACGACCCCGAACCAGGAGATGTGGCGCGCATGCTGGTACGTGTTCCGAGGTCGAAGGGACGTGCGGTGGCACGCGCACTCACCTCGGCCCAGGCGGCCCGGAGCGCACGTCGTTCGACTCGTCCCGTGCGTGTGCAGATCGATCCCATGCGAATAGGCTGAACGGTCGAGGAGCTTGTCGTGATCGAGAGGGTCGAGGGGCGCAAGACTGCGCGTCCAACCTAGGAGGTTAGGGGCGTACCGTTTCGCAATCGTGACCCCGTTGTGACGAATTACCCATTCGCGCCGTGCAGTCTCGAACAGAGGCGTCGGCACGTCCGGAGAGGTTCGGTGTCACGATGGGTTACGGCGGAGCACGCGGATGGGGTGTGATCGGTGCGTTCGCCTGCGTGATGGCACTCGGGGGCACTGCGGTTCCGGCGCACGCGGCCGATGTTGTCGTTCCGGCGTCTCCAGGGCCGGCCCAGGTCAGTCGTAGCGCGGCCGTGGCCTATGCGGAGTCGCATCCGGGAGCAGCGCCCAGTGGTGCCAACCGCTTCGAATGCAGCCCGTCCGACGCGCATCCGCGGCCGGTGATTCTTGCGCACGGCACCGATTCCAATGCCTACAGCGACTGGGCCATGTTGTCGCCGATGCTGGTGAGAGACGGGTACTGCGTGTTTGCACCGAACTACGGCGCAGACGCCGCAAGTTCGGAGGACGAGAAGTTCGGACGAGGCGATCTCGTGGAGAGCGCGCGGCAGTTCGGCCGATTCGTCGATTCCGTTCTCGCCGCCACCGGAGCGGCGAGCGTGGACATAGTGGGGTATTCGCAGGGCGCGAACGTGTCCCGCTACTTCGCGAACGAGCTCGGTGGCGCGGACCGAGTCGGCAAGTGGATCGGTCTGTCCTCGCCGACATACGGCGGCACCATGTACGGACTGGGTCCGGTGCTGCATTCGCTGAGCGGTGGCGACGATGCAATCGTGGGACTGTCGTCGATCGCGGTACTTCAGCAACTTGCGGGATCAGACTTTCTGCGGCACTTGAACTCCGGCGGCGATACCGTTTCGGGAGTCGAGTACACGACTATCGGTTCGCGCTACGACGAGATGATTCAGCCGTACACGAACCAGGCTCTGCGCGACCCACGGGCAACCAACATCATCGTGCAGGACCTCTGTCCACAGAACGCGTCGGGCCACTTTCGGGCGCCGTACGATTCGTTCACTCTGGATCTTGTTCGTGATGCGCTCGATCCAGTCGGGGTGCTGCGGGGCGAATGTTCATTCGTACCGCTCGGAGCAGACATTCCCCGAGTGATCCTGGACAGCAATTCGTGACCTACCCTCGAGGAGGTTGGCCGCATGCGAAACTCGGCCGAGTGTCATGGCTTGCGCACGGTCCTCGTCCGGGTTCCCGATTGCGGGGCTGCCTACTCGGCCGGTGTTGCGGCCGATTTCGCGCGTCCGAAGAGAACGCGGGGGTCGGTCCGAACATTGTTCCGTCGTTCTCCGAATGTTTTCTGGGCGCTCGACTCCCTAGAATGAGCCGGCAGTGCTCATATGAGTCAGTTCTTAGTGAGGGAGTCTTCTTGGTGTCGGACACCGTGGCCTTGTCCGTGGTCGGTAAAGCCCGCGTCGGAAACGAGGGGTGGCGGCTGTGCGCATAGTCTTCGCGGGTACGCCCGAGCCGGCGGTGCCCTCTCTCGAACGTTTGATTGCCTCCACCAGGCACGAGGTGGTTGCCGTCGTGACCCGTCCCGACGCAATGGCAGGTCGCGGCCGCAAGGTTGTGCGATCGCCGATCGGCGCACTCGCGGACCAGCACGGAATCGAAGTCCTGACACCGGCGCGGCCATCGGAGCCTGATTTCGTGGCGCGCATGACCGAACTGGCGCCTGAATGTGCTCCGGTCGTCGCCTACGGCGCATTGCTGCCGCGCACGGTGCTCGACATCCCCGAGCACGGATGGGTCAATCTGCACTTCTCCCTGCTTCCCGCGTGGCGCGGTGCTGCTCCCGTTCAGGCGGCCATCGGTGCGGGCGACGACATGACAGGGGCGAGCGCTTTCGGTCTCGACGAGGGAATGGACACCGGGCCGGTATACGGCGTCGTAACCGAGCGCGTCCACGACACCGATACGGCCGGTGGTCTGCTCGGCCGCTTGTCCGACAGCGGTGCCGTGCTGCTGGAATCGGTACTGGACGGCATCGAAGAGGGTGCACTGACAGCAGTACCGCAGTCGGGTGACGGGGTCTCCTATGCCCCCAAAGTCACGGTCGATGCGGCGCGCGTGCGCTGGGACCGGTCCGCAGATGCTGTGGATCGTCATATTCGCTCGGTCACTCCCGCGCCGGGGGCGTGGACCACGATCGGCGATCTGCGCGTCAAGATCGGACCTGTGGTTCGCACGGAAGAATCCCTCGAACCTGGGCAGATATCGGTGACGAAAGTGGGGATGTTCGTGGGTACGGCGACCACTGCCGTACGGCTCGACCGGGTGCAGCCGCAAGGAAAGAAACAGATGGCCGCACTGGACTGGGCGCGGGGAGCGCGACTCGACTCGGAGGTACGGGCACAGTGAGCGAATTCAGGAAGCCGGCGCGCCGCGGTAGGCCGAGTTCGGGAGGCCGGAACAAGCGGCCCAAGCAGTCGCGTCGGCCCGATCCGGTGCTCGCCGGCCTCGATCAACCACGGTTGGCCGCGCGTGACGTGCTGAGAGCCGTGCGGGAGCGAGATGCTTACGCGAACCTGGTGCTCCCGGGGCTGCTCCGCGAGCGCAGCCTCGGCGGACGCGACGCTGCTCTCGCGACCGAACTCGCCTACGGTGCGGCACGTGCTCAGGGACTGCTCGATGCGGTGATTTCGGAGTGTGCAGGCCGTCCGACCGCGGAGATCGACGGGACTCTGCTCGACGCACTGCGGTTGGGCACCTACCAGTTGTTGCGTACCCGCGTGGCTTCGCACGCGGCCGTGGCCACGACTGTCGATCTGGTTCGTGCCGAGTCGGGGCCGGGGAAGTCCGGCTTTGTGAATGCCGTGCTGCGCCGCGCTTCCGAGCGTTCCGAGGACGAGTGGGTCGACCGACTGGCACCGACGGACCCGGTCGGACGACTGGCGTTTCGGTATGCACATCCGACCTGGATCGCACAGGTGTTCTCGGACGCGCTCGGGGCCGATGCCGGTGAACTCGAAGATGTACTGATCGCCGACGACGCCCGCCCGGCGGTGCATCTCGTCGCGCGGCCTGGTGAGATCTCTGCCGAGGAGTTGTCGCTCGTCACCGGTGGTGACGTCGGGAAGTATTCGCCGTACGCCGTCCATCTGGACGGGGGAGATCCTGGCTTGCTCGACGCGGTGCGAGAAGGGCTTGCCGGTGTTCAGGACGAGGGGAGTCAGCTGGTGGCACTGGCGTTGGCGAACGCTCCTGTCGAGGGGGCAGACGAGGGCCGTTGGCTCGATCTGTGCGCCGGACCAGGGGGGAAAGCCGCGTTGTTGGGCGCGTTGGTCGGTATCGAGGGAGGCCGGCTCGACGCCGTCGAGTTGGCCGAGCACCGCGCCGATCTCATCCGCAAGACCACTCGGGAACTGCCGGTCGACGTCAGGGTCGCCGACGGCCGGGAATCCGGCCTCGAACCTGGCTACGACCGCATCCTTGTGGATGCGCCGTGCACGGGGCTCGGGGCGCTTCGGCGTCGACCGGAGTCGCGGTGGCGACGACAACCCTCCGACGTCGCGGGATTGGTGAAGCTTCAGCGGGAGTTGCTGGCCGCGGCGATCGACTTGGTGCGTCCCGGTGGGGTGGTTGTGTACTCGACCTGCTCGCCGCATCTGTCCGAGACCGTGACCGTGGTCGCCGATGCTGTGCGCAGATACGGGATGCGCGAGTTGGACACGGCGAGCTTGTTGCCGGGCGTCCCGGACCTCGGCGGGGGACCGGGTGCGCAGTTGTGGCCGCACCGGCACGGTACGGACGCGATGTTCCTGGCCGCCCTGCAGAAGCCTGTCCAAACAAATTAAAACGTGTTCTAATCCCTTCGAAAGAGACGAATGTCACTTCGACTGGAGGTATTCGATGAATCGCGTGGCCGGCAAAGTTGTACTCATCACAGGAGCAGCACGTGGGCAGGGGCGCAGTCACGCAGTCCAGCTCGCTGACGAGGGCGCCGACATCATCGCTGTCGACATGTGTCAGGACATCGCGTCCAACGAGTACCCCCTCGCCACGGAGGCCGATCTCGAGGAAACCAAGAATCTCGTCGAGAAGGCCGGACGCCGCATCGTGACCGCAAAGGTCGACGTGCGCGATCGTGCTGCGTTGAAGGCGGCGGTCGATTCCGCGGTCGCAGAACTGGGCAAGCTGGATGTGGTCGTGGCCAACGCCGGCATCGCGCCGCTCGGGTTGGAGGTCCCCGTCGAGGGTTTCGTGGACGCATTCGACGTCGACTTCGTCGGCGTGATCAACACGATCCACGTTGCGATTCCGCATTTGGACGAAGGGGCATCGATCATTGCCACGGGATCGGTGGCCGGTCTTGTCCCGCAGACCGGACTCAACGGACAGCAGGCACTTCCGGGTCCCGGTGGGGACGGCTACGGGCTGGCGAAGAAGATGCTCTGGACGTACACGAACTCACTCGCACTGACGTTGGGGCCGAAATCGATTCGTGTCAATGCCGTTCACCCGACCAACTGCAACACGGACATGCTGCAGAGCCCACCGATGTACCGGACGTTCCGCCCTGACCTGCCGAACCCCACGGCAGAGGACGCCAAGGTGACGTTCCCGTTCATGCAGTCGATGCCCACCCCGTGGGTCGAGCCGTCCGATGTGTCGCACGCGGTGGTGTTCCTGGCCTCGGACGAGTCCCGGTTCGTCACCGGACAGCAACTGCGCATCGATGCCGGAGCAGGACTGAAGTTGGGTGTCTGACGCTCGAGAATCAGTGCCCTCGTGGCCGCGTTCGGGGAAATCGAACGCGGCCACGAGGCGTTTCGGGACTGTGATGCGCCAGCCTTCTTCGAGTCGTGAAGGCGTCAACGACTAAACTTCCCGGCGTGGCACATCCGATGATCGCACCGTCCATTCTGTCCGCCGATTTTGCACGTCTCGCAGACGAGGCGGCTGCCGTCAAAGGGTCGGATTGGCTCCACGTCGACGTGATGGATGCGCATTTCGTACCCAACCTCACTCTCGGCCTGCCTGTGGTCGAGAGTCTGCTGAAGGCGACCGACATTCCGCTCGACTGCCACCTGATGATCGAGAACCCGGGCCGCTGGGCGCCACCGTACGCAGAAGCAGGCGCACACAACGTCACCTTCCACGCCGAAGCGACGGACGATCCTCGTGCCGTCGCGCGAGATATCCGTGCTGCCGGCGGCAAGGCAGGGCTGAGCGTCAAGCCTGGTACACCGATCGAGCCCTACCTCGAAATTTTGAAGGACTTCGACACGTTGCTGGTCATGAGCGTGGAACCGGGATTCGGGGGGCAGTCGTTCATGCCGGACGTTCTCGACAAGGCGCGGGCGGTCCGCAAGCTGGTCGATTCGGGTGAATTGAAACTGCTGGTCGAGATCGACGGCGGCATCAACACCTTCACGGTGGAGCAGGCTGCCGAAGCTGGAATCGATTGCTTCGTCGCGGGCTCGGCCGTCTACGGCACCGCTGATCCAGGCGAAGCGGTGCGATCTCTGCGCAATCAGGCAGCCAACGCATCGCCGCACTTGACGATCCCGAACTGACACCTGACGTGGCACACACGAACAGTCCTGCCGACATCGAGGCGGCGATGCTGATCGCCATCGAGGCTGCCGAATCCGCGCGGGGGTTCAGCAGCCCCAATCCGCCGGTCGGCGCGGTGATTCTCGCTGCCGACGGCACCATCGCCGGGGTGGGGATGACGCAGCCACCGGGCGGACCCCATGCGGAGGTCGTCGCGCTTGGTCAGGCCGGTGCCGCCGCGAAGGGGGGGACCGCGGTCGTCACGCTGGAACCGTGCAATCATCACGGACGTACCGGTCCGTGTGCGCAGGCACTCCTCGAGGCAGGGATCGTGGAGGTGCATTACGCGATCGCAGACCCCAACCCGGAGGCCGCCGGTGGTGCGAGGGTACTCGAGAAGGCGGGTGTTCGGGTCGCCGACGGCATGAAGGCGGCCGCAGTGGCCCGCGGACCGCTGCGAGCGTGGCTGCACAAGCAGCGCACCGGGCGACCCCATATCACCTGGAAGTACGCGGCGACACTGGACGGTCGCAGTGCGGCTGCAGACGGTACGAGTCAGTGGATCACCGGACCGGCGGCCCGGGCGCGGGTGCACGAGGACCGTGCGAAACTCGATGCGATCGTGGTCGGCACCGGCACCGTCATAGCCGACGATCCGTGGCTGACCGCCAGAACCACCGATGGCTCGCCGGCAGCTCGTCAGCCGCTCCGAGTGGTGGTCGGAACACGAGATGTTCCGTCCGACTCCCGCATTCTGGACGACACCGCGCCGACCCTGCATCTGCGCACCCATGACATTCGCGAAGTGATCGACGCCTTGGCCGATCTCACGGACGTGCTGATCGAAGGCGGTCCACGCCTGGCGGGCGCCTTCCTTGCAGCGGAGGGAGTGGACCGAATTCAGGCTTTCGTTGCGCCGGTGATCCTGGGATCCGGTGCTGCGGCGATCGGTGACATCGGAGTACGGACGATCGGGGACGCACGGACGTTCCGTCGCGAATCCGTGGAAACAATCGGGCCCGACACGTTGTTGAGCTTGGTTCGAGACGAGGACGGCTCGGTTCAGGGCAAGGACAGCTCGGTTCAGGGCAAGGACAGGGAGTAGGCGCACGTGTTCACAGGAATTGTCGAGGAGTTGGGCGAGGTCGTCGCCAAGGAAGAGCTGGCAGACGCAGCCCGGTTCACGGTGCGTGGGCCGCTGGTGACGTCCGATGCTTCGCACGGGGACTCGATCGCCGTGAACGGCGTGTGTCTGACCGTCGTGGAAGTGCTCGCCGATGGGGCGTTCACCGCTGATGTGATGAAGGAGACCCTCGACCGCTCGAGCCTCGCGAGGCTCGGCGTCGGCAGCCGAGTCAACCTCGAGCGGGCGGCAGCTCTCGGCAGCCGCTTGGGCGGTCATCTCGTGCAAGGACACGTCGACGGGACTGGGCACGTACTCCGTCGCACGCCGTCCGACAACTGGACGGTTGTGCGGATTGCTTTGCCGGACAGCGTGTCTCGCTACGTTGTGACGAAGGGTTCGATCACGGTGGACGGTGTGTCGCTCACTGTGTCCGCACTGGGCGGTGAGAAAGATTCGGGGTATTTCGAGATTTCGCTCATTCCCACGACGCTCGACATGACGACGCTGGGTCGGGCCGAAGTCGGTACTCCGGTCAATCTGGAGGTCGACGTGATCGCCAAGTATGTGGAGCGCCTGAATGGCGCGTCGGGATAGGTCGTACTGTTGGAGTGCATCCACCGGATGCACTCCCACGTATTCGAAGATGCACAAGTAGAGACTTTGGAGATCGAGCACACGTGACCAGGTTCGACAACATCGAGCGCGCAGTCGCCGATATCGCCGCAGGTAAGCCGGTGGTCGTCGTGGACGACGAGGACCGCGAAAACGAGGGCGATCTCATCTTCGCGGCCGAGAAGGCCACACCCGAGCTCGTTGCATTCATGGTTCGCTACACATCCGGTTACCTGTGTGTGCCGCTCGACGGTACTGATTGCGACCGACTGGGACTGCCGCCGATGTACGCGACGAACCAGGACAAACACGGCACCGCCTACACGGTCACCGTCGACGCCAGAGACGGCATCGGCACGGGTATCTCTGCGTCGGATCGGGCCGCGACGATGAAGCTGCTGGCCGACCCTTCGACGGGCGCGCAGGATTTCACCCGGCCCGGCCACGTGGTTCCGCTGCGCGCGAAGGACGGCGGCGTGCTCCGTCGACCGGGCCACACCGAGGCTGCTGTGGACCTGGCCCGGATGGCGGACCTGCGCCCTGCGGGTGTGATCTGCGAGATCGTCAGTCAGAAGGACGAAGGTTCGATGGCGCAGACCGACGAACTGCGTGTTTTCGCCGACGATCACGACTTGGCCCTGATCTCGATCGCCGACCTCATCGCGTGGCGACGCAAGCACGAGAAGCACGTCGAACGGATCGCTCAGGCGCGGATCCCGACGCGGCACGGGGAGTTCACGGCCGTCGGGTACCGCAGCATCTACGACGATGTGGAACACGTCGCGTTGGTGCGGGGCGACATTGCGGGTCCGGACGGCGACGGCAGTGATGTGCTGGTGCGGGTTCACTCGGAATGTCTCACCGGAGACGTTTTCGGCTCGCTGCGGTGCGATTGCGGACCGCAACTCGACGCGGCGCTCGACATGGTGGCTCAAGAAGGGCGCGGGGTCGTGCTTTACATGCGCGGTCACGAAGGGCGTGGAATCGGCTTGATGCACAAGCTGCAGGCTTACCAGTTGCAGGATTCCGGATCGGACACCGTCGATGCGAACCTCGAACTCGGTTTGCCTGCCGATGCGCGCGACTACGGAATCGGCGCCCAGATCCTGGTGGATCTCGGGATTTCGTCGATGCGTCTGCTCACGAACAACCCCGCGAAACGGGTCGGCCTCGACGGCTACGGACTCCAAATCACCGACCGCGTGTCGATGCCGCTGCGAGCAAATGCAGAGAATCTGACCTACCTGCGTACGAAGCGCGATCGCATGGGACACGACCTGATCGGTCTCGACGAGTACGAGGCCGGGGAACTCCGTTGAGCGGCGAGGGAGTCCCGGCCCTGGCGGTGTCCGAAGCCGAGGACCTGAAGCTGGCGATCGTGGCGGGACGCTGGCACGGAGCACTATCGGAGGCTCTGATCGCAGGGGCGCAGCGAGTCGCCGCGCAGGCTCACATCGACGACGTCACCCTCGTTCGGGTGGCAGGTGCGATCGAACTGCCGGTGGTGGCGCAGGAACTCGCACGGACTCACGACGCGGTGGTAGCTCTCGGCGTCGTCATCCGCGGCGGCACTCCACACTTCGAGTACGTGTGCGACGCCGTCACGGCAGGGCTCACCCGCGTCTCGCTCGACGAAGGGACCCCTGTGGGCAACGGTGTCCTCACGACCGACACCGAACAACAGGCCCTCGATCGTGCCGGTCTCCCGGGTTCGGTCGAGGACAAGGGCGGCGAGGCGTGCGCGGCGGCACTGGACACCGCGGTGACACTGAAGCGCCTGCGCGAGGCCGAGGGGGCCGTGGAATGAGTGTGAAGAACGACGATCAGTGGGAGTTGATCGCGCGTCCGCGGAAATCGCGCAACGCGGCGATCGTCGCGGCGGTGTTCCTGGTGGTGGTTCACGTCACATTGGCCGTATTGCTGCGCACCGAACAGACGGGCGTGTTCTTCCGCCTCTCCGATCAGCTTGCGATGGCGGGCCTGGGTTGTGTGTTCGCGGCAGGGGTGTTGCTACTGGCCCGGCCCCGGCTACGGGTCGGTCCGCGCGGAATTGCCGTGCGGAACGTTCTGAACGAGCGGGTGGTCGATTGGGATCTGGCGCAAGGTCTGTCCTTTCCCGACGGCGCGGCATGGGCACGGATCGAGCTTCCCGACGACGAGTACATCTCCGTCATGGCGATTCAGTCGAACGACCGCGACTATGCCGTGGACGCGGTTCGCCGGTTTCGGGCACTCGAGGCGGAGTACACCGCATCCTGACGGTCCGGTAAGCAGGAACGTCGGTCGCTCCCGCTAACGTGGGGGTGTGCCCGATCCTTCGACCTACCGCCCCGCGACCGGAACCATCCCGGTCGCTCCGGGCGTGTACAAATTTCGAGATCCGCACGGCCGGGTCGTCTACGTGGGCAAGGCGAAGAGTCTTCGCTCCAGATTGAACTCGTACTTCGCGGACGTCACCACGCTGCACCCGCGCACCCGCCAAATGGTGACCACTGCGGCGAGTGTCGAATGGACGGTCGTCAGTACCGAGGTCGAAGCACTTCAACTCGAATACAACTGGATCAAGGAATTCGACCCCCGGTTCAACGTTCGGTACCGCGACGACAAGACGTACCCGGTTCTCGCCGTCACGCTCGGTGAGGAGTTTCCGAGGCTGTTCGTGTATCGCGGTCCGCGCCGAAAAGGTGTCCGGTACTTCGGTCCGTACTCGCACGCCTGGGCCATTCGGGAGACATTGGATCTGCTCCTGCGAGTGTTCCCCGCCAGGACGTGCTCGGCCGGTGTC
Organism: Rhodococcus quanlei; assembly: GCF_055231015.1. Taxonomy (NCBI): domain Bacteria; kingdom Bacillati; phylum Actinomycetota; class Actinomycetes; order Mycobacteriales; family Nocardiaceae; genus Rhodococcus; species Rhodococcus quanlei. The sequence continues at coordinate 88,393 of NZ_JBUYWD010000002.1, read as the reverse complement.
TTCCGGCGTCACCGACAGATGGGCCGGCCGTGTCTGCTCGGATATATCGACAAGTGCTCGGCGCCCTGCGTCGGGAGGGTGTCGGCCACCGAGCACCGCAACATCGTCGAAGATTTCTGCGACTTCCTCGCAGGCCGGACCGATCGCTTGGTGCGCGACGTCGAACGTCGTATGGAGGCCGCGGCGGAGGAACTCGAATTCGAGACCGCCGCGCGGTTGCGGGACGATCTCGGTGCACTCAGGAAAGCTCTGGAGAAGCAGGCGGTGGTCCTGGGCGACGGGACCGACGCGGACCTGGTGGCCTTCGCTTCCGACGATCTCGAAGCAGCGGTACAAGTGTTTCATGTGCGTGGGGGGCGGGTGCGTGGCCAGCGCGGATGGGTGATCGAGAAGTCGGGCGATGTGGCGGACGCCGCAGCAGACGAACGCCGCGACCGATCCGATCTGCCCGAACTGGTCGAGCAGTTTCTGACGCAGTTCTACGGCGAGCAGGCCTCTCTCTCCGGCGACAGCGGAGCGGAATCGTCCACCAACGCCGTCCCGCGCGAGGTGCTCGTTCCCGTGCTCCCCGAGGGTGCGGCCGACATCGCTCGATGGCTGAGTGAGCTTCGTGGATCTGCCGTACAGCTGCGGGTGCCGCAGCGAGGCGACAAGAAGGCGCTGGCGGAGACGGTCCAACGAAACGCGCACGAGGCGCTTGCGCAGCACAAGCTGCGACGTGCAGGCGATTTCACGTCGAGATCTGCTGCGTTGCAGGGTATCCAGGATGCGCTCGACCTCGATTCTGCGCCGCTGCGCATCGAATGTGTCGATATCAGTCACGTTCAAGGAACGGATGTGGTCGCTTCGCTGGTGGTGTTCGAGGACGGACTTCCACGTAAGTCCGACTACCGTCATTACGCGATCAAGGAAGCGGCCGGTGGGGGGCGCTCCGACGATGTCGCGAGCATTGCGGAAGTCACGCGCCGGCGCTTTCTGCGACACAACAAGGACCTTGCTCTGCTCGGCGCGCAATCATCGGTACAGGGCGGGAGACCGGGCGGCGACAGGGTGGATGGCGCAGATGTGGCCACCGAAACAGCGATCGACTCTCGGACGGGGCGTCCGCGCAGGTTTGCGTACCCACCGAATCTCTACGTCGTCGACGGGGGGCTTCCACAGGTCAATGCCGCTGCGGCTGTTCTCGACGAGTTGGGCGTCACCGATGTCGCGGTCGTCGGGCTGGCGAAGCGACTGGAGGAGGTGTGGGTACCGGGTGACGAGGATCCCGTCATTCTTCCCCGCGCCAGCGACTCGCTGTATCTGCTGCAACGGGTACGCGACGAAGCCCACCGATTCGCCATTACATTCCATCGCAGCAAACGTTCTCGCCGTATGACTGCGTCCGCGCTCGATTCGGTACGGGGTCTCGGCGAAACTCGAAGGAATGCGCTGGTCAGTCATTTCGGTTCCGTGGCGAAGCTGAAGGAGGCCACGATCGAAGAGATCACGGTGGTACCGGGGGTGGGTGTGTCCACGGCGCGAGCTGTGGTCGAGGCACTGTCCGGGTCGGACGAGAGTGCACTGTCCGGGTCGGACGAGAGTGCAGGGTCCGGGTCGGACGAGAGTGCAGGGTCCGGGTCGGATTCGGCTGCACACCGCAGCGGCGTGGGGGATGATGAAGGCCGTCTGCGGAGGGTGGGGCCCGCTACCACGGGCGAAGCCGATACGGGAGAGCCCGTCTCAGTAGATCCACGCACCCGTACACAACTAACAGGGCAGAGTGACGAGTGAGCGATCAGCAGGGCCGGGCCAGCACGGACACGACCGGCGACACGATGGACTTTCTGCTTGTGACCGGTCTGTCCGGGGCGGGGCTGCAAACGTCGGCGAAGGTGCTCGAGGATCTCGGCTGGTATGTCGCCGACAATCTGCCGCCGGAGTTGATCTCGAGGATGGTGGATCTGTCACTCGAATCGGATTCGCGCATCGAACGGCTGGCGGTGGTGATCGACGTCCGAAGTCGGCTTTTCACCGGAGATTTCGGTTGGGTCCTGGCCGAACTCGAATCGAAGCAGGTGCACACCCGCGTTCTGTATCTCGACGCCTCGGACGACATCCTGGTACGCAGGTTCGAGCAGGTTCGCCGCAGCCACCCTTTGCAGAATGACGGTATCGACGGCACGTTGTCGGAGGGGATTGCCGCCGAGCGTGATCAGTTGGCCACGGTCAAGGCTGCCGCGGATCTGGTGATCGATACGTCGGCGCTCGCGGCGCACGATCTGCGCCAGAAGATCGAGGACGCTTTCGGTGGGGACGCGAACAGCACCGTCCAGGTCACGGTGCAGTCCTTCGGATTCAAGTACGGGTTGCCGATGGACGCCGATCTCGTGTGCGACGTCCGGTTCCTTCCGAACCCACACTGGATTCCGGAACTTCGGGCACATACCGGACAATCCACCGGGGTTCGTGACTACGTTCTGTCTCGGGAAGGCGCCGACGACTATCTCACTACCTATCATCATCTGATGGAGTTGACGGTCGCTGGATATCGTCGGGAAGGAAAGCGTTACATGACAATTGCGGTGGGCTGCACCGGCGGGAAGCATCGCAGTGTGGCCATGTCGGAGGCCCTCGCCGCTCGTCTCGGAGTCGACGCGGGCTTGAACGTGCGGGTTGTCCACCGCGATCTGGGGCGCGAATGACGCGGGAGAAGCCGGTCACCGTGTCACCTCGCACAGTAGCGCTCGGCGGTGGGCACGGGTTGTTCGCGACCTTGCGAGCCGCGCGGCGCCTGAGCAAGGACATCACTGCGGTGGTCACGGTCGCAGACGACGGCGGATCGTCCGGTCGTCTGCGATCAGAGCTCGGCGTCCTTCCGCCGGGTGATCTGCGGATGGCTCTTGCCGCACTCGCCGCCGAAGATCCCGAGGTGGCCGACTGGACGGAAACGATCCAGCACCGTTTCGGTGGTACGGGCGCTCTCGCGGGTCATTCCGTGGGCAATCTGATGCTTGCCGGACTCACCGAGGTCCTCGGTGATCCCGTGGCTGCCCTGGACGAACTTGCGCGGCTGCTTCGCATTCACGGCCGGGTACTGCCCATGTCCCCCGTGGCGCTGGATATCGAGGCCGACGTTCAGGGTCTCGAGGCGGACCCACGGGTGAGTCGCTGTATCCGGGGTCAGGTGGCGGTTGCCACGACACCTGGGAAGGTGCGACGTGTTCGCCTGTTGCCGGCGAATCCTCCGGCGTGCGCTGAGGCCGTCGATGCGATCATCCGTGCGGAAATGGTTGTTCTCGGACCCGGCTCGTGGTTTTCCAGCGTGATTCCGCACGTGTTGGTGCCCGAAGTTCTCGAGGCGTTGTCGGTCACGGCCGCGCGCAAGGTGCTCGTGCTCAACCTGGCTCCGGAGCCGGGGGAGACGGCGGGATTCTCCGCCGAACGGCATCTGCACGTACTCTCCCAACACGCACCGGATCTCGATGTCGACCACGTCGTCGTCGATTCGGGGTCGGTGCCGGCAGGTCGCGAACGCGAGCATCTCGACCGGTCGGCACAAAAATTCGGAGCGAATGTGGTGTACGCAGATGTGGCGCGTAACGGCACTCACACGCATCAAGCAGACAAACTGGGCGCTGTGTTCGAACGGCTCTGGAGCGATCCCGCATCGGCGATCGTGACCGGAGCAGAGGGCAGTGACGCGGTGGAAGAAAGGGAGAGCGCCTCGTGGCGATGACAGCGGAAGTCAAGGACGAGCTCAGTCGTCTCGTGGTCAGCCAGGTCAGTTGCCGCAAGGCCGAAGTGTCGTCCCTGTTGCGGTTCGCGGGTGGCCTGCACATCGTCGGTGGACGCGTTGTGGTGGAGGCCGAGGTCGACCTCGGCAACACCGCGCGCCGCCTTCGCCGCGAGATCTTCGACCTCTTCACCTACAGCTCGGACGTGCACGTTCTGGGCGCGGGAGGTCTGCGCAAGTCGTCGCGGTACATCGTTCGCGTCGCCAAGGACGGCGAGGCCCTTGCGCGGCAGACCGGCCTGCTCGACGTACGGGGCCGCCCGGTTCGCGGGCTTCCGGCCCAGGTCGTCGGCGGTAGCGTTGCGGACGCGGAGGCAGCGTGGCGTGGTGCGTTCTTGGCTCACGGATCCCTGACGGAGCCGGGACGATCGTCGGCGCTCGAGGTGAGTTGTCCTGGACCGGAGGCAGCGCTCGCGCTGGTGGGTGCGGCGCGCCGTCTGGGTATCTCCGCGAAGGCACGTGAGGTGCGTGGCACGGATCGAGTGGTCATCCGAGACGGCGAGGCGATCGGCGCGCTCCTGACGAGAATGGGCGCCCAGGACACGCGACTGACCTGGGAGGAACGCCGCATGCGTCGTGAGGTGCGGGCAACAGCCAATCGTCTGGCGAACTTCGACGATGCGAACCTGCGCCGCTCGGCGCGCGCGGCTGTTGCTGCCGCAGCGCGCGTCGAACGTGCCCTGGCCATCCTGGCGGAGGACGTTCCGGATCACCTCGCAGCGGCCGGGCATCTTCGTGTCGAGCACCGTCAGGCTTCACTCGAGGAGCTCGGACAGCTGGCGGATCCGCCGATGACGAAGGATGCCGTCGCCGGCCGAATTCGTCGTCTCTTGTCGATGGCCGACCGCAAGGCCAAGGAGACCGGCGTGCCCGACACGGAATCGGCGGTTACCGCGGAACTGCTCGACGAGGCGTGAGACACGCGGCAGCCCGACGGTTGCCGTGTGCATGGGTGGGCGTCGCACGGTATGCGCTCGCGCATTAGGGTATGGAACACATCGACCGATGAACCGTGTCCGACCCGACCGCTCACAGGTGGTTCGGGGTGACGCGGAAGAGCTGCACTACAGATGATGGGCAAAAGGAGCGAATTGTGACTGTCCGGGTTGGCGTAAACGGTTTCGGCCGTATCGGACGTAACTTCTTCAGGGCGGTGGAGGCGCAGAAGGCGCTGGGAACCACGGATATCGAGATCGTGGCGGTCAACGACCTCACCGACAACGCTTCGTTGGCCCACCTGCTGAAGTACGACTCGATCCTCGGCCGTCTGCCGCAGGACGTCTCTCTCGAGGGAGACGACACCATCGTGGTGGGCGAGCAGAAGATCAAGGCACTGTCGCTGCGTGAGGGCCCCTCCGCACTTCCGTGGGGCGACTTGGGCGTGGACGTCGTCGTCGAGTCCACCGGCATCTTCACCAATGCGGAAAAGGCCAAGGGTCACCTAGAGGCCGGCGCCAAGAAGGTCATCATCTCGGCCCCCGCAAAGGGCGAGGACATCACGATCGTCATGGGTGTGAACGACGACAAGTACGACGGTAGCCAGAACATCATCTCCAATGCCTCGTGCACCACAAACTGCCTCGGCCCCATCGCCAAGGTGCTCGACGACGAGTTCGGCATCGTCAAGGGCCTCATGACCACCGTTCACGCGTACACCCAGGACCAGAACCTCCAGGACGGCCCGCACAGCGACCTCCGTCGCGCACGCGCTGCAGCTCTCAATGTCGTGCCCACCGGCACCGGTGCTGCCAAGGCGATCGGTTTGGTGCTCCCGCAGCTCCTCGGCAAGCTCGACGGCTATGCCCTTCGCGTTCCGATCCCGACGGGTTCGGTCACCGACCTCACCGCGAACCTGGCGAAGTCGGCTTCGGTCGAAGACGTCAACGCTGCGATGCAGGCCGCCGCGGAGGGCCCGCTCGAGGGCATCCTGAAGTACACTGACGCGCCGATCGTGTCCTCGGACATCGTCACCGACCCGCACTCCTCGATCTTCGACTCCGGTCTCACGAAGGTCATCGACGATCAGGTCAAGATCGTCTCCTGGTACGACAACGAGTGGGGATACTCGAACCGCTTGGCCGACCTCATCGGTCTCGTTTCCAAGTCTCTCTGAGCGAAAGTTCGATAACCGTGGCAGTTCAGACACTCAAGGATCTGCTGGACGCTGGGGTGGAGGGGCGCACCGTGCTGGTGCGCTCCGACCTCAACGTTCCGCTCGACGGTCCGAACATCACCGACCCCGGCCGCATCGTAGCCTCTGCGCCGACCTTGAAGGCGCTGGCCGAGGCGGGTGCGAAGGTCATCGTGACCGCCCATCTGGGACGGCCGAAGGGTCAGCCGGACCCGCAGTTTTCGCTGGCCCCTGTGGCAGCGAAGCTCGCCGACGTTCTGGGACGCAATGTTCAGCTCGCCGGCGATGTGGTCGGCCAGGACGCGCTGGCGCGTTCCGAGGGACTGACGGACGGTGATGTTCTCCTGCTCGAGAACATCCGTTTCGATCCTCGCGAGACCAGCAAGGACGAAGCCGAACGCACCAAGCTCGCCAAGGCACTCGTCGAGCTGGTCGGCGACGACGGTGCCTTCGTCTCCGACGGCTTCGGGGTTGTTCACCGTGCTCAGGCGTCGGTGTACGACGTCGCCAAGTTGCTTCCGCACTACGCAGGAAAGCTCGTCGCGGCCGAGGTCGACGTCCTCGAGAAGCTGACCGATGACGCACAGCGGCCGTACGCGGTGGTACTGGGTGGCTCGAAGGTGTCGGACAAGCTCGCAGTGATCGAGGCGTTGGCACCCAAGGTCGACACTCTCGTCATCGGCGGCGGCATGTTCTACACGTTCTTGGCTGCCCAGGGAGTGTCCGTCGGAAACTCGCTCTGCGAGGAGTCGATGATCGACACCTGTAAGGACCTGCTCGACCGTTACGCGGATGTATTGCACATTCCGCACGATGTCGTGATCGCCGACGCGTTCTCCGCCGATGCGGAGGCGAGGAACGTTGCCGTGCTCGACATTCCGGATGGCTGGATGGGACTCGACATCGGACCGGAGTCGGTGGAGCGATTCGGTGCGATTCTGCGAGGCGCCAAGACCATCTTCTGGAACGGACCGATGGGCGTCTTCGAGTTCGAGAAGTTCGCGGCGGGCACGAAGGGTGTCGCGGAAGCGATCGTCGAGGCGACCGGCAAGGGTGCGTTCAGTGTCGTCGGTGGCGGCGACTCCGCCGCAGCGGTGCGACAACTGGGCCTTCCCGAGGACGGATTCTCTCACATTTCCACAGGCGGAGGCGCGTCCCTCGAGTACCTCGAGGGCAAGCAGCTTCCCGGCATTTCGGTTCTGGAGGACTGACTGTGACATCCCCCGTCGCTCCGCTTGCGCGCCAGGCACGGAAACCGCTCATCGCAGGCAACTGGAAGATGAACCTGAATCACTTCGAGGCCATCGCCCTGGTCCAGAAGATCGCGTTCTCGCTTCCGCCGAAGTACTTCGACAAGGTCGACGTGACGGTCATCCCGCCGTTCACCGATATCCGCAGCGTCCAGACGCTGGTCGAGGGCGACAAGTTGCTTCTCACATACGGTGCCCAGGATGTCTCGGCACACGAGTCGGGCGCCTTCACCGGTGAAGTCAGTGGCTCGATGCTTGCGAAGTTGGGTTGCACCTTCGCCGTTGTCGGACACTCGGAGCGTCGCACACTGCATGGTGAGACCAACGAGACCGTGCTCGCGAAGACCACAGCGGCGTTGAAGAACGACCTGACGCCCATCGTGTGCATCGGTGAGGGTCTGGACGTTCGTGAGGCCGGCGAGCACGTGGCCTACAACGTCGAACAGTTGCGCGGTTCACTGGCGGGGCTGTCCGTCGACGAGATCGCCAAGGTCGTCATCGCATACGAGCCGGTCTGGGCGATCGGCACCGGCAAGGTGGCTTCGGCCGCCGATGCGCAGGAAGTGTGCGCCGCAATTCGCCGGGAACTGACGAATCTGGCGTCGGCGGAGGTGGCCGCATCGGTGCGGGTGCTCTACGGCGGCAGCGTGAACGCCAAGAATGTCGGCGAGATCGTCGGACAGTCGGATGTGGACGGCGCTCTCGTGGGAGGCGCATCGTTGAAGGCGGACGAGTTCTCCACTTTGTCGGCGATCGCAGCGGGTGGTCCGCTGCCCTGACCGTGACTACAGGCACTCATCCGCGCAACGTCGCGGGTGGGTGCCTGTACCGCAGGTTTGCTGCCTGTACTGTGTAGATGTTGTCGCAGTCGTAGATGTTGTCGTAGTCGTTATCGGATGGGTGGACGTAAACAGAGATGGCACTGTTCCTCGATATCTTGCTGGTCGTCACCAGTCTCTTGCTGATCCTGCTGATCCTGTTGCACCGCGCCAAGGGCGGCGGCCTGTCCAGCTTGTTCGGTGGCGGCGTCCAGTCCAGTCTGTCCGGGTCGACTGTTGCCGAAAAGAACCTCGACCGTCTCACCGTCTTCACCGGTGCCATCTGGGTCATCTCGATCGTGGGTATCGGCCTGCAGATCAAGTTCAGCTGACCAACCTGCAATATGATGCCCCTCGGTCGATACTGGGGGAATGACCGACACCGCAGACGGCACCTCTCGGCCACCCACCACCGACGCCGAAATTCGGCGTGAACTGACCGAACCATTACGCGAAGACATTCGTCTGCTCGGGGGAATTCTCGGCCAGATCGTGCGTGAGCAGGCCGGTGAAGAAATCTTCGAATTGGTCGAGAAGGCGCGCGTCGAGTCGTTTCGAGTGCGTCGATCCGAGATCGACCGAGCCCAGTTGGTCACACTCTTCGACTCGGTGTCGACGGACGACGCCATCCATGTCATTCGCGCTTTCAGCCACTTCGCACTGTTGGCGAATCTCGCGGAGGATATCCATCGGGAGCGTCGGCGTGCCGCACATGTGAGCGCCGGCGAAGCACCTCCCGACAGCACTCTCACTGCTACGTTCGCGAAACTCGACGCGACACCTCCTGATTCGGTGACCGTACGGGAGACGCTGCGCGGGGCGTTGGTTGCGCCGGTGATCACGGCACACCCGACCGAGACCCGTCGACGGACTGTCTTCGAAACTCAGACACGGATCACCGATCTGATGCGGTATCGAGAGCGGACCGCGCTCACCGAATCCGAGATCGCCGACGTCGAAGTCAAGTTGCGTCGGCAGATTCTGACGCTGTGGCAAACCGCCCTGATCAGGCTGTCACGTCTGCGCATCCAGGACGAGATCGATGTCGGTCTGCGGTACTACGAGATGTCTCTGTTCGAGGTCATTCCGCAGCTCAATGCAGACGTTCGCCGCGAATTCCGTTCTCGTTGGCCGGACGTGGACTTGCTCAGTGAACCGATCCTGCGTCCGGGATCGTGGATCGGAGGCGACCGTGATGGTAATCCGTACGTGACTGCGGACGTGGTGCGTGCTGCGACCACCCGCGCCGCCGATGCCGCGTTGTCGCACTACCTTGCCGAGCTCGTGATCCTCGAGCGTGAGCTCTCGATGTCGGCGCGACTGGTCGACGTGACTCCGGCTCTGGATCTGTTGGCTACTGCATCGGACGACGAATCGCCGTCCCGGGCGGACGAGCCGTACCGCCGTGCTCTTCGCGGTATTCGCGGCCGATTGACGGCGACCTGTGAACGGGTACTGGGGGAGATTCCCGATGCCGGGCTGGATGCAGGTCTCGAGCCGTACGGCGATCCGGCGGAACTTCTGGCGGACCTGCGGATCGTGGACGAATCCCTGCGGTTCGGGGGTGACGATTCGATCGCGGACGACGGCCTCGCTCGGCTACGAGACGGCGTGGAGACGTTCGGATTTCACCTGTCGAGCCTCGACATGCGCCAGAACTCGGACGTTCACGAAACTGTGATCGCCGAGTTGTTGGCGTGGTCGGGGGTGCATGCCGATTATCGGTCGCTGCCGGAGGACGACAGAATCGAGTTGCTGGCGGCAGAGCTGTCGAATCGGCGTCCGCTCACGTCGCCAGATGCTCGTTTCAGTGAGTTGACCAGCAAAGAACTCGGCATTCTGCGGGCCGGTGCGGACGCGGTCCGCAGCTTCGGCCCGGAGGCTGTGCCGAATTACGTCATCAGCATGTGTACGTCCGTCAGCGACATGCTCGAAGCCGCCGTGCTGCTCAAGGAAGTGGGCCTGCTCGACCCGGGCGCAGGGGAATCCAGCACGTCCTCCTCGAGCCCGGTGGGTATCGTGCCGCTGTTCGAAACGATCGAAGACCTTCAGCAGGGCGCCGCCACGCTGACCGCTGTCCTGGGTATACCCGTGTATCGGGCCCTCGTCACATCCCGCAGTGAACAGCAGGAGGTGATGCTGGGGTACTCGGACTCGAACAAGGACGGCGGTTATCTCGCCGCGAACTGGGCGCTCTACCGCGCGGAACTGGAGTTGGTGGCAGCAGCGAAGGAAGCTGGGGTTCGGCTGCGACTCTTCCACGGTCGTGGCGGAACCGTGGGGCGTGGCGGCGGTCCCAGTTATGACGCCATTTTGGCGCAGCCGCCCGGTGCGGTTGCGGGCTCCCTCCGAATCACCGAACAGGGGGAGGTGATCGCAGCGAAGTATGCGCAGCCGCGCCAGGCGCGCCGCAACCTCGAGTCGCTGCTGGCTGCCACCCTCGAATCGAGTTTGCTGGACGTCGAGGGGCTCGGTGATTCCGCAGACGAGGCATACGAGATCTTCGACGAGTTGGCGGCTTCGTCTCGGCGCGTGTACAGCGAACTGGTGCACGACACCCCAGGATTCGTCGAGTATTTCGAGACGTCGACACCAGTAGCCGAGATCGGCGCGCTCAACATCGGCAGCCGGCCGACATCGCGTAAACAGACCACCTCTATCTCCGACCTTCGGGCGATTCCGTGGGTGCTGTCGTGGAGTCAATCGCGCGTGATGCTTCCCGGCTGGTATGGAACCGGATCGGCGCTCGAAGAATGGACACGTGGCGATCCGGACCGGATTGCGACCCTGACTCGCCTGTACGAAACCTGGCCGTTCTTCCGGACTGTGCTCTCGAATCTGGCGATGGTCATGGTCAAATCCGACATGGGATTGGCTGCCCGCTACTCCGAGCTCGTACCCGACGCCGCGCTACGTGAACGGGTGTTCGGAATGATCGCGGCCGAGCATGAGCGAACGATCGCGATGTACCGCCTCGTCACCGGAAACGAGTCGTTGTTTGCGGACAACCCGGGAATAGGAAGGTCCGTCCACAACCGATTTCCGTACCTCGAACCACTCAATCATCTGCAGGTGGAGCTGCTGCGGCGCTTCCGTGCGGGCGACGACAGTGACCAGGTGCGGCGCGGAATCGCGCTAACGATGAACGGTCTTGCCACTGCTCTGCGCAACAGTGGGTAGGTCGTCGGACTCGCGCGCGGCAAGCAACCGTTGGAACCAGTAGAAGGAGTCCTTCGGGGTACGCCGCTGGGTGTCGAAGTCGACGTGTACCAGGCCGAATCGTTCGTCGTATCCGGCAGCCCATTCGAAGTTGTCGAGCAAGGACCACGCAAAGTAGCCGCGAACGTCGACGCCGGCGGCTATGGCGTCGCCGACAGCCCGCAGGTGCCGGTCGTGGTAGTCGATACGGCGTTCGTCGTGCACCCGTCCTTCGGCGTCTACCGTGTCGTGGTAAGAGCAGCCGCTCTCGGTGACGTACACCGGCGGCAGGTTCTCGCCATAACGCTCCCGGGTTTGGACGAGGATCTGAGTGAGGCCTTCGGGGATGATTGCCCACCCGAAGTCGGTTTCGGCCACGTTCGGGATACGACGTGGCTCGAACGGAACACCTTCGGGGACGGTCGCGTCCTCGAGTGCGGGTGAGTCGGGGGAAGCCGACCCGGGCGCGCCGACGAGCACCGGTTGGTAGTAGTTCACGCCGTACCAGTCCAGGGACGTCGAGATGATGTCCAAGTCGTCGTCTACTGGGCCGGGCATCGCCTCGGCGAACCCGTCGGGGTAACTGCCGGTCAGGATCGGGTCGGCGAAAAGGCGGTTGGTCAATACGTCGTAGAGGTCTGCCGCGGCATGGTCGTCCGGGGAGTCACCGGCTACCCACACGGGTTGATGGTTGTTCGCGATACCGATTTCCGTCGATCCTGCCGCTCTCAGTGCGCGAGTGGCAAGTCCGTGCCCGAGCAGCATGTGGTGGGCGACGGGAAGGGCGTCGAGGCCGAGGGTCTTGCCTGGTGCATGCGTCCCGACGGCGTAACCGAACATGGTCGCCGTCACGGGCTCGTTGAGGGGCATCCAAAGTTCGACCCGGTCACCGAGGCGCTCCGCAACCAGCGTGGCGTAGTCGGCCAGGCGGAAGGCGGTGTCACGATTCGACCAGCCTCCTGCATCCTGCAGGGCTTGCGGTAGGTCCCAATGATAGAGCGTGACTGCTGGTCGGACGCCTGCTTCCAAGAGGTCGTCGACGAGCCTGTCGTAGAACGCCAATCCTGCCGCATTCGCCTGTCCGGTGCCGGTGGGCTGGATTCGCGGCCACGCGACCGAGAAGCGGTAGATGTCTATTCCGAGTTCACCCATAAGGGAGACGTCTTCGTTGTGACGGTGGTAGTGGTCGCAGGCGACGTCGCCGGTGTCTCCGCCCCGGATCCGCCCGGGCTCCGCGCAGAAAGTGTCCCAAATCGACTGCCCCCGTCCCTCTTCGGACACTGCTCCCTCGATCTGAAAAGAGGCAGTGGAGACGCCGTACCGGAACTCGCGGGGCAGCTGCGGAAAGGAAACCATGAGGATGATTCTAACTGAAAACCGAATGAGCGCTAGGTGTTCAAAACTGCGCGGCTACACTCACGCTGTGACGAGCGGTAACAAACGCGGCAGCTACGCCAAGACGCCGGAGCAGCGGCGCCGCATCCTCGAGGTGGCGATTGACGTTTTCGGGCGGTTGGGTAACCGGGGCGCGTCTTTGCGTGAAATTGCGGACCGGGCGGGCATGAGTCAAGCGGGCATCCTGCACCACTTCGGCTCGAAGGACGGCGTGCTCATGGCCGTTCTTGCCGACCGCGACGAGGAGCACGGGCGGATCGACTCCGTTGCCGGCGGCGTAGCCGAGCTCCGGTCGCTCCTGGTCCAGGCGCAGCGAAACCCCGGGCTCACACAGCTGTTCACCACGATCGCGGCGGAGGCAACCGACCCCGATCACCCAGCGCATACGTTCATGGTCGATCGGTACCGCCGCACGGTCGGTGTATTCACCGCTGCCGTCGAGGCGGCCAAGCGGGATGGCGATCTCGACGATCGTGTGGACTCCGAGGCCCTCGCGAGGCTGATGATCGCCGCTATGGACGGCCTGCAAACGCAGTACTTGCTGGAGGGGGATGCCATCGATGTTCTGGCGGCCTTCGACGTGCTCGTCGAGACGCTCACCGTCGCCCTCGTTCAGCGCTGACCAGCGCATTCATGGACTCGCCGTCCGATTCCCTTGACGGGAACAAATTGTGCCGTCATGATCTTGCGAATTCCAAATGATCGTTCGAGATTCGCTCGGGAGGGCCCATGGCGGGTATCGGTGTCAAGGTTCGTGTGGTCCTCGTGCTGGTCCTCGCGGCATTGGTCGCGACGAGTGCACCCACGGCAGGCGCAGCCCCTCCATGGTGGGAGCCGGTTGCCAGGCCGTCGCTGGACTCGCAGATCAACGTCACCGGCGAACCGTTCACGGGCACCGGTCCGGATGGCAGGGTGCGGGGCTGGATCGACGCGCACAACCACCTGATGACCGGCGAGGCTTTCGGGGGACGGCTCGTCTGCGGCAAGCCCTTCTCATGGGAGGGTGTCGCCGACGCCCTGAAGGACTGCCCCGAGCATTACCCGGACGGGACAGGGGCGCTGTTCGAGATCATCACGGGTGGATCGGATGTCACCCATGATCCGGTCGGGTGGCCCACCTTCGAGGACTGGCCGTCACGAAAGTCGTACAGTCACCAGCAGAACTACTACGCGTGGGTGGAGCGGGCCTGGCGCGGCGGTGAGCGAATCATGGTCACCAATCTGACCAGTAATGACGTGCTCTGCGACCTTCCGGTCTTGCCCGATGACGGTCGCAGCTGTGACGAGATGGACTCCGTCCGGTTGCAGGCCGCCAAAACGTACGAGATGCAGGACTACGTCGATGCCATGTACGGCGGCGAGGGAAAGGGCTGGTTCCGTATCGTCACCTCGCCGGCACAGGCAGCCGACGTCATCAAGCAAGGCAAGCTCGCGGTCGTTCTCGGAGTCGAGACCTCGGCGCCGTTCGGTTGCAAGCAGATTCGCGATGTTCCGCAGTGTTCGAAGGACGATATCGACCGCGGGCTCGACGAGCTGAAATCGCTGGGTGTGAGCAGTATGTTCCTGTGCCACAAGTACGACAACGCGCTGTGCGGCGTACGGTTCGACTCCGGTACGAGCGGGCTCGCAGTCAATGCGGGGCAGTTCGTTTCCACCGGCACGTTCTGGGCCACCGAACCCTGCACGACCGCCCGCACCGACAATCCGATCGGCCTTGCCGACCCGGCGCTGGAGGAGGCGGTCGGAGTCGACCTGCCGGAGTACGACGCATCGAAGCAATGCAACTCCCGGGGAATGACCGAGCTCGGCGAGTACGCGATGCGCGCGATGATCGATCGAAACATGATGCTCGAGATCGACCACATGAGTGTCAAGGCCACCGAGCGGGCCTTCGAGATCGCGGAGACCTACGACTACCCCGGCCTGATCTCGAGTCACAGCTGGATGGACATCGGCTGGACCGAGCGTCTCTATGAGCTGGGTGGTTTCGCCACAACCTACGGCTTCGCACCCGAGCAGTTCGTGAAGGAGCAGGCACGCACAGCCGAGCTGCGCGACCGGTACGGCAAGGGCAGCGGTCTCGGCATCGACATGAACGGGCTCGCGAACCAGGCCCCGCCACTGGGTTCGGACTCCCCGCTCGCCGTGTCCTACCCCTTCCGCAGCATCGATGGTGGGTCCGTGCTCGACCGTCAGGTAACCGGTGAGCGCGTCTGGGACATCAACACAGACGGGGCAGCCCACTACGGACTGGTTCCGGATCTGCTGGAACAGATCCGCCTGGCCGGCGGTGACATGAACGACCTCATGACTGGTGCTGCTTCGTATCTCGACACATGGTCGGCGACTGTGGCGTACGGGGACCGGCAGGACACCCGCAACGGGTAGCGGGAACCAACCTGGGTCCAGCTGCGTCGAAACCTATAAGAGTCGACGCAGTAGGGGGTCTCATGGGGCACGGTGGAGCCGAACGACGGGGCGGTGCAGGAAGGGGCGGAGCCGAACGGCAGGGGATATGCGGGAGACGATTGCCACATCATGTGTCGTCCATCAGTGCGCCGTCGCGGGGTGGTCGCTACCGGCAGACCTGCCAGGTCACCAGGAGTCCTCGGGAAGGGGCCGATCGGCCGTCCGAAGACTCGGGCGGCGCGTGATCGGTGTCAGTGTCGTGCGGACCGGTGTGTATCGGGAAGGGACGCGGCTGCTGCTTCGTCAATCAGCCACCGCGTAGCCCGCCGACCACGGGCGCCCGCAGCAGGTACATCGACCGGCTCGGCGCCGCCGAGCGCGGCGGCAACGGCATCCGCCTTCGCTTCACCCGACACGATCAGCCAGACTTCGGTTGCGTGCGCGATTGCGGGCAGCGTCAACGTGATTCGCGTCGGAGGCGGTTTCGGGCACCCGGTGACGGCAACCACGTTCCGGATCACTTCGCGAACCGCATCGGTGTCCGGGAACAGTGAGTTCACATGACCTTCCCCGCCCATCCCGAGGAGGTGAATGTCGAAGGCAGGCAGATCCTGTCCGTCTTCGGCTCGTGACGCAAGCATTTGGGCGTACGCCCCGGCCGCCGCATCTGGATTGTTCTCGTAGATCCCGTCCGAGGTCGGCATGGTGTGCACACGATCGGGATCGATACCGACGTGATCGAGCAATGCGGCGTGCGCCTGCACCTCGTTGCGCTCGGGATCACCGTCGGGAAGGAATCGTTCGTCACCGAAATAGACGTCGAGGGCGTGCCAGTCGATCGCTCCTGGCGCTGCCCGTACCTTCTCGAGGACGCCGATTCCGGTACCACCGCCCGTCAGCACCACGGCTGCGGATCCGCGCGCACGTTGTGCGGCTACCACCGTGTCGACGAATCGGTGTGCCACCGCCTCGACGAGAGCATCGGTATCGGCAAGGATTTCGACTACCGGGTCAGACATAGTTCACCTTCGTCAGGCCGGAAAGAGCCGCTTCGTAGATTTCGTCGGGGTCGAGCCGGCGCAACTCTTCGGCCAGGCAATCCCGGGTCTCGCGCCGCCCGAGTGCGACGCGGGAGTCGGGTTTTCCGGTCCGGCTCAGTGTGGCCGTGGTCTGAGTCTGCGGACGCGAGATGCGCATGCAATCACCACCGACGAATCGAATCTCCACATACAGTTCGCCGCTACGTCGTTCGACGGGGCCGTCGACACAACTCGCCAACCAACCGGCAATCATGTCGACCGCCGGTTCCTCGATGAGGCCGGAGACGGTCGCCGATTCGATGGGTGCGTGAGGTGGCACGTCGAGAGCTGCCGCGATCAATGCACGCCAGAAGGTCACGCGGCTCCAGGCGAGGTCCGTGTCCCCCTCGGTGTACGAAGCGAGGCGAGATTTGATCTCCGCAGTCGGGTTCTCGCGTCCGGTTGCATCGGTGATGCGGCGAATCGCCAATCTGCCCACCGGATCATGCGCGGGCACGGCGGGGGAGTTCTCCGGCCACCAGGCGACCACGGGGGTATCGGGCAGCAGGAAGGGGACCACTACGCTGCTTTCGTGATCGGCCAGTTCGCCGTACAGGCGCAGTACCACTACTTCGGAGGCCCCGGCATCGCCACCGACGCGGATCTGCGCGTCGAGACGCGAATGGGCTTCGCGTGGACCTCGAGCGACCACGATCACCCGACAGGGGTGTTCGCGACTCGCCTCGTTGGCGGCGTCGATGATCTCCTCGGCGTTCTCGCTGTCGCGGGTGCAGACGACCAAGGTCAGCACCCGTCCCAAGGTGACGGCACCACCCGTCTTGCGCAGTTCCACCAACTTCTTGCTCACGGCGGTGGTGGTCGTGGAGGGGAGGTCGGTGATCATCTCTACGGTCTCCTCCACTCGCGTCCGGTACGTGTCATCATCGCGTCTGCGGAGGGCGGACCCCAGGTGCCGGCCTCGTATGATTCCGGCTTCCCGGTGGTGGCCCACCGCTCGATCACGGGATCGAGGATCTCCCATGACAACTCGACCTCGGCGTTGACCGGGAACAGTGACGGCTCACCGAGCAACATATCCAGGATGAGACGTTCGTAGGCCTCGGGCGACGACTCGGTGAATGCCTGCCCGTAGGAGAAGTCCATGTTCACGTCACGGACTTCCATGCTCGAGCCGGGAACCTTCGAACCGAACCGCATGGTCACGCCTTCATCCGGCTGAACTCGAATCACCAGTGCGTTCTGGCCGAGTTCCTCGGTCATCGTCTGGTCGAACGGGAGGTGCGGCGCGCGCTTGAACACCACCGCGATCTCGGTGACGCGACGTCCCAGACGCTTACCGGTCCGGAGGTAGAACGGGACACCCGCCCAGCGCCTGGTGTCGACTTCCAAGGTGATGGCCGCGAACGTCTCGGTAGTCGAATCGGACGCGAAGCCGTCCTCGTCGAGGAGCCCCCGGACCTGTTCACCACCCTGCCACCCACCGGCGTACTGCCCGCGGGCCGTGGTTTCGTCCAGTGGTTCGGCCAGCCGGGTTGCAGACAGGACCTTGATCTTCTCTGCCTGCAGTTCCGAGGGTTCGAAACTGATGGGTTCTTCCATCGCCGTGAAGGCGAGCAGCTGAAGAAGGTGATTCTGGATGACGTCCCGGGCCGCGCCGATCCCGTCGTAATATCCGGCTCGGCCCCCCAGACCGATGTCCTCGGCCATGGTGATCTGCACGTGATCGACGTAGTGCGCGTTCCAGATGGGATCGAACAGTTGGTTGGCGAACCGGAGCGCCAGGATGTTCTGCACCGTCTCCTTGCCGAGGTAGTGGTCGATCCGGAACACCCTGTCTTCCGGGAAAACCCTGTTGACCACTGCGTTCAGATCGCGCGCACTGGACAGGTCGTGGCCGAACGGTTTCTCGATCACCACACGACGCCACTGGCCTTCATCCGACTGCGCGAGACCTGCATCGGACAACTGCTTCAGCACCAGCGGGAACGCATTGGGCGGAATCGCAAGGTAGAAACCATGATTTCCGCTTGTACCACGTTCGAAGTCCAGCGTTTCGAGAGTGGTTGCAAGCTTGGCGAAGGCTTCGTCGTCGTCGAACGAGCCCTGAACGAACCGAATACCCTCGGCCAGCTTGTCCCAGACGTCTTCACGGAACGGCGTTCGTGAGTGTTCGCGAACGGCGTCGTGAACGATCGTACCGAAATCCTGGTCGCGCCAGTCGCGGCGAGCGAACCCGACGAGAGCGAACCCGGGCGGCAGGAGACCACGATTGGCCAGGTCGTAAATCGCGGGCATCAATTTACGGCGTGCCAAGTCACCGGTCACGCCGAAGATGACCAGAGCGCACGGTCCCGCGATGCGCGGTAATCGCTTGTCCCGGCTGTCTCGGAGCGGGTTGGCCCAGCCTTTCGACGCCTCGGGGTCGCTCACGGGCTCAGGCCTTCTGACCTGCTGCGCGCAACTGCTCGGCTGTGGCGTCCAGCAATTCGTTCCACGCCACTTCGAACTTCTCGACGCCCTCGCGCTCGAGAACGACGAACACGTCGGGAAGATCGATTCCGATCTCGGTGAGTTGATCGAACACGACCTGGGCGGCCGTGGCGGTCCCGGATACCGTGTCGCCGGTGATCTCGCCGTGGTCGGCGACCGCGTCGAGTGTCTTCTCGGGCACGGTGTTCACCGTGTTCGGAGCCACCAGTTCGGTGACGTACAGGGTGTCCGGGTAGTCGGGATTCTTGACACCCGTCGACGCCCAAAGGGCCCGTTGGGGAAGCGCACCGGCTGCGAGCAGGTTCTGGAACCGCGGCTCCACCTCGAACGCCTGCTGGTAAGCGGCATACGCGAGACGTGCGTTCGCGAGCGCTGCCTTGCCCCGGAGTGCGAGGGCATCCGGAGTGCCGATCTGGGTGAGCCGGTTGTCGATCTCGGTGTCCACGCGGGAGACGAAAAACGATGCGACCGAGTGGATGTGCGAGAGATCGTGCCCCGCAGTCTTCGCCGCTTCGAGACCGGAGAGATAGGCGTCGACAACCGCTTCGTACCGCTCGACGGAGAAGATCAGCGTGACGTTGACGCTGATGCCCTCGCCGATGACCTTCGCGATCGCCGGAATCCCTGCCTGGGTGGCGGGAATCTTGATGAACAGATTTCGGCGGTCGACGATCTTCCACAGCTCGACCGCCTGGGCGATGGTCTTGTCCGTGTCGTGCGCGAGCCGGGGATCGACCTCGATGGACACTCGACCGTCGACTCCGCTACTCGCCTCGTACTGAGGTGCCAGCACATCGCAGGCGTCACGGACGTCGTCGGTGGTCACTGTGCGAACGGTCGCCTCGACGTCGGCTCCCCGCTCGGCCAGTTCGGTCACCTGTGCGTCGTAGGCGGTGCCCTTGCTGAGCGCGTTCTGGAATATGGACGGGTTCGTGGTGACGCCGACGATGCTCTTCGTCGCGATCAGTTCGGCCAGGTTTCCCGACTTGATCCGATCCCGAGACAGGTCGTCGAGCCAGATGGACACCCCCGCTTTCGAGAGCTTGTCGAGGTTGACGTTCTGGGTCATGAGCCTTATCCCTTCACGTTGGCGAGCGAGCGCTGGGCGGCCGCAACAACGGCTTCGGCGGTGATGCCGAACTCGCGGAACAGGGTCTTGTAGTCGGCGGAGGCACCGAAGTGCTCGATGGACACGATTTCGCCGTTGTCGCCGACGAATCGGTACCACGGCATGGCGATACCCGCCTCTACCGCGACACGTGCTTTCACCGACGGCGGGAGCACGCGCTCGCGGTACGCCTGGTCCTGCGCGTCGAACCACTCGACACAGGGCATCGACACGACGCGGGTGGGAACGCCGTCCGCTTCCAGCGTTTCGCGGGCCGCGACAGCAAGCTGAAGTTCCGAACCGGTACCGACCAGCACGACCTGGGGAGTGCCGGTCGATGCCTCCGCCAGTACGTAACCGCCACGCGAGACACCCTCGTAGTCGGTGCCCTCGAGGATCGGCAGGTTCTGGCGAGTCAGAGCGAGACCGGCGGGGGCACGGGTCGCCTCGTCGGTCCCCTTTTCGAGCACGGCACGCCATGCATGCGCCGTTTCGTTGGCGTCGCCGGGTCGTACGACGGACAGACCGGGAATGCCGCGGAGTGCAGCAAGGTGCTCGATCGGCTGGTGGGTGGGTCCGTCTTCGCCGAGGCCGATGGAGTCGTGCGTCCACACGTACGTGACCGGTGTCTTCATGATTGCTGCGAGGCGCACCGCGGGACGCATGTAGTCACTGAACACGAGGAACGTGCCACCGTACGGCCGGGTGGGGCCGTGCAGGGCGATGCCGTTGAGGATCGAGCCCATGGCGTGTTCGCGAACACCGAAGTGCAGAGTGCGACCGTAGGGCGTTGCCTTCCACATGTCGGTCGAAATCGACTCCGGGCCGAACGATTCGGAACCCTTGATGGTGGTGTTGTTGCTTTCGGCGAGGTCGGCGGAACCGCCCCACAGTTCCGGTAGCACCGGTCCGATGGCATTGAGGACGGCCGCGGACGCCTTTCGGGTGGCGATCTCGTCACCGCCGGCCTCCCAGGTGGGAAGAACGTCGGCCCAGCCGGACGGCAGGTCACGGCCCGTCAGGCGCTCGAGAAGAGCCTTTCCGTCGGTGGACCGCGTTGCCCATTCGTCGAACGAGCTCTGCCAGGTCTTGTGCGCTTCGGCGCCGCGATCGCGTGCCTTGCGCGCGTGTGCGATGACCTCGTCCGAAACCTCGAACGACTTCTCGGGGTCGAATCCGAGGGCCTTCTTGACGCCCGCCACCTCGTCGGCGCCGAGTGCCGCGCCGTGTGCTGCGCCGGTGTTCATCTTCTCCGGTGCCGGGTAGCCGATGATGGTGCGTAGGAGGATCAACGAAGGTCGCGACGTCTCGGCGTTGGCGGCCTTCAGTGCTTCCTCGATGGCAACGACGTCCTCGCCGCCCTTGACGACCTGCACGTGCCAGCCGTAGGCCTCGTAGCGAGCTGCGGTGTCTTCGGACAGCGCGATTGCGGTGTCGTCCTCGATGGAGATCTCGTTGTCGTCGTAGACGACGGTCAGGTTGCCGAGCTGCTGAGTACCGGCGATCGACGAGGCCTCGGAAGTGACGCCCTCCTCGATGTCACCGTCCGACGCGATCACGTAGATGTGGTGATCGAAGGGGCTCTCTCCCGGTGCGGCGTCGGGATCGAACAGCCCCCGCTCGCGTCGCGCAGCCATGGCCATACCCACAGCGGATGCGAGACCCTGTCCGAGCGGACCGGTAGTGATCTCGACGCCACGGGTGTGTCCGTGTTCGGGGTGACCAGGTGTCTTCGAACCCCATTTACGGAGGGACTCGAGGTCTTCGAGTTCGAGTCCGTATCCGGCGAGGTACAGCTGGATGTACAGCGTCAGACTCGAGTGGCCACACGACAGGACGAAGCGATCGCGACCGATCCAATCCGCGTCGTTGGGGTCGTGTCGCATCACGCGCTGGAAAAGGGTGTACGCGAGCGGAGCCAGGCTCATTGCCGTGCCCGGATGACCGTTTCCGGTCTTCTGCACTGCGTCGGCGGCGAGCACGCGAGCGGTGTCGACGGCTTTGGTGTCCAGCTCGGTCCAGTCGGCCGGGTGGACCGGTTGTGTTAGGGCGCGGATCTCGTCGGTGATCGACACGGGCAGAAGTCTCCTGACATTGGTGAACGTGGAGCCTGAGGATGCGTAAGCCTCTTGTGCAACACCAGCCTAGTAGGCGGCGCTATCCGGGTCGATTCGGTTCGCGCATATCGGCGGTCTACCATCGTCTGTAGTAGTCGTCGTCGCTATCGACGTTCGGCAATGGACGGATGTGTGATCGAACGTGGTACGAGGAGAGAACGTGCGGACAGGGCAGCAGCCGAGCGGTCACGGACTCGGCAGCCCGAGCCCCGCGCGGGAGATCACGTCCGACACTCTGGTCGGCCGGGCCGCCGCCAAGGTTCTCGCCTACATCGCGTTGACGAAACCGCGGGTCATCGAATTGCTGCTCGTCGCCACGATTCCGGCGATGCTCCTGGCAGACCGCGGGTCGGTCGACATCGTGCTCATTCTCAGTACCCTGTTCGGCGGATGGATGGGTGCCGCCAGCGCGAACTCCCTGAACTGCGTCGTGGACGCCGACATCGACAAGGTCATGAAGCGCACTGCGCGTCGTCCGCTGGCTCGCGCGGCCGTACCCACCTCGCACGCCTTCGTTTTCGGCATGGTGCTCGGAATCGCGTCCTTCCTGTGGCTGTGGTGGCAAGCGAACCTTCTCGCGGCGGCGCTCATCGTTCTCACCATTGCCTTCTACGTGCTCGTATACACCATGGTCCTCAAGCGTCGTACCTGGCAGAACGTCGTGTGGGGCGGTGCCGCCGGCTGTATGCCCGTGATGGTCGGCTGGGCAGCGGTCACCGGCTCGCTCAGCTGGGAACCTGTGGTGCTGTTCCTCGTCATCTTCTTCTGGACGCCGCCGCACACCTGGGCGCTCGCCATGCGTTACAAGGAGGACTACAAGGCTGCCGGTGTTCCCATGCTTCCGGTGATCGCGACCGAGGAGCATGTGACGAAGCAGATCGTCCTGTACAGCTGGGCGATGGTCGTGACGTCGCTGACGCTCGTTCCCGCGGCGGGCCTCGTATACCTCGTCGTGGCGCTGCTGACCGGCATGTGGTTCCTTGTCTCGGCACACCAGTTGTACCGCAGCGTGCGCGGGGGAGCCCCGGTGAAGCCGCTCAAGCTCTTCCTTCAGTCGAACAACTACTTGGCAGTGCTATTCGTCGGACTGGCTGTCGACGCAGTGCTCGGACTCCAGACGATCGCCGAGATGGTGGGCTGAGCCGGGTCCGAGCGAGCTTTCGTTCGCACCGTAGTCATGTCAGGGAAGTAGGACCGTCGAGCCGGTGGTGGCTCGCCCTTCGAGATCGCGGTGCGCGCAATGCGCCTGTGAGAGGGGGTACTCGCCGCCCACCCTCAGAGTCAACGAGCCGTCCGACAATGCGCCGAACACGTCGCCGGCGCGCCACTCGAGTTCGTCGCGGGTGCGTATGTGGTGCACGAGTGTGGGCCTCGTCAAGAAGAGTGACCCGCCCGAATTGAGTCGTTGTGGATCGATCGGGGGGACGGCACCGCTCGCGGCCCCGAACAACGCGACCGTGCCACGGATGCGTGTAGACGCCAGACTGGCATCGAAGGTGGAGGCGCCCACACCGTCGTAGACAGCCGCCGCGCCCTCTCCGTCGGTGAGGACGCGTACCCGCGATGCGATGTCGTCGTCGTACCGGAGGACCTCGTGGGCCCCGGCCTGGCGGGAGAGCTTCTCCTTGGCGTCCGTGGACACCGTGGTGACGACGCGAGCGCCCAGGATCACCGCCATCTGGGTGAGTAGCAATCCGACCCCACCGGCCCCGGCGTGTACGAGGACGGTGTCTCCCTGTTGGATCGGATAGGTCGAATGGGTCAGATAGTGCGCAGTCATGCCCTGCAGGAGGGCGCTCGCTGCGACCGGGGCCGGCACTGCGTCGGGCACGGACACCGCCACCGCGGCGGACACGCACACGAACTCCGCGTAGCTACCGGGCGCTGCGGCCCACGCGACTCGATCGCCGACCGAAAAGTTCGTGACCGCCGCGCCGACAGCGTCGACGACCCCCGAGCCTTCGTCGCCGGGAACGTAGGGGAGGGGACGCGAATAGGCGCCGGTCCGGAAGTAGGTGTCGATGTAGTTGATTCCGATTGCTTCGGTGCGGACGAGGAGATCATGTTCACCGGGAACAGGAGTGTCGATCTCGACCGGTTCGAGGACATCCGGGCCACCGTGGCGGTTCACCTGAATTGCACGCATGGGTTCCGTTCTACACCTACGGGCGAGTGCCGATTGCCACCCCAGTATTCTCGAAGCATGAGCACCGACACCACCAAATCGGACGCGACCGCCGACGGTACTGCGACCACCGGACCGAAGCTCCCGGAGCGAACAGTCAAGGCGATCGAGAAGTTTCTTGCCGAACACGGCGACTCCGCCAACGCCGTGATTCAGCCCATCGGACTGTCGGGGGTGCGCATCACCCTCGTCGGCGCCGACGGCATTCTCGGCGACCAGGTGGTTGCCGATCTGCCTACTGCGAACGCAGTCGTCGCATCGTTCGACACGATCACGGTGTCCGAGTGGGAGCGCTCGGTCACCAGCATCGTTACCCCGCGTGAGGGGCATTTTGCCAAGATGGCGGGATGGGTTGCCAAGCAGAAGCGTTTCCCGAAGGCGCGTAACGAGCGTTAGACGTTCGCACTCCGGTTCTGTACCGGAGTTTCGGTGGGCTGTGAGGCGCGCACGCGAGTGCGTCCCGCAGCCCACACTGCTGCCGTGGCCGCAGTGCACAGCCCTGCCCCGGCGACGTGGACGGTGACGAGCACAGCCGGAACGCCGGTGAAGTACTGCACCACTCCGACGAGTGCCTGAGCGACCACCAGGGCGAGCAGCACCTTCAGCCGCAGCATCACTGCGCGGGGGGCGGACGTTGCGTACAGCGCGAACACCAGGCCGATCAACAGCGCAAGGTACGCGATGAGGAACTGAGAGTGCAGGTGCACAAGCGTCACGATATCGACGTCCAGGCGCGGGACGATGCGGTCGACACTTTTGTCGCCGGCATGTGGTCCGGCGCCGGTGACGAGTGTTCCGGCCACCAACGTTCCCGCGAGTGCAACACCGGACAGGGCGGTCAGCCACCGCAGCGGGGTGGGCATCACCTGTGTCGGGATGCCGTCGTCGTGCTCGCTGACCTTGGCGAACATGACCGTTGCCACCCAGACCATGGCCATCGATGCCACGAGATGAATGGCAACCGTCCACCACAGCAGCCCGGTGAGAACGGTGATCCCTCCGATGATTGCCTGGACGACCGTCCCGAGCGGCATCAGCCACGCGTACACGAGCACTTCTTTGCGACGTCGTGCGCGCGTGACGGCCAGAACGATGAGCGCGGCGGCGATGACGACGACGAACGTCAGGAGCCGGTTTCCGAACTCCACCACTTGATGAATGACCGGAACCTCGCCGTGGAGCATCGGCGTGAGACTGCCCTCGAAGCACTGCGGCCACGTCGGGCAACCCAGCCCGGATGCGGTCACGCGGACCACCGCTCCGGTGACAGCGATGCCGCCCTGCGTGAGTATCACCACGAAGGCGAGAATTCGCTGCAGACGCGCAGACGGAAGTGGAAGTCGGTCGACCAGGCTCAGAAACCCGCGATATAGCACGTAAGCGATGGTAGTGGGCGATCAACTACAGCTTGTCGTTGGGTTTGCCGCAGGCCTCAGTCGCCGCGGACTCGGAGCAGCCCCGAAATGGTTCCTTGCAGGTAGGACCCAGACTCGGTGATCACGCCCGACATCTGCAGGGTGTCGTGTGCCATTGTTCCGGGCAACGGTGTGGAGCCGAGGACGTGGCCGTTTGCGGGATCGATCGCCACGAACGAGAAACCGTCGAGCGGTGTCGTGCGGTCGAACCCGCGGCGCACCACGGTGTAGATGGTGCCGTCACCGGTGGACAGGTGCGGAACCGCTGCACTGCGTACCGGGGCGTTCCACACCTGGCGGCACCCGGCCGGGTCGAGGTCGACACGCGTGAGACCTCCGCTGAAAGGAGCCGAGGGCGGAACAGCCGGACCGGCGGAATCCGGAGTCGCCGGATACGGGTAGCCGTACGTTCCGGCGACGTACACCGAGTTGCCGATACCGATGGGTGAGTTCTCGCTCCCGTCAGGTCGCTCGCTGCCGAGAACCGGGATGGTGCACACATCGGCTCCCGTGGACGACTCGAATACGCGTAGCGACACCGTCGGGTCTGCGTTGTCGACCACAGCGACGTAATCGCTACCGGTGGTGGGTCCGAAATAGGACGGGGTCGATCCGGTGCCCCAGCTGAGTTGCCCCGGTTTGCGGGCCGGCCCACGATCGTACGTTCGGCGCCAGTCGACGACGATCGTGTCGCCGACGAGATGCAGTTGGTAGAGGGCATGGGTGGTGGCAACAGCTGTTCCCGCGGGTGACGTCGAGATGCTGTTGTGCACCGCCTCTTCGGTCGGCAGCGCCGTAGAGTGCACTTTTCCGGACCTCTCCACCGCGCCGACGGTTCCGGAAGTCGTGGCGAACCAGACATTCCCGTCCCAGTCGGGGCTGAGTCCGGTGACGTGGTCACCAGGAGCCAGCGCGTGGGAGAGGTCGACTGCCTCGTCGATGCGGAATACCCATCGGCCGGCGGCATCCTGCGCGTGTGCGATCCGCAGCAATCGCTGCTCACCGTCCACGGCGACGAGACGATTCTGATGGTCGAGGTAGGCGTAAACGCCACCGAGCAACGACCCCTTCGTCAACTCGAACGAGGCCAGGGGTTTACCGAGAACCGACATCGGCGCGGTCGGATCGAAGAGGTGGAGTGTCGGCGTGCGACCGAGGATGGGGGTGCACAGAGTTACGACCAACCCATCCGATCCTTGCAAGATCGTGGGGCATGCGGCCGCCAGAGGCTGTGCGTCCACCGCATGTGGTCCGGCGCCCGGACCAGGGATCGGGGTCACGTCCGACGAGGCCGTGTCGCCGTGCATCGTGGCGGTTCCCGTTGGCCCGAGGAAGGGATTAGGGGGCGTGGTCGGGCCCCATGACGGAGTCGCCGAAAACTGCGGAGTCGCCGAAAACTGCGGAGTCGCCGAGAACTGCGGAGTCGCCGAGAACTGCGGAGTCGCCGAGAACTGCGGAGTGGCCGATGCCGGGGGTGCGCACAGTACGAGAACCGCGAGGACCACGACGAAGAGGGGGAACCTGTGGCGGCGCTTGGCGCTGGCGAGGTGCACCCGGCGACCATATGTGAAACAGGTGTGTGAAACGGTCGATTGGGACGAGAATTCAGATGAACTTGAACGTTCGGACGGCGACCGCGCCGGCGATGGCCGCCCACGTGGTGAGGACGACGACACTCAGCCAGTCGATCCCGTTGTCGAGTGCGGACCGAAGGGCGGTGGCCAGGGCACCGGAGGGGACGAGTCGTGCGGCCGTGTGCAGTGCGGCCGGGACATCGTCGGTGACGAAAACGATACTGCCGATACCCACCATCACGAACCATGCGATGTTTGCCAGAGCGAGTACGATCTCGGCGCGGAGTGTGCCGCCGAGAAGCAGGCCCATCGCGGCGAACGTAACCGTTCCGAGAGCGAGAATCACAGCTCCGAGTGCGAGGCCGGCGAGAGAAGGCCGCCATCCGAGCAGGAGTCCGATCGTGCCGATCAGCAGAGCCTGCAACGCCACCACCAGAACGACGGCAGCGCTCTTGCCTGCGATGATTCCCCACTTGGGGAGTGGGGTGGCGCCGAGACGTTTGAGGGCGCCGTATCGGCGGTCGAAACCGACGGCGATGGCCTGGCCGGTGAAAGCCGTCGACATCACGGCCACCATCATCACTGCCGGTACTACGGTGTCGACCCGGGTCGTGCCGAGGTCCCCGATCGGAAGCAGGCACAGTCCGATGAGCAGCGTGATCGGAATGAACATGGTGAGCAGCAGCTGTTCGCCGTTGCGGAGAAGGAGTTTGAGTTCGAGCGTGGTCTGCGCGCGCAACATCGAGGGGGCGCTGTTCGGGCGCGGATCGGGGACGAACGTGCCCTCGTCGAATCGGTTGCCGACCAGACGGTCACCCACACTCATCCCCTCAGTTCTTTGCCGGTGAGCTCGAGGAAGACGTCTTCGAGGCTCCGTTGATCTACTTTGAGCTCGCCCACGAGTGCGCCGAGGTCGGAGCACCACGTGGCGACGCGCGTGACGACGGCTGGGTCGATGGCACCTTCCACAACGTAGTTTCCCGGCGAGGATTCGTGGGCACGAAACCCGGCGGGGAGTGTCGATGTGAGCGAACCGACGTCGAGACCGGGACGTGTGGTGAGACGCAGCGTGCCTTCGGCGCCGTGCCGGGTCACCTGTGCGGGCGTTCCGGACGCCACGATCGAACCGTGGTCGATGATGACGAGTTCGTCTGCGAGTTCTTCTGCCTCGTCCATCAAGTGGGTGGTCAGGAGAACACTGACGCCGTCTCGGCGGAGTGCGTCGATCAGTTCCCACACGAGAAGGCGGGCTTGGGCGTCCAGTCCCGCGGTGGGTTCGTCGAGGAAGACCAGTTCGGGTCTGCCGACGAGTGCGCACGCCAGTGACAAGCGTTGTTGCTGGCCGCCGGACAGCCGTCGGTACGGTGTGCGACGCGCATCGTCGAGTCCGAGACAGCGGAGCAACCAATCGACGTCGAGGGGGTTTGCCGAGTACGCGGCCACCAGCTCGAGCATTTCGCCGGCCTTCGATCCGGGATAGGCGCCACCGCCCTGAAGCATGACGCCGATGCGGGAGCGTACCTCGCCGGAATCCGCGATCGGGTCGAGCCCGAGGACACGGACGGTGCCCGAATCGGGGTGAACGAATCCCTCGCACATTTCGACGGTGGTGGTCTTGCCTGCGCCGTTCGGGCCGAGCAGGGCGAGGACCTGCGACCGCTGCGCGGTCAGGTCGAGGCCGGCGACGGCACTCACACCGTCGTATGACTTCGACACGCCTTGCAGGCGCACTGCGGGGTCCGCCGATAGTGGCGCATTGGACGTCATGGGGAATCAGCGTAAGCGTCGGAGGTATCCGTGCGACCCGCTGCCCTGGCTTTCTGGGTGGAGGGTTCGACCCGCCAGGGCAGACGATTCCGTGTGATAACGATGAGCGTCCCGATGGTGAACAGGGTGGCAATCACTGCCTGAACGATGACGAAAGGCTGTACCTCGCCGCCTTTGGGCATGACGATCATGCTGACGATGGACGAGAAGATGACCGCGGGAATCCGGAACGCCCGGGTGGTCGCCCATGCCGCCAGTGGAAGGACGGCCCACAGTAGGTACCACGGCTGCACGACGGGGAACAGCAGCACGATCGCACCGACAGCGAGACCGAGAGCGCCGACGGCATGGATGCGTCCGTGCAGGACCGCGAACAGCATTCGGACCGTGATGAAGGCCGCAGCGACCGACGCGATCGGCCGGGTGAGGCCGAGAACGGCTGTGGTGTGGTCACCGAGACCGAGCAGAACACCACCCAGACCCGTTGCCATGCCGAGAAGCGTGGGGATGGACATCCAGCTTCGGACTTCGTTCGCCGTCCCCAACGTATGTATCCAGCCGATTCCGAGGCCGCTCGCGAGACTGACAGCGGCGGTGACGACAGCGGCGATCCCGGCCATCAATGTGGCAGCCATCAGTATTGATTTGACTGTGCCACCCCATCGTCTGGCGAGGGCCATCCCGACGAACCCGAGAGCGAGCAACGATGGGATCTTGATCGTGGAGGACAATGCGATGAGTACGGCACCGGCGACCAGGAGCCACATTCGTCGACCTCGGATGGGGTCCGAGTTCTCGATCGCTCGCAGTGCGAACTCGATTCCTGCCAGCATGAGTCCCAGCATGAGGGCCTCGTTGTGAATGCCGCCGACGAGGTGGAACAGCACGAGTGGATTGGCGGCGCCGAGCCACAGTGCTGCGACAGCCGACACGTGGCAACGCCGCGCGAGCCGCGGGAGTGCCCAGACGATCATTGCGACGCCGGCGATGGCGAGGAGGCGGTGCAAGAAGATGCCCGCAACAATGTTGTCGCCGGTCAGTGCGCTGATTCCCTCGCCCAGCCATAGGAAGAGGGGGCCGTAGGGCGCTGGGGTGTCACGCCAGATCGTGGGAACGGTACGCGTGAGCACATGGTCGACGCCCAGGGCGCCTGCGGGGCCGATCGCGTAGGGGTCGAGCCCGCGGGCCGCGATCTCGCTTTGCGCGAGGTATGAGTAGGAATCCTTGCTGAACAGTGGAGGGGCGATGGTGAGGGGAAGTATCCACAGGAGCAACGTGCGATCGAGTTGCGAGCGGCTGAGTTGCCGGCGGATGGGACCATGCGTGCTGCGTCCGAGGTTTCCGATCGCGAATCGGCCGAGCAGAAGCCATGCCAGTACCACCATCACCATTCCGGTCATGGTGAGAGTCAGTGCGGCGCTGGGCATGCGCGCCGGCAGTCCGAGCAGGCGTAGCCCCTGTACCGGATTTTGGAGTACTGGATGAGATCCTGCGCCGAGTGAACCGACGAGCATCAGCACCGCACCGGTCGCTCCGAAGCGTCGAACTCCACGGAATTGAGCGTTCTCACGGCTGTCGAGCGGAGGGGATTCGAGCAGTTCTGCGGACTCGGCGTCGTCGTGCAGGGCTTCGGCCACCGAGGGACGCTGGGTCCGGTTTCCTTCGCCGATCGGATACACGCCTGCGAGGAGACGCCGCAGGGAATCGAGCGGTTGCCGGCGGTCTACGAGCGGCTGCTGCCGCGGCGGCGGGTTCGCCGGAACGGGGGATTCCGGTGTCTCGGGTGTCTGCGGCACACAGGCAGCGTAGTCGTGGCAGCAGGTGCGCGGTCACACCCCGGCCCCTGGGGCGGTGAACAAGCGCGGGTGCCTCGATGTTCCCCGATGTCATGCAGGTAACCCTTAGTGGACCAGCTCGAGGAATTCCGTCACACTAGTGTTGTGAAAACGGATGCAACGCGACGCGTGATGGATGAAGGTGCAGGTCCTGCACCTTCATCGGACCCGTCGTCGCCTGTTGTGATCGGTCACGAAGGCCAAACCCGCGCCGCGGTGGTGAAGCTTCTCCTCGAAGAAGGGCCCGTCACCGCCTCGGATATCGGGCGTCGTCTCGGACTCAGCGCGGCGGGTGTCCGACGTCACTTGGACGCGCTTCTCGAATCCGGAGAAGCGCGTGAGGCCGCAACGGTCGCGGTACGGCATCGCGGTCGGGGCCGACCCGCCAAACACTTCCAGATCACTGCGCGTGGCCGCGGCCGCCTGGGGCACGCGTACGACGACCTTGCCGGCGCCGCGATGCGCCAACTGCGGGAGATCGGAGGTAACGCCGCCATCACCGAATTCGCTCGCCGCCGGGTCGACGCGATCGTCGGACGGGTACCTCCCACGGACGGCGATGACGGCGGGAATGTGGAAGAGACTGCGGGGGCCATCGCAGATGCCTTCACCGACGCCGGGTTCGCGGCGTCCGTCAGGCCGGTCGGCAACGGTGTTCAGATCTGCCAGCATCACTGTCCGGTGTCGCACGTGGCAGAGGAGTTTCCCGAATTGTGCGACGCCGAGCGCGACGCGTTCTCCGCGCTGCTCGGCACCCACGTCCAGAGGCTCGCCACCATCGCAAACGGTGACTGCGCCTGCACGACGCACATCCCACTCGGGCCGGGCCCGCCCGACCCTCCCTCGCAATAGCCCCGATGTCCCCCGGCGAACAGCCCTCGCCGGTTTCGTATCAAGACTCCGGAAGGAGCTCGCATGACCGTCGCATCAGATCAGGTCACTGCCCCGCAATCAGGCGCAGAGCCGCTGACTCAGGAAGAGACCATCGCGTCGCTCGGCCACTACGGCTACGGGTGGTCCGATTCGGACGAGGCCGGTGAAGCCGCCAAGCGTGGTCTGTCCGAGGCCGTCGTGCGCGACATCTCCGAAAAGAAGAGCGAGCCCGACTGGATGCTCGAAAGCCGGTTGCGCGCGCTCAAGACCTTCGACAAGAAGCCCATGCCGAACTGGGGCTCGAACCTCGAGGGAATCGACTTCGACAACATCAAGTACTTCGTGCGTTCGAGCGAGAAGCAAGCAGCGAACTGGGAAGATCTGCCCGAGGACATCAAGAACACCTACGACAAGCTCGGCATCCCGGAAGCCGAGAAGCAGCGGCTGGTCGCCGGTGTGGCCGCCCAGTACGAGTCGGAGGTCGTCTACCATTCGATCCGCGAGGACCTCGAGTCACAGGGGGTCATCTTCCTCGACACGGACTCGGGTCTGCGGGAACATCCCGAACTGTTCAAGGAGTACTTCGGAACGGTCATTCCGGCCGGAGACAACAAGTTCTCCGCGCTGAACACCGCGGTGTGGTCGGGTGGATCGTTCATCTACGTGCCGCCGGGAGTGCACGTCGACATTCCGCTGCAGGCCTACTTCCGCATCAACACCGAGAACATGGGCCAGTTCGAGCGGACGCTGATCATCGTGGACGAGGATGCCTCGGTGCACTACGTCGAGGGGTGCACGGCGCCCATCTACGACTCGGACTCGCTGCACTCGGCGGTCGTCGAGATCATCGTGAAGAAGGGTGGCCACTGCCGCTACACGACCATTCAGAACTGGTCGAACAACGTCTACAACCTGGTGACCAAGCGCACCAAGGTCGAGGAAGGCGGTTCGATGGAGTGGGTCGACGGCAATATCGGCTCGAAGGTCACCATGAAGTATCCGGCGGTGTGGATGATGGGCGAGCACGCCCGTGGCGAAGTTCTCTCCGTCGCCTTTGCCGGTGAGGGGCAGCACCAGGACACCGGCGCGAAGATGTTGCACCTGGCGCCGCACACGTCGTCGACCATCATCAGCAAGTCGGTGGCTCGCAGCGGTGGTCGCTCTTCCTACCGCGGCCTGGTTCAGGTCAACAAAGGTGCCAACGGGTCGAAGTCCACGGTCAAGTGTGACGCTCTGCTCGTCGACCAGATCAGTCGGTCGGACACCTACCCGTACGTGGACATCCGCGAGGACGACGTCACGATGGGGCACGAGGCGACCGTTTCGAAGGTCAGCGACGACCAATTGTTCTACCTCATGAGCCGCGGACTCACCGAAGACGAGGCCATGGCAACGGTGGTCCGTGGCTTCGTGGAGCCGATCGCCAAGGAACTCCCCATGGAGTACGCCCTGGAACTGAACCGCCTCATCGAACTGCAAATGGAAGGGGCGGTGGGTTAGTGACCACGCCAGAATCTGGTGTCCAGGATCGCGGCGTCATCGGCGCTGTAGCGGGGGAGAACCCCAGGGGGGCGGCAACGGGATCACCCATCGTGAACAAGGGTGAGGTGTTCACCTCGTTCGACGTGAACGCCTTCGAGATCCCAGGTGGACGTGACGAGGTGTGGCGCTTCACGCCCCTGCGGCGCCTGCGGGGCCTGCACGACGGAACGGCCGTCGCGTCAGGAGCGGCGACCGTCGAGGTCACCGAAACCGACGCCGTGACGGTGGAGACGGTGGCGCGGTCCGACGAGCGCCTCGGCCAAGCCGGGGTTCCCGCCGACCGTATCGCGGCACAGGCATACTCCTCGTTCGACTCGGCGACTGTGGTGACGGTGGGTCGTGAGGTCGAGGTGCCCGAGACCGTGAACATCGCCGTGACGGGTCCGGGGGAGAGCAAGGTCGCGTTCGGCCATCTTCAGATCCGTCTCGAACAGTTCGCGAACGCCACCGTGGTCCTCGATCACCGAGGAAGCGGAACATACGCAGAGAACGTCGAGTTCGTGCTCGGCGACAGCGCCAAGCTCACGGTTGTCGCTGTACAGGATTGGGCCGATGACGCCGTCCACGTCACCGCCCATCATGCTCGGCTCGGTCGCGATGCCGTGTTGCGTCATACCAACGTCAGCTTGGGCGGCGATCTGGTCCGCCTGACCGGGACGGTCAAGTACAGCGGCCCCGGTGGGGACGCCGAGATGCTCGGACTCTATTTCGCGGACGCCGGCCAGCATTTCGAGCAGCGGCTTCTGGTCGACCACGCGCAGCCCCACTGCAAGTCCAACGTCGTGTACAAGGGCGCTCTGCAGGGTGACCCGGAGTCGGGCAAGCCGGATGCGCACACCGTGTGGATCGGTGATGTTCTGATCCGTGCGGAGGCCGAAGGAACCGACACCTTCGAACTCAATCGCAACCTGGTTCTGACGGATGGTGCGCGCGCGGACTCGGTACCGAACCTCGAGATCGAGACAGGCGAGATTCTCGGTGCAGGTCACGCCAGCGCAACTGGTCGTTTCGACGACGAACAACTCTTCTACCTGCGTGCTCGTGGAATTCCCGAGGAGCAGGCGCGACGACTCGTCGTGCGCGGTTTCTTCCACGAGATCATCAACAAGATCGCGGTTCCCGAACTGCGAGAGCGTCTCGAAGCAGCAGTCGAAACCGAACTCGCCGCCGTGGGCGTCTGACGCATCAGCTACCGCTAACCCTCATATTTCGAAGGAACACCATGACTACCCCTGACAGCACCACTCCCGAGAACTGGGTTCTCGAAGTCCGTGACCTGCACGTCGATGTGGCGAACACCGACGCAACCGCAGATCCGATCCACATCCTCAAGGGTGTGAACCTCACGGTTCGTTCCGGCGAAACCCACGCGATCATGGGCCCGAACGGGTCCGGCAAGTCGACGTTGTCGTATGCCATCGCCGGACACCCCAAGTACCAGGTCGTCTCGGGTTCGATCACGCTCAACGGTGAGGACGTGCTCGAGATGAGCGTCGACGAGCGGGCACGCGCAGGCCTGTTCCTGGCCATGCAGTACCCCGTCGAGGTTCCGGGCGTGTCCATGTCCAACTTCCTGCGAACCGCTGCCACCGCGGTTCGCGGTGAGGCTCCGAAGCTCCGTCACTGGGTGAAGGAGGTCAAGGAGTCGATGAGCGAACTCGACATCGATCCCGCGTTCGGTGAGCGCAGCGTCAACGAAGGCTTCTCCGGTGGCGAGAAGAAGCGCCACGAGATCCTTCAGCTCGGACTCCTCAAGCCGAGGATCGCCATCCTCGACGAAACCGACTCCGGTCTCGACGTGGACGCACTCCGGGTCGTATCCGAAGGTGTCAATCGGTACAAGGAACGCGAGCACGGCGGCATCCTCCTCATCACGCACTACACGCGGATTCTGCGCTACATCACGCCGGACTTCGTCCACGTGTTCGTCGACGGCCAGGTCGTCGAGTCGGGTGGACCCGAACTGGCAGACGAGCTCGAGGCCAACG
Organism: Rhodococcus quanlei; assembly: GCF_055231015.1. Taxonomy (NCBI): domain Bacteria; kingdom Bacillati; phylum Actinomycetota; class Actinomycetes; order Mycobacteriales; family Nocardiaceae; genus Rhodococcus; species Rhodococcus quanlei. Next base: position 53,483 of record NZ_JBUYWD010000002.1, on the reverse strand, counting down.
GGTACGAGCGTTTCACCCGGGCAGCGGCAGGTCAGGGGGCGTAAAAACAGATGACCACCACGGTGCGCGCACTGGACGTGACCAGGATCCGGGAGGACTTCCCGATCCTGGGGCGGACTGTGCGCGACGGAAAGCGACTCGTCTACCTCGATTCCGGGGCAACGTCACAGCGGCCCAATCAGGTACTCGACGCGGAGCGCGAGTTCCTGACCACGTGTAACGCGGCGGTTCACCGTGGTGCTCATCAGCTCGCCGAGGAGGCCACGGACGCATACGAGGGCGCCCGCGAACTCATCGCGGACTTCGTGGGCGCGGATTCGGACGAGTTGGTGTTCAGCAAGAACGCCACCGAATCTCTCAACCTGGTCACGTACGTGCTCGGCGACGAGCGGTTCGAGCAGTCGGTCGGCCCTGGTGACGAGATCGTGATCACCGAACTCGAGCATCACGCGAATCTGATTCCGTGGCAGGAACTGGCGCGTAAGACGGGGGCGACACTGCGTTGGTACGGCGTTACCGACGATGGCCGAATCGACCTCGATTCGCTGGAACTGACCGACGCGGTGAAGGTCGTCTCCTTCACCCACCAGTCGAACGTGACCGGTGCAGTGGCACCGGTCGAGGAGGTGGTCCGACGGGCCAAGGCGGTGGGTGCACTCGTGGTGCTCGATGCCTGCCAGTCGGTCCCGCATGCCGCGGTGGACTTTCATGCGCTCGGCGTGGATTTCGCAGCCTTCTCCGGACACAAGATGCTGGGGCCGTCGGGGGTGGGTGTTCTCTACGGTCGTCGCGAGTTGCTGACCGCAATGCCGCCGTTCATCACGGGCGGTTCGATGATCGAAACGGTCACCATGGAGGCAACCACGTACGCTGCGCCACCTCAGCGGTTCGAGGCGGGCGTTCCCATGACGTCGCAGGTGGTCGGTCTCGGTGCAGCAGTGCAGTATCTGAGCGATATCGGTATGGACGCGGTCGCCGCGCACGAGCACACCCTCACCGCTGCAGCACTGGAAACGCTCAGTGCGATTCCCGGCGTGCGAATCATCGGACCTGCCACGCCGTACAATCGTGGGGGAGCGGTGGCCTTCGTCGTCGATGGGATTCATGCCCACGACCTCGGCCAGATCCTGGACGACGAGGGTGTCGCAATCCGCGTGGGCCATCACTGCGCGTGGCCCCTGCATCGCCGGTTCGGCGTGGCGGCGACCGCACGCGCTTCTTTTGCGCTGTACAACACGCTCGACGAGGTTGCCGCTCTCGGCGCTGCCGTACGTCGAGCCCGTGAGTTCTTCGGGGTGGACGACTGATGCGAATGGAACAGATGTACCAGGAAGTGATCCTGGACCACTACAAGCATCCGCACGCGCGCGGGTTGCGTGAGCCGTTCGGCGCGGAAGTTCATCACGTCAACCCGACCTGCGGCGACGAAGTGACGCTCCGCGTGCAGATCGCCGATGACGGCACTGTGGCCGATGTTTCCTACGACGGTCAAGGTTGTTCGATCAGTCAGGCAGCTACATCGGTGCTCACCGATCAAGTGACCGGTAAGCCTGTCGGTGAGGCGCTCGAGATCGTCTCTGCATTCGGCGAGATGGTCGGAAGCCGCGGCACCGTCGAAGGTGACGAGGATGTGCTCGGCGATGGGATCGCCTTCGCCGGAGTTTCGAAGTATCCGGCACGCGTGAAATGTGCGTTGCTGGGATGGATGGCATTCAAGGATGCGGTTGTTCGTATCCGTGCATACGAACCCGCTGACGACGAACCCGCTCGAATCGGAGGACCAACATCATGAGTGAGACTCAGACGCCGGATGCCGGCCCGGAGGCCGAAGGAACCGAGACCACCTCGTCGGGAACGGTGCCTCCCGTCGAACGTCTCGAGGATCTCGAGGAGGCCATGCGCGACGTGGTCGACCCGGAACTTGGCATCAACGTCGTGGACCTGGGTCTCGTCTACGGGATCACCGAGGATGACGGCGTCGTCACGATCGATATGACGTTGACTTCCGCGGCCTGCCCACTCACCGATGTGATCGAGGACCAGGCACGTGGAGCACTCGTTCGTAGCGGTGTGTGTGACGAGATGAAGATCAATTGGGTCTGGCTGCCACCGTGGGGTCCCGACAAGATCACCGACGACGGACGCGAGCAGCTCCGCGCTCTCGGATTCACCGTCTAGAAATCCTCCCGTAGCTCAGCCGGTCTTGCGGGCTGAGCTACGACCGACCGCCTTCTTGGTGGGTTTGGGCGGCCTCTTGGCGTCCGACTTACCCGAGGAGGCGGCCATTCCTGCGGCTTCCACGCTGCGTTGCAAGGCCGCGACGAGATCCACCACTTCGGCATCTTCGTCTGATTTTTCGGCTGACGAGACCTTGACCACCTTCTTGCCACCCGAGCTGATCATTTCGTCCAGGAGTTCGCGCAGTTGCACCTGGTATTCGTCGGTGTAGGCGGCCGGCTCGAAGTCGTCGGCCATGCTCTCGACCAGGGTTTCGGCCATCGTCAGTTCCTTGGGCTTGGGTTTATCGACATTGTCGAGGGTGGGGAACTCGGCGGCCCGGACCTCGTCCGGCCACAACAGTGTCTGTATGACGAGCACGCCATTCCGAGATCGCATTGCGGCAAGGCGCGTGCGCTGGCGAAGGGTGAAGTGCACGAGTGCCGTGCGGTCGCTTTCGGCGAGTGTGGTGGCCAGAAGCACGTACGCCTTGGGTGAGCTCGCATCCGGCTCGAGGAAATAGCTCTTCTCGAACAGGATCGGATCGATCTGGTCGGTCGGAACGAACTGCAGAACCGGAATCTCGTGCTTTTCTGCTGCGGGGAGCTTGTCGAAGTCGTCGTTGTCCAAAATGACGCGAACCCCGTCATCGGATTCGTAGGCCTTGTCGATGTCTGCGTACTGGATGACATTTCCGCACTCGGAGCACACGCGGTTGTACTTGATTCGCCCGCCATCCTTGGCGTGGACCTGATGAAAGCGAATGTCGTGGTCTTCTGTCGCCGAGTAGACCTTGACCGGCACATTGACTAGGCCGAACGCTATCGAGCCTTTCCATATGGAACGCATGCTGTCCATCATGGGCGCTATCGCAGGCGGGCGCGAGGCTCACCGCCGAAATACGGTGCGAAGAATGTCGAGGCGCACGCCTGGTGGCGCCGTGAGGAACAGCTGACACATGGCGGTGAGTGTCCCTTTCACATCTGTTCGTGACGACAGATAGGCGCGCTGCGACGTGATCGGGACGGCAAAGAATGCGTCGAAGAAGTCGCATGCGTGGGCCGAATCCAAGCCCAGGAGAACCTGCAGTCCGACGTGCCGCAATCTGGCAACCAGCCGTGCAGAAAGGGGCCACAGCACGGATTCCGGTGTCGAGTGGCCGGCAAGTGCCTGCGCGAGCGGATCGGCATGAGTGAGCGCGGCGGCCACGCTGTAGCCCGTTCCCGGGTGAATCAGACCTCCGCGTGCCCCGAATGTGAGCGGCGCGTCCCTGCGTCGGGGCACGACGGGTGGCTCGACCGTAAAGGAGACTCGCTCGATGGCGGCATCACTCGGTACTGCGACTCCGCGTCGGTTCAGGCGCATTTCCAGTCGTCGGCCGAGTTCGCCGACAGCCAGCGGTGGGTGGCCGACGAGGCACGTCTCTTCGAGCAGCACACGATTGTGGTCCAGTGGGATCGCGTAGAGAAACGACGGCGCGTCGTGTTCCGCCGCACCGTTGTCACGCTTCCAATCCATGAACCATGCGCCGCGTCCTTCGAGGGCAGGGGCTGCGGTAATCGAATCGACGATCACTCCGAAGGCGGTCTGTCGTGCGAGTAGGGGATCGTTTCCGACACCTCTGACATCGACCACGCGTCGAGCGTGAACGACGGTCCCGTCTGTCATGGTTACCGTCGATCGTCCTACATATGCTGCTCTACCTGCGATTATCTCTACATCACCGATGTCGAGTATTGATTGCAGTAATGCAGTATCGAATACGCAGTAGGTGCGATCGAGGTGATGTGTACTACGGGTGCGTACGGCCGGCGCACTGACCCGACTGGCAATCGCGCCGACCGGAAGCCAGGTCGGCAGTTCGTCCTCCCACGCTCCGTACGTCGCCGACCAGGCTCTGTCAGGGGAGGGGTCGACGGCGACGACAGAAAGTCCCCACGTCGAGCATCGGTAGGAGAGCGCCCGTCCTGCGGGGCCCAGGCCGACTACCGCTACATCGGGGAGCGGTGGGTTCGTCGGCATGAACTGAACGGTAGTCGGGGGCAGGCGTCGGCGGTTTCAGGGCACTCTCCCAACTTCCCCGCAGCAGATTCTAGACTCGGTCTGCGACGGAATGTCGTTATAACCCGAATATCGGGGTCGCGACATGAGCCGCTCACACCCCGCACACCTTCTCGAAAATCCGCACGTTCCAGCGCACTCGAGGTCTCAGCAACGAGGGAGGGGCGGAGAGTTAGCGGAGTCACCGTGTCCATGGGTGGGGAAGTGGCGTCCTGAGCGGTAAAATCGATGGTTCTTGTGTCCGCGAAGCGGGCATAGTGCAGTCGACCGGTCAGCCGACCATGAGGAGTTTCGTTGATTACCGCCACCGACCTGGAAGTTCGTGCCGGTGTGCGGACGCTTCTCACTGCGCCGGGCCCAGCTCTGCGGATTCAGCCGGGGGATCGCATCGGACTGGTCGGGCGCAACGGTGCGGGGAAGACCACCACACTGCGCATTCTCGCCGGCGAGGGCGAACCGTACGCGGGTGCCGTCGTGCGGTCCGGCGACCTCGGGTATCTGCCGCAGGACCCCAAAGAGGGTGATCTGAACGTGCTGGCAAAGGACCGGGTCCTGTCTGCACGCGGTCTCGATGCGCTGTTGCGAGACATGGAGAAACAGCAGATCCTGATGGCCGAAGTGGTCGACGACGCGCAGCGCGACAAGGCGGTCCAGAAGTACGGGAACCTCGAGGACCGTTTTTCCGCCTTGGGTGGATATGTGGCCGAAAGCGAGGCCGCGCGCATTTGCAACAGCCTCGGACTCGCCGATCGCATTCTCGGTCAGCCGTTGCACACCCTGTCGGGGGGTCAGCGCCGACGTGTGGAGTTGGCTCGGATCCTGTTCGCAGCTTCGGACGGTAGTGGCGGTCGTTCGGACACCACGCTGCTGCTCGACGAGCCCACCAACCACCTCGATGCGGACTCGATCACCTGGCTTCGCGGATTCCTGCAGAACCACGAGGGCGGTCTCGTGGTCATCAGTCACGACGTCGACCTGTTGAACGACGTCGTGAACCGTGTCTGGTTCCTCGACGCGGTACGTGGCGAGGCCGACGTCTACAACATGGGCTGGAAGAAGTACCTCGATGCGCGGGCCACCGACGAGCAGCGTCGTCGCCGCGAGCGGGCGAACGCCGAGAAGAAGGCGGGTGCGCTGCGGGCTCAGGCTGCGAAGCTCGGCGCGAAGGCCACGAAGGCCGTTGCCGCCCAGAACATGGCCAAGCGCGCCGACAAGCTGATTGCCGACCTCGACGAAGAGCGGGTGTCGGACAAGGTGGCGCATATCCGGTTCCCGCAACCTGCCGCGTGCGGCAAGACACCTCTGATGGCGAAGAACCTGACCAAGGTCTACGGTTCGCTCGAGATCTTCACCGGCGTCGATCTCGCCATCGACCGCGGGTCCAGGGTGGTCGTTCTCGGCCTCAACGGCGCCGGAAAGACGACTTTGCTTCGCATCCTCGGCGGCACCGAAGAGGCCGATGCCGGCGAACTCGAGCCGGGGCATGGTCTGAAGATCGGGTACTTCGCTCAGGAGCACGACACTCTGGACGACGACGCAACCGTGTGGGAGAACATCCGGCACGCTGCGCCCGACACAGGGGAGCAGGAACTGCGTTCCCTGCTGGGCGCGTTCATGTTCACCGGTCCCCAACTCGAACAGCCCGCAGGGACGTTGTCCGGCGGCGAGAAGACCCGACTCGCTCTGGCCGGCCTGGTGTCGTCGGCCGCGAATGTCCTTCTGCTCGACGAGCCCACCAACAACCTGGATCCGACCTCACGTGAGCAGGTGCTGGATGCACTGCGCAGCTATACCGGTGCTGTCGTTCTGGTGACGCACGATCCGGGCGCGGCGCAGGCTCTCGACCCGGAACGGGTGATCTTGCTGCCGGACGGTACGGAGGACCACTGGTCACAGGAGTACCTGGAGCTCATCCAGCTGGCGTGAGTCAGCCGTTTCGGCGGACGGATTCCTCCACCAGATCGAGAACGCTGGACAGATTGTCGCCTGCGTGGCCCGAGGCTATGCGGGCCACCAGCCCGTCCATGACCAGGTCGAGGTAGCCGATCAGTACGTCGGTGGGGACGTCGTCGCGCAAACGGCCCGCTGACTTCTGTCGTGTCAGACGTGCCGCGGTTGCCTCGGTCAGTTCGGCCGACCGCAGTGACCAACTCTTGCGAAACTCCGGGTCGGTGCGCAGACGTCGGGCAATCTCGAGTCGGGTACCCAACCAATCGAAGTCTTCCGGCTTCTCGAGCATGTCGCGCATGACCTGCACGAGGCCTTCCTCGGCGACGACGTCGGCCATACGGGAGGCATCCTCGTGTGCGAGGGCCAGGAACAGCCCGTCCTTGTCTTTGAAATGGTGGAATATCGCACCGCGCGACATTCCGGTCACTTCTTCCAGACGGCGCACGGTTGCGCCGTCGTAACCGTATTCCGCGAAGCACCGGCGCGCGCCGGCCAAGATCTGGCTGCGCCGTGCTGCGAGCTGGTCTTCGCTGACCTTGGGCACTCTTCTCGTCCTCGTCTCGCGTTCCGAAAGCACGCGGCGGACTCAGCCCTCGAGCTGAGTCCGCCGCGTGGTCGGTATGGCTGGTGAACTAGCCCTTGATCATGTTGCGGAGCACGAACTGCAAGATGCCGCCGTTGCGGTAGTAGTCCGCCTCACCTGGGGTGTCGATTCGGACGACGGCGTCGAACTCGACCTTGGTGCCGTCGGTCTTGGTCGCGGTGACCGACATGGTCTCCGGTGTCACACCCTCGTTCAGCTTCTCGATGCCGACGATGTCGAACGTTTCGGTGCCATCGAGCTTCAGCGACTTCGCGCTCTCGCCCTCCGGGAACTGAAGCGGGACAACGCCCATGCCGATGAGGTTGGAGCGGTGAATACGCTCGAACGACTCGGTGATGACGGCCTCGACGCCGAGGAGTGACGTGCCCTTTGCGGCCCAGTCACGCGAGGAACCGGATCCGTACTCCTTACCGCCCAGCACGACCAGCGGGATGCCGGCCTTCTGGTAGTTCTGCGACGCGTCGTAGATGAAGGACTGCGGTCCGCCTTCCTGGGTGAAGTCGCGGGTGTAGCCGCCCGAGACATCGTCGAGGAGCTGGTTGCGCAGACGAATGTTCGCGAACGTACCGCGAATCATGACCTCGTGGTTACCGCGCCGCGAGCCCAAGGAGTTGAAGTCCTTGCGCTCGACGCCGTTGGCCTCGAGGTACTGGGCAGCGGGGGTTCCTGCCTTGATCGGACCTGCCGGGCTGATGTGGTCGGTGGTGACCGAGTCGCCGAGCAGTGCGAGCACACGAGCGCCCTTGATGTCCTTGACCGGTTCCGCCTCTTTGGTCATGCCGTCGAAGTACGGTGGCTTCCGGACGTAGGTGGACTTCTCGTCCCACTCGAACGTGTCGCCCTCGGGGGTGGACAGGTTCTGCCAACGGCTGTCACCGGCGAAGATGGTCTCGTAGGACTTGCGGAACATGTCCTGGTTGATCGAAGACTGGATCGTCTCCTCGATCTCTCGCGATGACGGCCAGATGTCCTTCAGGAACACGTCGTTGCCTTCGGCGTCCTTGCCGAGGGAGTCGTGTTCGAAGTCGAAGTCCATCGTGCCGGCGATACCGTAGGCGATGACCAGCGGTGGGGACGCCAGGTAGTTCATCTTCACGTCGGGGGAGATGCGTCCCTCGAAGTTGCGGTTACCGGAAAGAACGGCGGTCGCGGTCAGGTCGTTGTCGTTGATCGCTGCCGAGATCTCTTCCGGAAGCGGTCCGGTGTTACCGATGCACGTGGTGCAGCCGTAGCCACCGAGGTAGTAGCCGAGCTTCTCGAGGTACGGCCACAGTCCGGCCTTCTCGTAGTAGTCGGTGACGACCTGCGAGCCGGGCGCCATGTTGGTCTTGACCCAGGGCTTGGTCGACAGCCCCTTCTCCACCGCATTGCGGGCGAGGAGGGCCGCACCGAGCATCACGGACGGGTTCGACGTGTTGGTGCAGGAAGTGATACCAGCGACCACGACGGCACCGTGATCGAGAACGAACTCACCCCGGGTGTCCGAGACCACCTTGACCGGCTTGGACGGACGTCCCTCGGAGCCGTTGGCGGCCGAGTGCACGTCGACTGCGCAGTCGTCCGCGAAAGACAGCGTCGCGGGATCGCTCGCGGGGAACGACTCCTCGACAGCCTCGTCGAGCTGGGTGTGCTCGGTGGGGTGGTGCTCCTCCACGTAGTTGTGGATGTCCTTGCGGAATGCGGTCTTGGCGTCGGTGAGCAGGATGCGGTCCTGCGGACGCTTCGGGCCGGCGATGGACGGAACGACCGTGTTGAGATCGAGCTCGATGTACTCCGAGTACTCCGGCTCGTTCTCGGGATCGTGCCACATGCCCTGTTCCTTGGCGTACGCCTCGACGAGCGCGAGCTGCTCGTCGCTGCGGCCGGTCAGGCGCAGGTAGTTGATCGTTTCCTCGTCGATCGGGAAAATCGCGGCGGTGGAACCGAACTCGGGGCTCATGTTGCCGAGGGTCGCGCGGTTCGCGAGCGGAACCTCGGCGACACCCTTGCCGTAGAACTCGACGAACTTGCCGACCACGCCGTGCTGGCGAAGCATGTCGGTGGCGGTAAGGACAACGTCGGTAGCCGTCACGCCGGGCTGGATCTCTCCGGTGAGCTTGAATCCGACGACACGGGGAATGAGCATCGACACGGGCTGGCCGAGCATGGCTGCCTCGGCTTCGATGCCGCCGACGCCCCAGCCGAGCACACCGAGGCCGTTCACCATCGTGGTGTGCGAGTCGGTACCGACGCAGGTGTCCGGGTACGCCTGTCCGTTACGGGTCATGACGGTGGGGGCGAGATATTCGATGTTCACCTGGTGGACGATGCCCATGCCGGGGGGGACGACCTTGAAGTCGTCGAACGCTCCCTGGCCCCAGCGCAGGAACTGGTACCGCTCGCCGTTGCGCTGGTACTCGAGGTCCACATTGCGCTCGAGAGCGTCTTCGCTGCCGAACACGTCGAGGATGACCGAGTGGTCGATCACCATGTCGGCGGGGGAGAGCGGGTTCACCTTGTTGGGGTCGCCGCCGAGCGTCGTGACAGCCTCACGCATGGTGGCGAGGTCCACGATGCAGGGAACGCCGGTGAAGTCCTGCATGATCACGCGCGCCGGCGTGAACTGGATCTCCACGTTGGGCTGCGCGGAGGGTTCCCATCCGGCAATCGCGCGGATGTGATCGGCGGTGATGTTCGCACCGTCTTCGGTGCGGAGAAGATTCTCGGCGAGAACCTTCAGTGCGTAGGGCAATTTCTCGGTGCCGGGCACAGCCGAGAGGCGGAAGATCTCGTAGGAGTTCTCACCGACCTCGAGGGTGCCCTTGGCGCCGAATGAATCAATACTGGTGCTCACGTCAGCTCCACTCGTCTATGAGGGGTGGCCGCCGACTGGGCTGTGTCGGCGGCTGAATGAGGCGATGCGGGTTCGTGCCGCCGCGCGCCTCGATCCCAAGTCTAACAGTACGCTTGTCCTGTGAGAACTCGGGTCACGGCAGGCGTACTCAGTTTTCACCGAGATGACTCTCGTCCGCAACGAAACGGCGACACGAGTCGCGGGCGAGGGGCGGCGGCGCCCTACCGGACAGTTGCCTCACGTAGTCTCTCCGGCAAGTCCTCCTCGGGGAGGTCCACCCGACGTTCCTACAGCCGCCCGGATGAGAGATGTCTGACCCAATTGCCACTGTGATTCATACGAGTGCCGTGATTCATGCGCAGACCGGGCCCGCGATTGTGGCGCTTCCGGCGCATGCCGTCGTGCGGCCGATGGCGGCCGATGTTCCACCGAAGGTGGATCTCCCGGAGATCTTGCAGGATGTCGCCGACGATTCCGTCTCCGCGCCGAACGAGTTGGTCGACGAACTGGTTGATGTCGTAGACCGCGCCCAAGGGCACGGTATCGACCTCAGTATCGTGGTGTTGTCGAAAGACCCCGGGCGCGATTCCCAATTACGTGATCTCGCAACGGAAGTAGGCACCGAAGAAGGCGGCACGGTATTGGTGCTCAGTCCGAGCTGGGTCGGCACCTTCAGTGATTCGTTGAGCCGTGTCGAGCTCGAGAGCGGGCAGGACCGGACGTATACGCCCAGTTCCGTCGACGCGGCCAACAATTTTCTCGACGAGGTGCTCGATCCGGGGCCGCCGTGGATGCTCATGACTCTTGCGCTGATCTTCGTGGTGGTTGCTGCTGCGGCTCTGTCGCTTATCGCGAAACTTCGGCGGGCGGCCACCGGGCCCGATGCGGGTGAGGGCCCAACGCGGTCCGAGTCTTCGGCGGCGAACGAATCACGTGCAGACGATCCGCCGGAGCGAAACGCCCAGGCCTGACGGAGCCGAAAATGCAGTACTGCCACCCGGAGAACGTCGGGTGGCCATTTTCATTTCTCGGCAGTTGTGCACGCACTGCGTAATTCGCTTTTCATGCACCCTCGACGAATTACTCGTGTGTTATTTGTGGCCAAAGTTTCCAAAGCATTCGAAAGTGTCGTACGGTGCATCTGGCGCTTTTGGGGAAGAAGTGTCGCGGTCTGATGGCTGTTGCCCAGTGTGGTGGCAGTTGGGTTTGGTGAATCCACCCGCCGGTGGAGCGGGCTGCGATGCGGGCCCCTGCTCCGAATGCGATTCGCATCGCATTCGGTGTCGGAACCGAGGGAGAGATTTGTGAAGCGACAATCGCCGAGCAGCAGGTATCGCTGGAGTCGCTCTCGCCCGGGAAGTCGCGGTGCCCGGCTGGTGATCGGTATGGGCATCGTCGCAGCTCTCGTCGGGAGTACACCCGGCCTGGCCGGTGCAGTGCCTCCTCCGCCTCCCAATCCGAGCGACGAACAGATCCAGCAGGCAGACACTCGTGTCGACTCCGGTGTCGATCTGGTCAGCGAGCTGATCAACCGTGTCGCACAGGCAGACGCACAGCTGGCGGAACTCGACAATGCTGTGGCGATCAAGCGTGAAGATGTCAACCGCGCACTCGTAGATCTCCAGAACGCGCGGGGAGTCGTCGACGCGGCGGTCCGCGCGGTCGAAATCTCCCAGCGAGCTCTGCGAGATGCCGGCGCGATGATCGAGTTCGCTCAGAAAGACTTCGACGAATTCGCGGTGTCGAGCTACACGCAAGGCACCAACGTTTCGTTGTTTTCGACGTTGCTCGGCGCGGACGGTCCACGAGATCTGCTCGACAGGGCCCAGATACTCAAGTTGCTCGCGGCAAACCAGAAAGCAGTTCTCGACGGGTTGCAGCGAGCACGCACCGAGCAAGCCAACCGGGACTCCGCGAACCGCGCCGCGCAGGAAGAAGCCGAAGCTGCTGCTGCCGCGGCCGCGGCCAGGAAGGCCGATGCGGAGCAGGCGATCGCGGTGGCGCGCAACGCGCTGTCCGAGCAGACCGCGAAGAAGGAACAGATCGAAGCCGACCGTGCTGTCGCGCAGGCGCAACTCGATGCTGCACGAGCCGAGGCTGCAGGGTTACAAGGACAACGTCAGGCGTACGAGACGTGGGATCAGAAGCGGCAAGCGGAGGAAGCCCGACAGGCCGCGCTAGCTGCGGCAGCGAAGGAAGCCGCCGAAGCAGCCAGGGCACGCCTCGCGGAGAACCAGGCGGCTCGTGACCGGGCCGCAGCGCTCGCCGCCGAACAGCGGCCACACACGGCACTCGAAGACACCATAGGTGTGGACGACGCCGCCGAAGGTGACAGCGACTCCTCGGCGCAGAGCTATTCGTACGAGGAGTATTCGAACGAGACCTATCCGGGAGGTCAGGACTCGTCGGGGGGTGAGTCGTCGATGGGGGACTCCACCGACTCTTCCTTGGACGTGTCGGCGCTCTCCGCGAGCGAGGCGATCGAGATCGTCATCGATCGCGGTCTGTCCCAGATCGGCGTGACCTACGCCTGGGGTGGTGGTGACGAGAACGGTCCGACGAAGGGCATCCGAGATGGTGGCGTGGCCGACAGTTACGGCGATTTCAACAAGGTCGGCTTCGATTGTTCGGGGCTGATGGTCTATGCCTTCGCCGGAATCGGTATTTCGCTCCCACACTATTCCGGCTATCAGTACACCGCCGGCGAGCAGGTTCCCAGTTCGCAGATGCAGCGGGGCGACATGCTGTTCTGGGGGCCCAATGCGAGTCAGCACGTTGCCCTGTATCTCGGAGACGGCAAAATGCTCGAAGCGCCTCAATCCGGGTCGTTCGTGAAGATCTCTCCGGTGCGTTGGGATGGCATGACCCCGTACGCTGTCCGTATGGTGTCGTAGATCATGATGGACACGTCGTGGCGGCACCGTCGGGACACTTTCGGAGCGACCTCGCTCGACATGTGAACGTAGTGGTCCACGGCGCGCCCGTCCTGGTTGCGGCGGGCTCGCTTGCGGTTGGCACAGTCGAGCAGGTACGTGATACGGGCGGAACGATCTAGGTGAAAGCGGTGGATTCTTGGTGACCTCACGTGACGACGCGCGAGCAGCAGGTTCGGGGCAGAAGACGCCCGGTTCGACGGGCAAGCCCGCAACCTCCGAAGCGACGAACGGCTCCGCGGCACAGCCCGCTCCGGTAGTGCCGTCGCAGAGTCTCGCGAACGACGTGCAGACGCTCGAGCGCGCGATTTACGAGGTCAAGCGTGTCATCGTCGGTCAGGACCGGTTGGTGGAACGCATTCTGGTCGGTCTGCTGGCCAAGGGGCATGTTCTGCTCGAGGGAGTACCAGGCGTAGCCAAGACCCTCGCCGTGGAAACGTTCGCGAAAGTTGTCGGCGGCACGTTCTCGCGCGTTCAATTCACCCCGGACCTCGTGCCGACCGACCTCATCGGTACGCGAATCTATCGCCAGGGCCGCGAAGAATTCGACACCGAACTCGGCCCGGTGGTCGCGAACTTCGTGCTGGCCGACGAGATCAACCGTGCGCCTGCAAAGGTGCAGTCCGCGTTGCTCGAAGTCATGGCAGAGCGTCACGTCACGATCGGTGGCAAGAGGTTCGACATGCCCGACCCGTTCCTCGTGATGGCGACCCAGAACCCGATCGAGAACGAAGGGGTCTACCCCCTGCCCGAGGCACAGCGTGACCGGTTCCTGTTCAAGATCCTGGTCGACTACCCGTCTGTCGAGGAAGAACGCGAAATCGTCTACCGGATGGGTGTGGCCGCGCCCGAGCCGCACCAGATTCTCGGGCCCGACGAATTGGTCCGCCTCCAAAAGGTGGCCAGCCAGGTGTTCGTTCACCACGCTCTCGTCGACTACGTGGTGAGGATGATCTCGGCGACGCGCACTCCCGTCGAATTCGGGCTGCAGGACGTGGACGGGTGGATCGCGTACGGCGCATCGCCTCGTGCCACCCTCGGCATCATCGCCTCGGCGCGTGCGCTGGCGCTTCTGCGTGGACGCGACTACGTCGTACCCCAGGACGTTCTCGAGGTCGTCCCCGACGTCCTACGTCATCGTCTCGTGCTGTCCTACGACGCGCTTGCCGACGAAGTGTCACCAGACGACGTGATTCAGCGTGTCCTGCAGACAGTCGGTCTCCCGCAGATCGCCGCACAACCGACTCCGAACCCCGCCGGCGCGCCCGCGGCCCCCGGCGGTCAAGCGGTGCCCAACGCAGAATCCGCGGCGCTGAGCCAGCAGCGGTGAGTGCGCGCGCGACCGGAACGGGCAGCAAAGGGTCGCAACCTCCGTCGTTTCGTTCCGGGGACCTTCGTGACCCGCAGTTGTCGGCTGCGCTGCGAACCCTCGAACTGACGGTCAGGCGCAGGTTGGACGGCGTTCTGCACGGTGATCACCTCGGGCTCATCCCAGGTCCTGGGTCGGAGCCGGGCGATGCCCGTGAGTATCAGCCCGGAGACGACGTCCGCCAAATGGACTGGTCTGTCACCGCTCGAACCACGCATCCGCACGTGCGGCAGTCGGTCGCGGACAGGGAGCTGGAAACCTGGCTGGTCGTGGACCTGTCCGGCAGCCTCGACTTCGGCACGACAGGATGCCAGAAGCGTGATCTCGCTGTTGCGGCTGCGGCGGCGATCACTCATCTCACCAGTGCAGGCGGGAATCGTATCGGCGCGATCGTGTCCACCGGTGCGCAGTCGGTTCGGATCCCGGCGCGCGGAGGGCGCATGAATGCGCAGGCCATGCTGAGACAGATCGCCACCACACCCCATGCGCCGGACGGCGTGCGGGGTGATCTGCGGGGCGCGATCGAATCCTTGCGCCGTCCTCAGCGCCGACGTGGGCTGGCGGTCGTGATCAGCGACTTTCTCGGGCCGATCGACTGGGAGCGGTCGCTACGCGCCATCTCCGGCCGCCACGACGTGCTCGGGGTGCAAGTTCTCGATCCGCGTGATCTGGAACTTCCGAATGTCGGTGACGTGGTGCTCCACGATCCCGAGTCCGGCAGAACACGCGAGTTCACCACCACTGCGCAGTTGCGTGCCGACTTCGCAGCGGCAGCGGCGCAGCACAATGCGGATGTCGCTCAGGCGCTGCGTCGTTGTGGGGCGCCGCTGCTGTCGCTCGAGACGGACCGTGACTGGATCGCGGACGTGGTCCGGTTCGTCGCGGCCCGTAAGCACAGTCTCGGCACAGCCATGAGTCAGGGTTCGCACGGGAGTCAGGGTTCGCAGACACGTCAGGGGTCGCGCAGATGAGTCTTTCGCAGTTCGCGAACCCATGGTGGCTGCTGTTCCTCCTGGTTGTCGCAGCGCTTGTCGTCGCCTATCTGTGGGTACAGCGCCAACGCCACAAGCACACGCTGCGCTTCACCAACTTCGCGCTGCTCGAGAAGGTTGCACCGTCGCGGCCGGGCCGGTGGCGGCACATTCCAGCTCTGCTGCTGGTGATGTCGTTGGTCTTCTTCACAGTGGCCCTGGCAGGTCCGACGGACGACAAGCGGGTCCCCCGCAATCGGGCGACGGTGATCCTGGTGATCGACGTGTCGTTGTCGATGCAGGCAAAGGATGTCGACCCGAACCGTCTGGCCGCTGCACAAGATGCGGCGAAGTCGTTCGCCGAAGGCCTCACACCGGGTATCAATCTCGGCCTGGTCGCCTTCGCGGGCACCGCTTCCGTGCTGGTGTCGCCGACCACCAACCGGGACGCGACCAAGGCGGCGATCGACAACCTGCAACTCAGTGAGCGTACGGCGACCGGCGAAGCGATCTTCACGTCGCTTCAGTCCATCGACACGCTTTCGGCGGTCCTCGGCGGTGGCGACGACGTGCCACCCGCGCGCATCGTGTTGCTCTCGGACGGCAAGCAAACCGTTCCGGAATACCCGGACGATCCGCGTGGTGGATTCACCGCTGCTCGGAAAGCCGCGGACAAGGGTGTCCCGATCTCGACCATCTCATTCGGCACCAGGAACGGCTATGTCGTCATCGAGGGGCAACGAATCGGTGTTCCGGTCGACGACCCGTCGCTCCGCAAGATCGCGGAGCTGTCCGGTGGCAGCTTCTTCACGGCGTCGAGCCTCGAGGAACTGCGGGACGTGTACGACACTCTCGAGGAGCAGATCGGTTTCGAAACCATCAGGGGTGACGCCAGCCGTCCGTGGATCGTTCTCGGGGTTCTGTTCGCCACCGCCGGGCTGGCTCTCGGGCTCGTTTTTCGTCAACGCGTACCCTGATCAGCCGTTCCGCCTCGGTAGTTCTCACAGCACTTGTCCGCAGCACAGTCCGGAAATTGACCAGATAGGTTTATCGCATGTCTCAAGCAGAAACGAACGGCGCCGCACGAGTCGTGGCCAATCCACGCTCGGTTCTCGTCACCGGTGGTAACCGCGGGATCGGCCTGGCCGTCGCGCAAAGGTTGGCAGCGGACGGGCACAAGGTTGCCGTGACGCACCGTGGGTCCGGTGCCCCGGACGGATTGTTCGGCGTGCAGTGCGATGTCACCGATACAGAGTCGATCGATCGCGCCTTCAAGGAAATCGAGGAGCACCAGGGTGCGGTCGAGGTCGTGGTGGCCAATGCCGGCATCACCGACGACACACTGCTCATGCGCATGACGGAGGAGCAGTTCACTCGTGTTCTCGATGCCAACCTCACCGGCGCATTCCGCGTCGCGAAGCGCGCCAACCGCTCGATGCTGCGCGCTCGCTGGGGCCGGATGATCTTCCTGGGTTCGGTCGTCGGTTTCGGTGGTGGTCCGGGGCAGATCAACTACGCGGCCTCGAAGGCAGGTGTCGTCGGTATGGCGCGCTCGATCACACGAGAACTCGGCTCACGTTCGATCACGGCCAACGTCGTCGCACCGGGGTTCATCGAAACCGACATGACCGCCGAACTCGACGACAAGTACCGCGATATGGCACGCGACTTCATCCCGCTGCAGCGCCTCGGCCAACCGGAAGACGTCGCGGCAGTGATCAGCTTCCTTGCCTCGGACGATTCAGCGTACGTCTCGGGTGCCGTCATTCCCGTCGACGGCGGAATGGGTATGGGTCACTGACCCGTCGGCTCGGCCGCGACGTACACACCAGCAATTGACCGACTTCATCTCATCACAGGAGGACCTCATGGGCGGACTGCTCGAGGGAAAGACCATTCTCGTCACCGGCATCATCACGGACTCGTCGATCGCGTTTCACACGGCACGGGTCGCGCAGGAGCAGGGCGCCAATGTGATCATCACCGGATTCGATCGGCTCCGGCTCATCGACCGGATCGCGCAGCGCCTTCCGCAACCGGTCAAGCCTGCCATTTCGCTCAACGTCCAGGACGAGGACGATCTCGCCGCGCTCGCCGAGCGTGTTCGTGAAGTCGCCCCGCAGGGGATCGACGGCGTCGTGCACTCCATTGCATTCGCGCCGCGTTCGTGCCTGGGCAACCCGTTCCTCGACGCCCCCTGGACCGATGTCGCCCAGGCGCTGGAGGTATCGGCATACTCTTACGCCGCATTGGCGAAGGCACTGCTTCCGGTCCTCAACGACAACGCGTCGATCGTCGGCATGGACTTCGACCCGGCGCGCGCGGTCCCGTTCTACAACTGGATGGGCGTATCGAAGGCCACCCTCGAATCGGTCAACCGTTTCGTGGCGAAGGAGGTCGGCGGCCGCGGCATCCGATCCAACCTGGTCGCTGCGGGCCCGATCAAGACTCTGGCGGCAAAGGCGATCGCCGGGACTGCGACGGGACCGGCCGACGAGATGAACAAGCTCAACGCGGCATGGGACGAGCGCGCCCCCATCGGCTGGAACGTGGACGACCCGGAACCCGTGGCCAAGACCGTCTGCACGGTGCTCTCGGACTGGCTGCCCGCCACCACCGCCTCGATCGTCTACGTGGACGGTGGCGCCCACGCCATGGCGGGCTGAGCGAGGCTCGAGCATCTCGGACCCGAACTCTCACCCCCGCAGCGACAGCACTCAGGAGATGGACGGCATGAACGCCACGCCCGCACCGGGTCGAGTCGACAAGCACGGACTCGGTGTCGACGCACTCCTGGTGTTGTCGTTCGGGGGGCCCGAGAAGCCCGAGGACGTGCGGCCCTTCCTGGAGAATGTCACCCGGGGTAGGGGGGTGCCACCCGAACGACTCGACGCCGTGGTCGAGCACTACATGCATTTCGGGGGAGTTTCGCCGATCAACCGGTTGAACCGCGACATCATCGAACGCATCGAGTCAGAGTTCGCCGGTGCTGCAACGAATGTGCCGGTCTACTTCGGCAACCGGAACTGGCACCCCATGGTCGAGGACACCGTGGCACGAATGCGCTCGGACGGGGTCCGATCGGCCCTGGTGTTTCCCACCTCGGCATGGGGCGGATACTCGGGATGCCGTCAGTATCACGAGGACATCGTCCGTGCTCGGGAAGCGGTGGGCGAAGGCGCACCCGAGTTGACGAAGCTGCGGCAGTACTACGATCATCCACTGCTCATCGCAGCGTTCGCCGACGCAGTTCGCGCCGCCCGTCGGGGCTTGTCGTCCGACGTCCGTGACGGAGCGCGGCTGGTCTTCACCGCACATTCGGTGCCCGTCTCGGCCGACGTGGCGGCCGGCCCGATCGACTCGGGAGGGCGGCTGTACAGCCGACAGGTGTCGGAGGCTGCTGCTCTCGTCGCTGATGCGGTCGGAATCGCCGACTTCGATCTGGTGTGGCAGTCCCGGTCCGGCCCGCCACACATTCCGTGGCTCGAACCGGACATCTGCGATCATCTCGACGTGCTCGCGGAGCAGAACACGGCGGCCGTGATCGTGTGCCCGGTCGGATTCGTGTCGGATCACCTCGAAGTGGTGTGGGACCTCGACACCGAGGCCGCGGACAAGGCGGGCGACCTCGGCATGGAACTCGCGCGGGTCGCCACCCCAGGAACCGACGAGCGATTCGCGCGCATGGTTCGCGAGCTGGTCGACGAGCACCGTGCCGGAGGTCCGCCGCGGCGCCTGGGCCGGGAACCGCTGCTCGGCGCAACCGCCAACGGCTTGCCGTGCGGGAGCGGCTGCTGCGCGCCGCCCCTCAGAACGACTGGACGGCCTTCGTCGTCGAATTGACGGCGGCGGCGCGCGCCCGGAGCACCGAGGACCGTAACGGACGCAACACCTCGGTGAGCGTGCCCGCTCCGGTGCTGAGCGGGTCGACCGGCGACAAGCGCTCTGCGGCGACCAGAATCGCCTGCACACGATCCGCCGAATCGAGAACTCGAAGAGCACGCGACGAGGTGGAGTCAGGGTAGCGGTGCCGGGTGACGTGGGCCAGCGCCTCGGCGATCGTGTCGCGTGGGTCTGCAGTGGCCTTCGCGACAGCCTGCAGCCGAGTGATCGCCTCGGCGGCTTCCCTGGTCGCTTCCCGCATCAGGTACTCGGCCTCACCGAGCGGGAGCTCGTGCGTATCGAGCGGAATGTCGGAGACGGTGAACGCGGTCCACCGCAGCACGTCCGGCCCTTCTCGGGTGGGGACCAGTCCGGTGCCGGTCGTGCCCGGCTTGCCGACGAGGATGCCTTCGCCCGCGGCGACGGCCGCCGTCGCGAACGGTGTTCCTCCGGGCAACCCCCGGACGTCCCCTGGCTCGGGTAGCACGAGACGAAGACCGGAGTCCGCGCCGTGGTCGCGACGAAGAGTGTGCAGCAGCGCCGCGGCACCCGAATTCTGAGGATCCGGCCAGGGTAGCCCCGTACGGCCGGCGGTCACGGCATCACCCGCGCGCACCAGATGCATCGGCGCCCATTCGTGCAGGGCGTCGATGACGTCGTCTGGTGCCGTTCTGCCGTGAAGCCAGGAACCGGCCCACACAGTCAGAGTTGCGCTCGGGGAGGTCACGATCATCGAGCATATGTCGGCGTGGCGGCGTGTGGCGAACATCGAGCTGACATAGCGTGGTCGGCCATGACCCGAGGCGACAGATACGGCGACATCTTCGCGGGGCACCCGCGCAAACGGAAGGCCCCTGCTCCCACGGTGGCCGCGGAACGCGACCTCGTGGTGGAGGATGCTGCCACGGGCTTCTGCGGTGCCGTCGTCGGCTTCGAGAAAACGTACGACGGTGACTTCGTGCGCCTCGAGGATGCTGGACGTCGTACCCGAATCTTCGCCATGCGTGAAGCGGCCTTTCTCATCGACGGCACACCGGTGACGCTGACGAAGCCGGCAGCTCGGCCGGCCGCCGCGCGTTCCACCCGTTCCGCGTCGGGTTCCACCCGAGTGGAGGGAATGCGGGCACGTACTGCGCGAGCCAGTCGCATCTGGGTGGAGGGAGTCCACGATGCTGCGCTCGTCGAGCGAGTGTGGGGGCACGATCTACGGGTCGAAGGGGTCGTCGTCGAGCATCTCGAGGGACTGGACAACCTGGCCGAGCGTCTGGCGGAGTTTCGTCCAGGACCCGGTCGACGCGTCGGCGTGTTGGTCGATCATCTGGTAACCGGGTCGAAGGAATCGGCACTGACGACGGGACTGGGACCGAATGTGCTCGTGACCGGACACCCCTTCATCGACGTGTGGGAAGCAGTTCGCCCGTCGGCAGTCGGAATCGACGAATGGCCGAAGATTCCGCGAGGAATCGACTGGAAAACAGGCGTGTGCGACCATCTGGGCTGGGGAAATCCCCGGGATGGGTGGCGCCGCGTGTACTCGGCGGTGAACACGTTCCGGGACCTCGAGGCACCCCTGATCGGTGCTGTGGAGCAGCTCGTGGACTTCGTCACCGTCGATTCTGGTGATTCTGGTTAGATGGTGTTGTGGCTGCATTGATTTGGTTGGTAGCGGGGGTGTTTCTCGCCGCAGCGGAAGTGTTGACCGGAGATTTCTTTCTTCTGATGCTCGCGGGCGGCGCGCTCTCGGCGGCAGGCGTGAGTGCAGTCACCGATTTCCCGGTATGGGGGGATGCGATCGTCTTCGCGATCGTGTCCATCGGACTTCTGGTGGTGGTACGTCCGATGCTGCTGCGTCGGTTTGCGAACCCGCCGGCGCTCCCGACGGGTATCGACGCACTGGAGGGAAAGCAGGCGTTGGTTCTCGAAGAGGTGGGGATGCACGAAGGCCAGGTGAAGTTGGACGGTGAGGTATGGACCGCACGACCCCTGGACACCACCGAGGTCTACCCGCGGGGATCGACCGTGACCGTTATGGAAATTGACGGCGCAACAGCCGTCGTATGGAGGGGACCTTAGATGGAAGCACTCATAGTGCTTGTCGTGCTCGTGTTGTTCGTTGCCGTAGTGGTGGCGAAGTCGGTGGCTCTGGTGCCGCAGGCGGAAGCGGCAGTGATCGAGCGACTGGGCCGGTACGCCCGGACCGCGTCCGGGCAGCTGACCTTTCTCATTCCGTTCGTGGATCGCATCCGCGCCAAGGTGGACCTGCGTGAGCGTGTCGTGTCGTTCGCGCCGCAGGCCGTGATCACCCAGGACAACCTGACGTTGTCGATCGACACCGTGGTGTACTTCCGGGTCACCAACCCGCAGGCAGCGGTCTACGAGATCAGCAACTACATCGCGGCGGTGGAACAGTTGACCACGACGACGCTGCGCAACGTGGTCGGCGGGATGACCCTGGAGGAAACGCTCACATCGCGTGATTCGATCAACGGTCAGCTTCGGGTCGTCCTCGACGAGGCGACAGGCCGCTGGGGCCTTCGCGTTGCGCGTGTGGAGCTCAAGAGCATCGATCCGCCGCCGTCCATTCAGGATTCGATGGAAAAGCAGATGAAGGCAGATCGCGAGAAGCGCGCAATGATCTTGACCGCCGAGGGGCATCGCGAATCGGCGATCAAGACGGCCGAGGGTGACAAGCAGAGCCGCATCCTCGAGGCAGAGGGCGCCAAGCAGGCGTCGATTCTGGACGCAGAAGGTGAACGGCAATCGCAGATTCTGCGGGCTCAGGGTGATCGAGCGGCGAAATACCTGCAAGCGCAGGGTGAAGCCAAGGCTATCGAGAAGGTCTTTGCCGCAATCAAGTCCGGGAAGCCCACACCCGAACTGCTTGCCTACCAGTACCTCCAGACCCTGCCCGAGATGGCACAGGGCGATGCGAACAAGGTCTGGCTGGTACCGAGCGATTTCGGTGACGCTCTCAAGGGATTCGCCAAGACCCTCGGTGCACCCGGCGACGATGGGGTGTTTCGGTACGAGCCGTCGACGTCGAACGACGATGCACCGAAGCCGGAAGACGATTCCGAAGAAGTGGCGGAGTGGTTCGAGACCAAGTCCGACCCGGCGATCGCACAGGCCGTCCGCGCTGCGGAAGATGTTGCGCGCCAGCCGGTTACCGACCCGTTGAAGCGGCGTTCGTCGACTCGGGCTTCGGCTGCCACCGAACAGCCCGGGCAGGGGCAGCTGCCGCCTCGGCAAGATCAGCCCCAGTTCGGAGTTCAGGCGCCTCCCGAGCATCACGAGAATCCGACGCAGCAGTAGGCGAGTCGGCGGAGCAGCTCGTACGACAGGGCCCTGATCGCGCTACGTGATCAGGGCCCTGCCTGTTCCGCACACGGCAAGGGCCCAGAGGACACTGGTGAACGTGCCGATGATGAACTGCTCCGAGGCGTGAAGTTCGCGAAGTTCCGGGTACCGGGCGAGGCCTTTGACCGCCAGAACCACGGCAATGCCCTCGGGCCAAGCCGCGAGAACAGAGACCGCTACGGCTATGCGTTCGAGCAGTCCGATGATGCGACCACCGCGCAGGCGGGGAACGCTCGCGGGTTCGGTGGTCATGAGTCCGGTGATGGGTGTCGGGTTTCCTGTGTCCGACTGCCGACGGGCGAGCTTGAAGGCGGCCAGTACCAGCGGCCCTCCACCGGTAGCGGCGGCGGTGACACACAGGACGAGAGTGGCGGCGAGTGCGACTCCCGTGACAGGTTCGACTGCGGTTGCCGCCAGGGCGGAGGTTGCGAGTGCGGCAGTGGCCACGACGGGGGAGACCCATGCCGGTGCCCGTGCAGTGAGGGCGAATGGCGACAACGCTGCGATGCCCAGTGCGGCGAGCGAGAGAACAATCATGAGTCCGCCTTGTTCAGGAGTCGTTCGGCCAGCCGTCGGCCCGCGACCTCGAGTTGCCAGCCTGCTGTGGACAGGCGTTGCGATACCGCCTGTTTGCTGATGTCGAGCGCCCGCGCGGTCTCGGTCTGGGTAAGGCCGCGGCGTACGCGACCGACCGCCTCGCGGCCCTCGTTCGATCTGCGTGCCACCAGCACGGAAACGAATGTGAGCGCAGTGTCGGCGTCTGCGGCGGCATCGGGGTCGTCGCTTTCGACGGCAATGCGCCCCGGCGTGCCCTTGGCGCGTTCGACAGCGAGACGGGCTGCTTCGAACGCCGGTCCGCGTCCTGCGCGCGTTTCTTCGGGGAGGGGGTGCTGGACGGATCCCACCCCGATTCCGACACTCCAGTTCTGGCGTTCCACCAGATCCACCGCGATATCCACCACACTGCGTGCGTCTGCGACCACGGCTTGAACCTCGTCGCCGGCTGTGCGCTGAAAGGGTCGGAGGAGTCCTGCACCGCCTTCATGACCGGCATCCGGGTACGTGGAGTTCATGGCGTCCACAAGATCCTGAACTCGGTCGACGTCGCGGCGACTGCCTCGTTGGTCGACAGTGAGAACGAACATGAGTAAAGGCTACAAACTAGATCTTGCAGAGTCAATGCTCTTGACTTGACTATTGGTAATCAAGTTTCAAACCTTGACTGAACTGATGCTCGGTGGGGTGGGAACCTCCACAGCGGCAGTCCTCACCGGACGTTTGGTATCGATCACCAATCCGAGAATCCCCACCGCAATGCACACAGCCGACACCGCCAGCATGGCCGGATTCGTATCTCCCGTCAGTGCATCGCCGAGTACCACCATTCCGATCGTGCCCGGCAAAGTGCCGATCACGGTGGCGACGACGTAGGGAACCAACCGGATGGAGGAGACGCCACAGCAGTAGTTGAGCACCGAAAACGGCACGAACGCGATGAGTCGCAACGAGCCGACCGCAAGCCAGCCGCGTTGCGCGATACGTTCGTCCACTCGCCGCACGGAGGGGCTCGAGATGCGCTGCCAAACCGCGTCGCGACCGACGGCCCGAACGATGTACAAGGCGACGATCGCGCTCACGGCAGAGGCGCCCACCGCCAACGTGACGCCCCACCATGCACCGAACAGGAGTCCGGCACTCAGCGTGAAGACTGTTCGTGGGAAGGGAAGCACCGTCACCAGCGCATGAATCACGAAGAAGACGGTGGGGAACATCGGCCCCACCGAGTCGGCCCACTCCCGAATCTGTAGCACAGAGGGGAGTGGCACGAATACGACCACGAGGAAGAGGGCGGCCACGAGGACTACGCTGCCGATCAGCCTGCGGTCACCGAGGCGTTTGGTCACGGTAGAACAGATTACCTGCTGGGTCTATCCGCGACTTCGACGACGAAACACCCTTCGATGACGAGGTGGGTAGCACGGTTCCAGAAGGGGGATCTACCACGCCGAATGCAACATGAGCAGATCCTCATGATGGCGCCGAATGTGATGCGGCTAGCATCACAGCAAAGATCTCGATTTCGACAGCTCCACGGCTGTGATTCGCCACCGCCGACCCACGACGGAGAGGAAGCCGACACTGTGTCACAAGCGCAGAACGTGTCACCAGCTTCGGTAACAGACGATGATGCTCGTGCCTACGAGAAGTGGCAACAGGGCGTAGCGGGCGTTCTCGCCAAGACACGCCGCGTCGAAGCGGCCGAACTTGGAGACGAACCTCAGAAGCTCCTCGACACCGTCACCTACGACGGTGTGACGCTTTCGCCGCTCTACAGTCCGCGTGACGAGCTTCCGGAGCCTCCGCTACCCGGCACACATCCGTACGTCCGGGGCGGCGACGCCACGAGAGACGTCAACGTCGGTTGGCTGGTCGCAACCGCCTTCGGTCAGGAGCAAGACGACCCAGCGAATGTCAACACCGCGCTACTCGATTCGCTGGCGAACGGTGTGAGCGCAATCTGGCTTCGCACCGCAGACGCGGCTTCACTCGCTCGGATTCTCGAGGGCGTGTACTTGGATCTCGCCCCGTTGACGCTCGATTCCGGCTCTGCCATCGCCGAGGTGACCGACGCCCTGTACTCGCTGCTCGATGCCCGCGCAGCAGCCGGAGACGGTGTCACCGATCGACGCGCCGTCCGGGTGAATCTCGGTGCCGCACCACTGACGAGCGAGTACGCCGGACGTGCCGATGTGGACCTGGAGACGGCGGCAACCCTTGCGGTCGGTGCGGCGGCACGCTCCGAGCAGGTGCGGGCGATCACGGTCGACGGAACGGTCTTCCACAACGCGGGCGCGTCCGACTCGGAGGAACTCGGCACCACGATCGCGGCCGGCGTCGAATATCTTCGGACCTTGACCGGTCGTGATCTGACGATCTCGGAGGCGCTGGGTCAGTTGGGCTTCCGGTTGGCTGCCACCGACGATCAGTTTCAGACCATTGCGAAGTTCCGTGCGGCCAGAATCGTCTGGGCGCGTATCGCCGAGGCTTGTGGCGCCCCCGACGCCGGCAATGCCCCGCAGCACGCCGTGACCTCTGCCGCCATGATGGCGCAGCGCGACCCATGGGTGAACATGTTGCGCACCACGCTCGCCGCTTTCGGTGCTGGCGTCGGTGGCGCAGATGCCGTGACAGTGCTCCCTTTCGACTCGGCCCTACCCGGCGGGGCGCCGGGGGTGTCGAAGTCGTTCGCCTCGAGGGTTGCTCGCAACACTCAGCTGCTTCTCCTCGAAGAATCCCATCTGGGGCGAGTCATCGACCCGGCCGGTGGCTCCTGGTATGTCGAGGACCTCACACAGCAGATCGCGCAGAAGGCGTGGGAGTTCTTCCAGGAAATCGAGGCGGCGGGCGGATACGCAGCAGCCTCCGAATCGGGACTCGTCTCTGCGCGGATCGGAGCGACCCGCACAACCCGTGAGCGCGACATCGCCCACCGTGCGACGACGGTTACGGGCGTCAACGAATTCCCGAACCTGGCCGAGGCACCTCTACCCCCCGGAGCGGCCGACCAGGACCCGTCTGTTGCGCGCTACGCAGCGGCCTTCGAGCGCCTTCGCGACCGTTCCGACGCCCATCTCGCCGCGCACGGCGTACGGCCGAAGGTTCTTCTTGCTCCCCTCGGCCCGGTGGCGGAACACAATGTCCGCACTACGTTCAGTACCAATCTGCTTGCCGCCGGTGGTATCGAGGCGGTCGATCCCGGGCCGTTGAGTATCGGTACCGGAAGCATCTCCGGTGCAGTGGAGAGCGCGGGCGCCACCGTCGCACTGCTGTGCGGTACCGACAAGCGTTACGACGACGAGGCGGTCGCCGCTGTCGATGAGTTGCGGAGGGCGGGCGTCGGCACCGTCCTTCTCGCCGGCCGGGAAAGGCTCTTCGCCGATATCGAGTCGAACCAACGCCCGGACGGATTCGTGACGGCCAAGATCGATGCGGTCACGGTGCTCGCGGACCTTCTCGACACTCTCGGTGCCCCTACCAGCGATACGGGCTCCACCAGCGATACAGGGAGCAACAAGTGACCACACGCGACGTAAAGCACGCGATCGGCAGTTTCGCCGACGTACCGTTGGTCGACCCGCACTCGCCGTCCCCGGAGGCGCCGACGGCGGATCGGTCCGAATCGTTCGTCCGCGAGGCGGCTGCGGCGCATCAGTATTCGCCGGAGCAGGTTGTCTGGTCGACTCCCGAGGGGATCGACGTCAAGCCCGTGTACACGAAAGCGGACCGGGATTCCGTCGCCGCCGAGGGATACCCGCTGGGCAGCTTCCCCGGGGCCGCGCCGTATCTGCGTGGCCCTTACCCGACCATGTACGTCAATCAGCCGTGGACGATTCGTCAGTACGCGGGCTTCTCCACGGCGGCAGAGTCCAACGCCTTCTACCGGCGCAATCTCGCCGCCGGACAGAAGGGTCTGTCGGTGGCGTTCGACCTCGCCACGCACCGCGGCTACGACTCGGACCACCCGCGTGTGCAGGGTGACGTCGGTATGGCCGGTGTGGCGATCGACTCCATCCTCGACATGCGCCAGCTGTTCGACCACATTCCGCTCGACAAGGTCAGCGTGTCGATGACAATGAACGGCGCCGTGCTGCCGATCCTGGCGCTGTACGTGGTGGCCGCCGAGGAGCAGGGTGTCGCGCCCGAACAGCTGGCCGGAACCATTCAGAACGACATTCTGAAGGAGTTCATGGTCCGCAACACCTACATCTATCCACCCAAGCCGTCCATGCGGATCATCTCGGACATCTTTGCCTACACCAGCGCGAAGATGCCCAAGTTCAACTCCATCTCGATTTCGGGATATCACATCCAAGAGGCCGGAGCCACAGCGGATCTGGAGCTCGCGTACACGCTCGCCGATGGTGTCGAATACATTCGTGCCGGTCTCGACGCCGGAATGGAGATCGACAAGTTCGCGCCGCGCCTGTCGTTCTTCTGGGCCATCGGAATGAATTTCTTCATGGAGGTCGCCAAGCTGCGTGCCGGCCGGCTCCTGTGGAGCGAGCTCGTCGCGAAGTTCGAGCCCAAGACCGCGAAATCGCTGTCGCTGCGCACTCACTCGCAAACGTCGGGATGGTCGCTCACCGCGCAGGACGTGTACAACAATGTCTCACGGACGTGTGTCGAGGCAATGGCAGCCACGCAGGGCCACACTCAGTCCCTGCACACCAACGCCCTCGACGAAGCACTCGCGCTACCGACCGACTTCTCCGCCCGTATCGCCCGAAACACGCAGCTGTTGCTGCAGCAGGAGTCGGGAACGGTACGCCCGATCGACCCGTGGGGTGGATCGCACTACGTCGAGTGGCTCACGCACCAGTTGGCCGACAAGGCGCGGGCGCATATTGCCGAGGTCGAGGAAGCCGGCGGCATGGCGCAAGCGATCAGTGAGGGCATTCCCAAGCTGCGTATCGAAGAAGCCGCTGCCCGCACGCAGGCCCGCATCGACTCCGGACGCCAACCGCTGGTGGGCGTGAACAAGTACATTCCCGACGAAGAGGACCAGATCGAGGTCCTCAAGGTCGAGAACTCGCGAGTGCGCAAAGAGCAGCTCGAAAAGCTCGACAAGCTGCGGGCGGAGCGCGATTCGGATGCTGTGGAGGCGGCACTTGCGAATCTCACCCGCGCTGCTGGTGAGACGAACGGGGGCATGGACGACAACCTCCTCGCTCTTGCCGTCGATGCTGCCCGTGCCAAGGCGACGGTCGGTGAGATCTCGGAGGCCCTGGAAAAGGTCTACGGTCGACATCAGGCCGAGATTCGGACCATCAGCGGCGTGTATCGCGATGAAGCAGGGAAGGCCGACAACATCACCAAGGCAACAGATCTCGTCGAGAAGTTCGCGGAGGACGAGGGTCGCCGTCCGCGTGTGCTCATCGCCAAGATGGGACAGGACGGCCACGACCGCGGCCAGAAGGTGATTGCCACCGCATTCGCCGACATCGGATTCGACGTGGACGTCGGACCGTTGTTCCAGACACCGGAGGAGGTTGCCGCTCAGGCTGCCGACAACGACGTGCACGTCGTCGGCGTGTCCTCGCTGGCGGCCGGCCATCTCACGCTGGTGCCCGCACTGCGCAAAGCTTTGGCGCAGGTGGGACGCCCGGACATCATGATCGTGGTCGGCGGCGTCATCCCGCCAGGAGACTTCGACGAGTTGTACGAGGCGGGTGCGGCGGCGATCTTCCCACCGGGAACGGTGATCGCCGATGCCGCCACCGGTCTGCTCGAGAAGTTGTCTGCTCAGCTCGGACACGACTCGAGCGGTATCACGGACTGACGATGGGACGACCAGTCGATATCGTTGCCCTCGCCCGAGCGGTACGCGCCAACGAGCGTGCCGGGTTGGCGAGGGCGATCACCCTCCTCGAATCCTCCAGAACCGATCATCGCGACGCGGCTCAGCAGCTTCTGCTCGACCTACTGCCCGAAGCCGGTAATGCCCACCGGGTGGGGATCACCGGCGTTCCGGGCGTCGGAAAATCGACCTTCATCGATGCGCTCGGAATGTATCTGATCGAGAAGGGGCACCGCGTTGCCGTTCTCGCGGTCGACCCGTCGTCGACGCGGACAGGGGGTTCGATCCTCGGCGACAAGACCCGCATGGGCCGCCTCACCGCCGAGAAGAACGCGTACATCAGGCCGTCACCCACGTCGGGCACTCTCGGCGGCGTGGCGAAAGCCACCCGAGAGTCGATCGTTCTGCTCGAGGCCGCCGGTTTCGACGTGATTCTCGTCGAAACCGTCGGTGTCGGACAATCCGAGGTGACCGTGGCGAACATGGTGGACAGTTTCTGCTTCCTCACGCTGGCGCGGACCGGCGATCAGTTGCAGGGCATCAAGAAGGGTGTCCTCGAACTGGCCGACCTCGTGGCCGTGAACAAGGCCGACGGCAAACACGAGCGTGAAGCGAAAGGCGCTGCCCGCGAGCTTGCGGGTGCACTCCACCTGATCCATCCGCACGACGCCGTCTGGGTTCCCCCGGTCCTCACCATGAGCGGACTCGAAGGAGTAGGTCTCGAAGAGTTCTGGGACACCGTCCGAAAGCACCGGGAGGTTCTCGAGGCGGCGGGAATGTTCGAGGAGAATCGCCGCCGCCAACAGGTGGAGTGGACGTGGACCATGGTCAACGACCAGGTGCTGCGCAGGCTTTCGTCGAATCCACAGGTTGGGGAGATCAAGGCGAAAGTAGAACAGCAGGTGCGGGACGGGTCACTCACCGCGGCCCTGGCTGCTGCCGAGATTCTGGATGCCTTCGACGGTTCGACCGCGTCAGCCGACTGATTTCGCGAATCGACCTACGCGGTCGATGAGATCGTCGAAGAACTTCGCGGGGTCGGTGGCCACGGCAATGTCCACATTGGGCTCACGATTCCAGTGCCGTGCCCAATCGGCCACTGTGGTGCCGCGCGTGAGGCGACCGTGCAGTTCTACGTCGACTGTGGCCGGGCGGGTGCGCACGATCGTCGGATCCAAGGCCACTGCGGCAGCGAAGGGGTCGTGCATGTGCGCGAGGAATCCCTGGTCGTGGGTTCGGTGGAAGTCCATGTAGAACCGAATCGCATCGGAGAGGTGCCGGATCACCGTGTTGTCTGCGGTCGAGCGAGTCTCCGAAGTGTCGGCGGGAGATACGATCTCGGTGGGGCTACTCCCGGCGGCGTCTGCCAGTCGCCTTAGATGCTCGGGGCGCATCTCGATCGTTTCGGTGACATCCAGCCCGCACAGAATCGGCCGGCGACCCTCCGGCAGGTCGGAGAAGGCGTCGAATACTTCCTTCGCGGCTTCCGGATCGACCGAGATGTTCCATTCGGTCGTGGGGGTGGTGTTGCCGGGATGGTTGAACGCACCGCCCATCACCACGAGGCGATGCAGAAACTGGGGGAGTCGGGGCTCCTCCCGAAGCGCGAGAGCAAGGTTGGTCAGTGGCCCGGTCACCAGGCCGACCACCTCACCGGGATGCTCGCGCACCAGGTTCACCCAGAGCGCGGTGGCGTCGCGATCGGACAGTCGACGCTGCGAGGTGGGGAGGACAGCGTGACCGATTCCCTGCGGGCCATGGGTGTCCTCCGTGGTGCGCAGCGGACACTCGAGCGGTACCCGAGCACCTACCGCAACTTCGATATCGGGCGCCGAACACAGATCCAGCCAGTTCAAATTGTTGGCCGCAACCTGTTCGACAGGTACGTTTCCGGCGGTACAAGCGATGCCCAGAATCTCCGCCTCGGGGCTGGCGAGCAGGTAGAGCAGCGCCAACGAGTCGTCGATGCCGGTATCGACGTCGAGAATCACACGCGTGCGGGTTTCGAGCGTCACAGGTCCATACTGCCTGAACGGTGCTGAGCGGGTCAGTTAGGTCACGCGCTGGTCGAACTGCTCCAGAACCAGAGGCCAGGCCGCCTCGTGCGCGCTGCGGGTGTCCTCGCTGGGGAATCCGGTGTGCGTCAGTCGAATGTGGGTGCCGGTGCCCTCGGGGGTCAACTCGACGGTGACGACGGTCTCTGCCCCGTCGGTCCCCGAGTTCATCCAGGTCATCTCGACGAGTCGAGAACGATGCAGGCGCAGGAAACGGCCGTAGTGCGGTGCGCGGGTGTCCCGATAAACGGTCTCGAAGAAGAACGGAGCGTTGACCTTGGGTGTCATCAGGACCGACCCAGGATGCGCGAACCACGAGTCGAACCGCTCGGTCCAAGCGCGGTATGCCGCCGGGGGCGCTGCGGACACGGACCGCTCGGCGGCCGCGCTCAGCGGGCGGGTCGACAGATCGGGCGGGCAGACAATGGAAGGGTCTTCGTGATGATTCATGTCTACTCCTTGCCGGAAGGAATCACGCTTCCATTCTGGGGGGGTCGCCGTAGTGCCCGAGAAGTATTCGCCTGATCGCTCGCGAGTACTACGGAGGAACCCATCAGCCTGTCTGGAATCCCGAGCCCGCCGACCAAACAGGTGATCTGGTGTCAGAGGGTGGGCCAGTTGGACAGCGTGGAGTCCAGGACGTCGAGGATTCGTGTCCAGCTGGCCTCGGAATCGGGGGCGCTGTGACTGAAACCTCCCCCTGCCTCCAAGCTGGCGTAGCCGTGGAAGATGCTGCCCAACAGTCGAACTGCATGAGTCTGGTCTGGTTCGGTGATGTCGTACCCCCGCAGGATCGCTCGCATCATGTGGGCATGCCTGATGCCTGCACTGGCGGCCGCCGTCTCCGGATCGAGATTCATCCGAGACGCGGTGTACCGGCCGGGGTGCACCCTCGCGTAGTTGCGGTAGACGTTCGCGAAGGCGATCAAGGCGTCGCGGCCGGAGCGGCCGGCCACGGCGTGGGCGCCCTGGTCTGCCATCTCTTCCAGGGCGAGTAGCGCAATCCTGGTTCTGAGGTCGTGGGTGCTCTTGACGTGGGAATACAGGCTTGCTGCCTTGACGTCGAATTGCCGGGCGACTGCGGAAACCGTCACCTGCTCGAATCCGGCCTCGTCGGCCAGCTCCGCCCCCGTCAGAGTGAGTCGTTCCGGTGTCAGTCCCACACGTGCCATGTCTCGATTCCCAACTCGTCGGTCACCGCTCGATTAGCCTATGCGGTGTAGGCAATTTACTATAGGGTATAGCCGCGGTGTCCGTGCCGACCACCGCGGCCGCGATGCCCACACACTGGATACAGGTGAAACCCATGCACAGCCCAACCCAATGGTTTACGTCTGCCATCAACGAGCGCCTGCTGCGAGGCGCCCTCGAACTCGAACGCACCGAGCGCGGCATACTGCCGCACCGCCTGCCCGTTCGCGCGCGCGAGCAATGCGCCGACGGTCAATTGGCGATGGCGGAGGCGCAACCGTCCGGTGTGCGGTTGGCCTTCCGGACCCGGGCGACGACCATCGAACTCGACACGCTGCCCACCAGGCGGATCTACACAGGGGCTCCGCCGCGACCCGACGGAGCGTACGACCTGCGTGTCGACGGTGAGTTGGTCGGTCGCGCGAGTGCTCCGGGCGGCAATACGCTGACCATCGACCTGGCGACGGGAACGGTGCGTCGGCAAGACGGGCCTGTAGGTACCGTCCGTTTCGGGGACCTGCCCGATCGCACCAAGAAGGTCGAGATCTGGTTGCCGCACAACGAGATCACCGAATTGGTCGAATTGCGTACCAACGCCGTGATCGAACCCGTGCCAGAGGAGGGGCGACGGGTGTGGCTGCATCACGGCAGTTCGATCAGTCACGGCTCCGACGCCGCCAGCCCGTCCACCATTTGGCCGGCGCTCGCCGCGTCCGGCGGAGGCGTGGAGTTGATCAATTTGGGGCTGGGCGGCAGTGCCTTGCTCGATCCGTTCACCGCCCGCGCACTGCGCGACACCCCCGCCGACCTGATCAGCGTCAAGATAGGCATCAATCTGGTCAATACCGACGTGATGCGTTTGCGGGCGTTCGTCCCGGCGGTGAACGGTTTCCTCGACACCATCCGCGACGGTCACCCCACCACACCACTGTTGGTTGTCTCGCCCATTCATTGCCCCATTCACGAGGACACACCGGGTCCGGGCGCATTCGACGTCGAAGCGCTGGGTAGGGGAGAGCTGCGATTCGTTGCCACCGGCGATCCCGAGGAACGTGCATCCGGAAAGCTGACGTTGCGCACCATCCGGGAGGAGTTGGCGCGGATCGTGGCGCGGAGGGGGAAGGACGATCCCCATCTGCACTATCTCGACGGGTGCGAGCTCTACGGCGAAGCCGACCACGCGGAGCTGCCGTTACCGGATCAACTTCACCCCGACGCTGCGACCCATCGCATCATCGGTGAACGTTTCGCCAAGCGCGCATTCACCGCCAACGGCGCCTTTGCGCCCGCCTCGGTCGGCTCCTAGCCTTGGAGGAGCGCGCTGCAACGGTCCGCGAGCCGTGTCCGCAGATGTGATGCGAGGTCCGCAAGTTCGGTCTGTCGTCGGACGTACTCCGCGCGACCCGAAGGGGTTTCGACGACGTCCTCGGGGCATGTCGGTGGAGTCGGTCCAGGCCTTTCGGTCACCTGCTGCTGGTCGGGCTGTTCGGACGCCGGCGGTACGGGGCCAGCACCCGATCGAGGAGGTGATCGAGGAGTTCGATCGCCGACTGCGTGGTGCCGTAACCTTGAAGCATGCTGTGGGCGAGCCCCCCGGTTGCCATGGTGATGAGTTCGGCGTCGCGGTCGGGGTCATCTGACGGGGGCGTGTCCAGGCTCTGGGCTCGCCGAAGTTGGTCGGAGACGATGGTGGTCAAAGCCCTTGGTGCGGCAAAAGTTTCCTCTCCGGTGATCCCGTCTCCGGCGATCGCTGCCCAAGCGAAGGCGCCGAGCACGATGACTTCTTCTCGCCGTTGGTTGTCGAGTGGGAGAAGTTCGGCCAGCACGGCACGGATCGCTTCACGAGGCGTGGAGTCGTCCCCGAGCGCGGTCCACCTTTGTGTGAAGCGGGCGCCGGCGTCTTCCATCACCGAGCGGTGGGTCGCCAGCAAGAACTCCCTCTTCGTGCCGAAGTAGTACTGCACCAACCGAATCGAGATCCCCGCCTCGGCCGCCACCGATTGAAAAGTCACAGCTTGCAGGCCACCCCTGACGATGACGCGTCGGACGGCGTCGGTGATCTGGCGTTGCCGCAGTTCGTGGTCGACCAATCGTGGCACGGTCTCGCCGCCTCTCTCTGACATTCGAGCCCTTTATGGTACGCGTATATCGTTTAGATGGTACGGTCATATCAACAAAGTCTCGAGGAGGATGACAGTGCCGAAGATCGGGCGATTCACCAGTGACGAAGCGAAGGCGGATTTCCAGCACGCATACGACACCGTGGCCGCGAAGTGGCCGGTTCCGTCGACGAATGTCGATGTCGAAACATCTTTCGGGACCACGCGTGTGCGTAGATCCGGTACGGGGGAGGGCGTGCCGATCGTGCTGCTGCCGGGCATCGGGGGCAGTGGACAGGTGTGGTATCGATTCATCGAGGATCTGACGCGGGATCACGTCGTGTACACCCCGGACGTGATCGGCTGGGCCGGGCGTTGTGTACAGACAGCACCACTGCGGGGCGCGGAAGATATTGCTACGTGGATGAGTGAGGTGCTGGACAGCCTGGGTGAGAGTCGTGTCCATCTGGCTGGAAACTCGCTGGGTGCGTGGCTGGCAGGAGCGGTGGCGGTCCACCGCTCCGATCGCTTGGCGAGTCTGACAATGATCGAACCGAGCGCCTCGACCTTCGCAAAGCCAAGCGCCGGTCTATTGCTGAAGTTCATTGCAGCGGGATTGCGGCCTACTACTGAACGGATGCGGAAGCACAGCCGGTGGCTGATGCCGGGCTTCGAGATGACTGACGACGAACTGACCCTGGCAATAACGGCGGGGAAGTTCCGCATGGGGATGCCGTGGGACCAGAAATTCAGCGACGAACAACTGTCCGCGATCGCCGTGCCAAGCCTGGTGCTCTTCGGTGCCGACACCGTGGTCTCCGACCCGGAACCGGGCGCTGCTCGCGCCCGTAAGCATATTCCGTCGGCCGAGACGGAGATCTACCCCGGGGTCGGGCACGATCTGTTGTGGGCGAACCCCGAGCAGGTAATTCCGCGGTTCCTCGGGTTCACCGACAGTCATGATTCGATTCGGTCGTGAACCCGGCATGGCGGTGGCGGACACTGCTATCAGAGCCTACTTCGAAGCAGCTCCCCGCAGCGGTCCATCAGCCGGGTTCGCAGGACTGACGCGAGGTCCGCAAGTTCGGTCTGTCGTCGGACGTACTCCGCGCGACCTGAAGGGGTTTCGATGGCGATCGGCTGGTAGCCGTGGTCGGCGAGATCGTATGGGCTCGCGCGCATGTCGAGCTCACGGGTGCGCAAAGCATGTTCGAAGCAGTCCATGATCAACTCGGAATCGACGAGCGGCGCCAACTTGTACGCCCACTTGTACAAGTCCATGCCGGCGTGCAGGCAGCCTGGTTGCTCCCTGTCGATCTGGCCGGCACGGTCGAGGGGGAGTGCGTTACGGGGAACGGCATCGTCGGTGAAGAAGCGGAACGCGTCGTAGTGGGTGCAACGCAGGTTCATGGACTCGACGACTGCGTCGGTGCCGTTACGTCCGAGGCGCAGCGGCACCTGTTCGTGTCTGATCCCGTCGTCCGCCCGGTACACCATCGCCCATTCGTGGAGGCCGAAGCAGCCGAGATTCGATGAGCGGGACGCGGTTGCCCGGAGGAGATCGTGGACGAAGCGCACGGTGGGCAACCGCTTCTCGAGCATTTCCTCGCCGACGGTGACGACTCCGCCCACAGTGGTGTAGCCCCCGTATCGCAGGTAGCCGTGTGCGTTGTCACCGGCAAGGGCCACACCGAATCCTGGATGCCAGCGGCGCAGCTGGGTGGGGCGATAGCTGTAGTAGGTGAACAAGAAATCGTGCACCGGGTGCGGCTTGCCCGCCGCCCGCCGGGCAACGATCGGCTCGATAGCCGCTGCCACCCTGTCCCGATGACGCCGACGGCGATCGGTCCAATCGTCTTCGTCCAGAATCAGGGTGGCAGTGGGGTCTCGAAGCATCAGGCCGTGCTCTTTCCGGGGTTCACACCCTTGACTCGGTGCGTTCCGTCCCGAACGGTGCCGACGTACTCCTCGACGAGATCTTCGAGGGCGATGATTCCCACGACAGCTCTCGTCGAAGGGGCGAACACGGCACCGAGGTGGGCGCTGGCGCGCCGCAACCCTGCCAGCGCGTCGGCCATCGATGCCGCCGAGGACAGCCGTGGAAGCGGGCGAATATCGGAAGTCGGGATCACCGTTTTCGGTCCGGCGGACTCGTCGAGAATGTCGTCCAGCACATCCTTGAGGTGCAGGTATCCGATCGGAAGTCCGTCACCACCGCACACGGGGTATCTCGAGTACCCCGTCTCGATCACAGCCTGCTCGACGTCGCCGAGGAGGGTTCCGCCCTCGACCGTCGGCACGGTTCGAACCTGCGCGAGCGGGATCATCACCTCACCGACCGTGCGATCGGCGGTTTCCAGGGCCTGAGTGAGGCGGCGATGTTCCTCGGCATCGATCAGACCCTCGGACCGTGACTCGCCGATCATCTCGGACAACTCCACAGTCGAGACCGTCACGTCCAGTTCGTCCTTGGGTTCGACGCGGAACATCCTCAGGGTGAGGTTGGCCGCCACGTTGTAGAACGCAATGAGCGGCCGTGCGACCTTGATGAACGCCAAATGCACCGGCACCAACCACATCGCCGCTTTCTCCGGTCCCGCCAACGCGATGTTCTTGGGAACCATCTCGCCGAGCAGGATGTGCAGAACCACGACGATAGACATCGCCACAGCGAACGAGACCGGGTGCAAGAACGCGTCCGGCAACCCAACCGCGTGCAACGGAACCTCGAGCAGATGTGCGATGGCCGGTTCTGCCACCTTGCCCAGGAGAATCGAACAAATCGTGATGCCCAACTGCGCGGCAGCGAGCATCAACGACAGGTTTTCCCCTGCCTTGATCACCGCTACCGCCCGCTTCTTGCCCTGGGCGACGAGCGCCTCGAGGCGGTCTCGCCGTGCAGAGATCAGAGCGAACTCTGCCCCGACGAAGAACGCGTTCCCGGCGAGCAACACGAACGTCAGCAGGAAACCGAAAAGGCTATTCATGACTTACTCCCGACTGAGCCTCGTCCGTCGCCGGTGGAAGCGGCGTCAAGATCACGCGGTCGATGCGTCGCCCATCCATGTGTGTCACCGTCGCGACCCAACGGCCGCCGTCGCGCCCGCCGTCCGTCGACGGAAGTTCGACACTGTCGCCTTCCGTGGGAATGCGGCCGAGGTGGGTGAGCACGAGGCCACCGAGAGTGTCGTAATCGCCCTCCGGTGCTGCGTACCCGGTGGTGTCCGAGACTTCGTCGACACGGAGCAGACCCGAGCACGACCAGCCGTCACCTGCGCGTTGGACGTCGACCTCGTGTTCGTCGTGTTCGTCGCGGACCTCGCCGAGGATCTCCTCGATGAGGTCTTCCATCGTGACGACACCCGCGGTGCCACCGTATTCGTCGACGACGAGGGCCACCTGCATTCCGTCGGCCCGCACTCGTTCCATGACGGAGTCGCCGTCGAGGCTGGACGGCACGACCGGCACCTTCTGTGCGAGGGTGCTCAACCGGGTCGTGCGACGTCGCTGCGCGGACACCGTGAACGCGTGCTTGATGTGCACGACCCCCACCGTGTCGTCGAGGTCCCCGTCGACCACCGGAAAACGTGAGAAACCGGTGCGTGAGGCGAGGTCGATCAGGTCGGCGACCGTATCGGTGGTGGCCAACGATTCGATCTTCACGCGCGGGGTCATGAGCTCCTCGGCCGAGCGCTCACCGAACCGCAGCGACCGGTTGACCAGCAGTGCAGTGTCTTCGTCGATGGAACCACGCTGTGCGGAGTTTTCGACCAGGGAGCCGAGTTCTTGCGGTGACCGGGCCGAGCTGAGTTCGTCCGCAGGTTCGATGCCGAGTTTGCGAACCATCAGATTGGCAGTGTTGTTCAACCCGTTGATAGCCCATCGGAAAACGGCCGAGAACGCCGAATGCAAACCCGACGTGGCGCGGGCAACAGCGAGCGGCCGTGCGATGGCCAGGTTCTTCGGTACGAGTTCGCCGTAGATCATCGAAATCGATGTGGCGATCACGAGTGCCGAAATCAACGAGGTGGTCGACGCCGCCGACTCACCCATTCCTGCTGCTGTGAGAAGCGGGGTGATGAATCGTGCCAGAACGGGTTCGGCCAGATAGCCGGTGATCAACGTGGTGATCGTGATGCCGAGTTGGGCGCCGGACAGCTGGAACGACAGGGTGCGGTGAGCGTGCTGCACCTGCCTGGAGCGTCTGTCACCGTCACGGGCCGCGGCGTCCACGGTGCTGCGTTCGAGAGCCGTGAGTGAGAACTCTGCCGCCACGAACAACGCGGTGCCGGCGGTGAGGGCGATGAAGCCGATGAGGCTGAGAATGGTGATGATGACGTTCATCGTTCATCGCCACCTGGGTCGACCGGGGTGGACACGGTCGGGGAGTAGGTCGAGACGTGAAACTTCGGGCCGCCGGGTTTGTCTCCCGGCTCGGTAGAGGAGCCTTCGGCCCCGGCCGAATCGGACTCCGAACCGGTGGCACCGGTAGCGGCGTCGGCCGAACCGGATCCGTCGGAAACGGCGACAACGGGCGCCGTACTCGCTGTGTAAGTGGGTGCCGCGGGCACCTGATTCCTTCCTGTAATGCCCGCACGCGGGAGGATCCGGATTGCGGATCACTTCGTGCGACGGGACGAGACTGGTCACCACCGCAAGGGTCGAACGGTGGGTTCAGCGGTCCATGCTACCGGCGATCGCCCGATTCGACGTTGCCGGGCAACCGCCGTGTTGCCGGTGCGCCTGGGTCACCATCCGGCTGGGAGTGGTCGGCCCTCGGCGAATCCGGCAGCCGACTGAATCCCGACGACCGCCTTCTCGTGGAGCTCTTCGATCGTGCGGGCGCCGGTGTAGGTGCAGGTGCTGCGGACACCGGAGCAGATGTGGTCGATCAGATCCTCGACACCGGGCCGTTCGGGGTCGAGCCGCATCCGCGAGCTCGAAATTCCCTCTTCGAAGAGGGACTTGCGGGCGCGATCGAACGCGCTGTCGGTTGCCGTCCTGGCCGCAACCGCACGCTTCGACGCCATGCCGAAACTCTCCTTGTACGCGTTTCCATTCTGGTCGATATGCAGGTCGCCGGGGGATTCGTGGGTTCCGGCAAACCATGACCCGATCATGACGTTCGATGCACCGGCAGCGAGGGCGAGTGCCACATCACGCGGATGGCGAACACCGCCGTCCGCCCACACGTGTGCACCCAGTTCGCGCGCCGCGGCAGCGCATTCGCGCACGGCCGAGAACTGCGGGCGACCGACACCTGTCATCATCCGAGTGGTGCACATCGCGCCTGGACCGACCCCCACCTTCACGATGTCGGCGCCGGCCTCCACCAGATCGCGGGTACCGCCCGCGGACACGATGTTTCCCGCCGCCACAGGAACACCGAGATCGAGGGACTTCAGGGTGCGGAGCACATCGATCATCTTCTGCTGGTGCCCGTGCGCGGTATCGAGTACCAGCAGGTCGGCGCCGGCGTCGACGAGTGCCGTGGCCTTGGCTGCGACGTCGCCGTTCACGCCGACGGCTGCGGCGATTCGCAGGGCACCGTTCGAGTCCACCGACGGGTCGTAGATACCCGCGCGCACTGCCCCCGTACGGGTGAGTACGCCGGCGAGGCTGCCGTCGCCGTGGACCAGAACGGCGAGAGATTCGTGACGCGAATCGAGGAGCGCAAACACCTCACGGGAAGAGGAATCGACCGGCGCCGTGGCGAAGTCGCGGACAGCTACGGCATCGAGCCGGGTGAATCGGTCGACGTCGATGCAGGACGCTTCCGTCACCAGGCCGACAGGTCGGCCGTTCTCTACCACCACGACAGCGCGATGGGCGCGTTTGGATATGAGGGCAAGCGCATCGGACACAGCAGCATCCGGGCCGAGAACGACAGGTGTGTCGGCCACGAGGTGTCGACTCTTCACGAACGACACAGTCGCGGCGACGGCCAGGGTCGGCAGATCCTGGGGGAGCACCACGAGGCCACCCCTGCGTGCAACGGTCTCGGCCATCCGCTTACCGGCGACGGCGGTCATGTTGGCGACGACGATCGGTATGGTCGTCCCCGATCCGTCGACCGTCGTGAGGTCGACGTCGAAACGGGATGTCACCTCGGTGCGGCTTGGAACCAGGAACACGTCGTCGTAGGTGAGGTCGTTCTGCGGTGCATGGCCTTCGAGGAAGTTCACGACTTACGACGCTACCGGCGCGGCGGCCGCGGTGCGCGTTTCTCGGACCGCCTGCGACCTCGAGAGCCCGATGGTGGTGAGCAACATGACCAGGATTGCGCAGCAGACGAAGACGAAGCCGAGACCTTCGGCCCGCACCCGCTCGTCGAGAACGGTGACGCCCAGAAAGACCGCGGCGATCGGCTCGCCGATGGTGAGCGCCGGGAGGGAGGCGGAGAGGGGCCCTACCTGAAACGCGCGTTGTTGCAGGTAAACGCCGACAACACCCGCGAAGAGGAGACCCCAGGTCTGCCAACTGGTCGCAACGGACCCCACATCGTGTGAGAAGAGTTCCACGACGTACTTCGTGAAAGCCACCGCGACGCCGTAACAGATCCCGGACGCCGCACCCAGCGCGAGCGCCCGCCAGCCGGTGGCGATCCGTGCGAGGCCGACCGCTACACAGATGATGACGACCACTACGACCGCAGCTATCGGAACGGCCCACTCGTCCAGTGGTGCGTCGATGTTGCCTTCGGACGGGTCGCCGACGACCAGAAACACCGCGAGAGAAAGTGTGAGGCCGACAGCGAGCACCCACGTACGGCGCGACAACCGATCAGCCCCGAGTTTCGCAGAGATCGGCAAGGCGAACAACAACGCCGACACGAGAAGGGGCTGCACGAGCAGGACCGAGCCGAGCGACAATGCGGCAATCTGCATCAGATACCCGCCACCGTCGCCGACGACGCCTGCCCACCACCGTGGGCTGCGCAGCAGGGCCGATATCAAGGCGCCGCCCTCGGGGACCTTCGCGGCAGCCGATTGCTGTGCCACCGAGGCGCATGCGAACAGCAAAGCCGCGACAAGTGCGCACACCGCGGCCGCAAAGGTTTGGCTCATAATTTCTCAGTGTGCGCCGCAGCGCTCGGTGTTCGCCCCGGCTTTCGGTGAGCCTGTGGTCAGCGTGTGTTGCGCCCACCCCGGCGAGACCCTCTGCGCGCCTGACGCGAACCGGTCGCGACTCGGTTGTGTCCGCCCCCGCGTTTCGGCGCGGATGTGGAAGGAGGCGGTGGCGCCGTGTCCGAAGGGGCGACGGGAATGCCGCTCGGGCAGCGAGCGCCGGTGATCCGGCGCAGCCCCGCGTCGTCTGGTGCGACGTCGTACGCGGCGATACCGATACCTGCGCGATCGAGCATTCGGTCGACCTGATCGCGCTCGAACTCCGTCACGAGGGTGACGACGATTCCGGATTGCCCGGCGCGGGCGGTCCGGCCGGCACGATGCACATAGTCCTTGGACTCCAAGGGAGGATCCACATGCACGACGAGTGAGACATCGTCCACGTGAATGCCTCGTGCCGCCACATCGGTTGCCACCAACACTCCGGTCGCGTTTCGGGCGAATGCGTCCAGCGCCCGGTTGCGGCGGCTCTGCGTCTTGTCGCCGTGCAGGGATTCGACGGCCACCCCGACCGCGTGCAATTGCTCGGCGAGGCGATCCACACCGTCACGGGTTCGGACGAACAGCAGTGTGCGGCCGGTCCGAGAAGCGATCTGCGACACGACCGTGAACTTGTCGGCTGCTCGGACATGAAACAGGAAGTGATCCATCGTCGGTGCGGTGCCCTGCGCGGCCGATGTCTCGTGTGTGACGGTGTCACGGAGATACCGGTCCACGAGCGTGTCGACCTCGCCGTCGAGGGTGGCAGAAAACAACAACCGCTGCCCAGTTGGGGGCGTCGCGTCCAACACCGTCTCGACTTGGGGGAGGAACCCGAGCTCTGCCATGTGGTCGGCCTCGTCGATCGTGGTGACGAGAACGTCGTCCAACGAGATCGTGCGTTTTCCGAGGTGATCTGCCAACCGGCCAGGCGTCGCGACGAGAAGATCGACGCCACGGCCGATCTGATCGACCTGGCGTTTGAGGGGGACACCGCCGACCACCGTGGCCACCCGCAGCCCGGCCGACAGTGCTGGCTCGTCCAGGGCACGTTCGATCTGCAGGGCGAGTTCTCTGGTGGGAGCCAGAATCAGGCCCCGCGGAAATCCACGTCGGCTGGCCGATCCCCGCAGGCGAACCAACATCGGTAACCCGAACGCCAGCGTCTTCCCAGAGCCGGTGGGACCGCGACCGAGAACATCACGCCCCGCCAGGACATCGGGGATAGTGGCACGCTGAATCGGAAACGGCGTGTCGATACCGGTGCGGCGCAGTGCATGCACCATCACCGTCGGGAGTCCGAGGGAGAGGAACGACACCTCGTCGATGGGGTCTGGCGACGTGCCGTCCTGCTCTGTCATACCGGAAAGGTTACCGTCCGTCGCGGCACCGGCCGAGGACGGAATCCGCCGCGAAATCAGACGACCGACGAGAGCGATCGGTGCCGGTCACCCCACTTTTCGAGCGCACCAAGCGCTTCGGCGAGTTCGGTTCCCTCTGGCGTGAGGGAGTACTCGACGCGTGGGGGAACCTCCGGGTACACATTGCGTAGCACCACGCCCGAGACCTCGAGGTGGCGCAGGTTCTCGGTGAGAACCTTTTCGCTGACACCTTCCAGAATGCGGCGGATCTCGCCGAAACGCCGCGGTCCCTCGCCGAGAACCCACATCAGGTGCATTCGCCACTTGCCGCCGACAACGTCGATCGCCACGCTCATCCCGCACACATTGTGATTTATCCCACTCTTGGTCGTCACCGGATTCTCCTGACCTCGATACGGACCTCGACGTAAGCAACCGTACCTTCACGTGCGTTCTTGCTGCTCCGACCTGCGGTGATCAATATCAGTACCGGCGCCGACACCAACGTAACGACTATCGAAGGACCAGAACATGTCTCGACAGCAGGGGAGTACCGACTCGGTCTCGGTCATCGGTCTGGGCCCCATGGGGCAGGCGATGGTGCGCGCATTCTTGTCGGCGGGCACCGAGGTCACAGTGTGGAACCGAAGCAGCACCAAGGTCGACGCCATGGTGGCGCTCGGCGCCACACCGGCGACTTCCGTTGCCGAAGCGCTCGATGCGAACGAGCTGACCGTGGTGAGCCTCACACACTACGACGCCATGTACGAGGTGCTCGGACAGGCGACCGACCGACTCGAGGGCAAGACAATTGCCAATCTGTCGTCCGATTCGCCGGAGAGGTCGCGAGCGGGCGGGGCATGGGTTCGATCGCACGGAGCGCAGTTCTTGTCCGGTGGGTTCATGTCGGCGGGTGACAACATCGAGCATCCCGCCTCGTACATCTTCTACAGTGGGCCGCGGGAAGTTTTCGACGCGCACGCCGCACTGCTGCGGCCGCTGAGCCCGCAGGAGTACCTCGGAACAGATGACGGTCTGGCACAGGTTTTCTATCAGGCGCTGCTCGTCACCTTTCATCCGTGGATCCTGTCGTACCATCAGGCGCTTGCAGTCGTCGAGCGTTCCGGCCATGACATCGATCAGTTCCTGCCGTATGCGGTGCGCTCGGCCGGGGCCTACCCATTCTTCATGGAGGAGTACGCGAAGGCCGCGAAGGAGGGCGGGGGCGACCTGGCGGCACTGAGGATGATGGACGCAGGTGCCCAGCACATCATCGAAGCCAGTGAGGACGTCGGCGCCGATTCCACCCTTTCGCGTACCGCGCAGTCACTGTGGCGTAAGGCGATCAGCAAGACAGCAACAGCAGGTACATCGGTGTCCATGTTCGAACTCATGGGCGGCGAGCAGAACTGAAACGGCGGGGACGCCGCGACCGGAAGACCGTGGCGTCCCCGCCGTTCTTCGGATATCGAGCGGTGTCGGGCTCAGATTTCGACTTCGCTGCGGTCACCGCTCCACAGCGTGTGGAACTTGCCTTCCGCATCGGTCCGCTCGTAGGTGTGTGCGCCGAAGAAGTCGCGCTGTCCCTGAGTCAGAGCGGCGGGCAGCCGCTCGGCACGAAGTGCGTCGTAGTAGGACAATGACGACGCGAACGCCGGCACCGGGATGCCGAGCAGGGTCGCCGTGGACACCACGCGGCGCCAACTGTCGATCGCGGTCTCGATCGCATTCCTGAAATACGGGGCGAGAATCAGGCTGGCAAGCTGCGGATTCTCGTCGTAGGCATCCTTGATGCGGTTCAGGAACTGGGCACGGATGATGCAGCCGCCGCGCCAGATGGTGGCGAGATCCGCCGGATGCACGTTCCATCCGTACTCGGTGCTGCCGGCCGCGATCTGATCGAACCCCTGCGCATACGCGACCACCTTGGACGCGTACAACGCCTGCCGGATGTCTTCGGTGAACTGTGCGGCGTCGGCAGGCTTGTCGGCGAGAGCGCCGGAGGCCAACCCGACCGCAGCCTTGCGCTGCTCACGCGACCCCGACAGTGCCCGTGCGAAAACGGCCTCGGCGATGCCCGTGACAGGAACGCCGAGATCGAGTGCGGACTTGACCGTCCACCGGCCCGTGCCCTTCTGCTCGGCGGCATCGACGATCACGTCGACGAGGGGTTTTCCGGTCTTCGCGTCCTTCTGACGCAGCACGTCGGCGGTGATCTCCACCAGGTAGCTCTCGAGATCGCCGGAGTTCCAGTCGGTGAAGACGTCCGCGATCTTGTCCGCATCGTAGCCCAGCGCATCACGGAACAAGTTGTAAGCCTCGCCGATCAACTGCATGTCGGCGTACTCGATGCCGTTGTGCACCATCTTCACGAAATGTCCGGACCCGTCTGGGCCGATGTGCGTGCAGCACGGCGTACCGTCAACCTGCGCGGCAATCGACTCGAGCAGGGGGCCGAGAGCCTCGTACGATTCCTTGGGTCCGCCGGGCATGATGGCGGGGCCGTTGAGCGCCCCTTCCTCGCCACCGGAGATTCCGGCGCCGACGAAGTGCAGCCCCCGCTCACGTAGCGATGCCTCGCGGCGGATGGTGTCGGTGTACAACGCGTTTCCACCG
The DNA here is from genome assembly GCF_055231015.1 of Rhodococcus quanlei. Lineage (NCBI taxonomy): Bacteria > Bacillati > Actinomycetota > Actinomycetes > Mycobacteriales > Nocardiaceae > Rhodococcus > Rhodococcus quanlei. Next base: position 8,521 of record NZ_JBUYWD010000002.1, on the reverse strand, counting down.
TCGATGATGATGTCGCCGGTCTCCATGACACCGGCAAGCTCCTCGATCACCGCGTCCGTGGCGTCCCCGGCCTTCACCATGATCAGCACACGCCGCGGCTTCTCCAGCGCGGCCACGAACTCCTCGATGGTTTCGGTCCGAACGAAATCGCCGTCGCCACCGTGGTCCGCGATCAGGGCGTCCGTCTTACCGACGCTGCGATTGTGCAGGGCAACGGTATGACCGTGACGGGCGAAATTGCGGGCGATGTTCGACCCCATGACAGCCAGGCCCGTTACGCCGATCTGGGCGCGAGCTGCGTCCGTGTTGTTGTTCGTCATGCCTACAGCTTTCCCCTTCGTCACCGGGTTTCGAAATCGGCCCGAGGAGCCGGTTGTCGAAAATGTGTCGGGCCCAGCCAAACACATCAGGGAACGAAGGGGAAAGGTGTGGAGGACCTACTCAGCTGCGACGTGAGCGGGCAGGACCGTCGAACCCGTCGTAATTGCGGCGTTCGGTGCGACTGCGGAAGCCGCCCCCGCTGCCGCCGGGGCGTTCGTCCTTGCGGTTGCCGTTGCGACGTTCACGGTCACGGTCGCCGAACTCTCGGCGGGGCGGACGGCTGTCCGCGTTCCGCGGGCTGCCGGAACGACGATCGTCGCGGCGGAATCCACCCCTGCCCGAACCGGAACCGTCCGAACCGAAATCGCGGCGAGGCGGACGACCCTCGCCCGAGCGTTCACCACTGTCACGGCGGAAGGGTCGGTCGGCCTGATCACGGGCAGGCCGGAAGCCACCGTCGTTTCGATTTCCGCGGAAGCCGCCGTCATTGCGGTTGCCGCGGTACCCGACTGAGTCACGACTTCCCCGGTATTCACGGCGGGGACCACGGTTGCCGAACGAGCGGTCTCGGTTGTCACGGCCGAACGAACGGTCGCCGCGTCCTGCGCGCTCACGGATCGGTTCGCCGCTGGGTGTCTGAGCTCCCGTGATGGTGGCAAGTTTCTCGTCGCCCGGACGGACGGGGACCGCCTTCGCGTCGACGCCGGCCATACCGGTCAAGCGACGGAAGGTGCGCTTCTGATTGGGCAGCACGATGGCGACGACCGTGCCCTTCTCACCGGCGCGTGCCGTGCGTCCAGCGCGGTGCAGGTAGTCCTTGTGGTCGGCGGGCGGGTCGACGTGCACGACGAGATCGACTCCGTTGACGTGAATGCCACGCGCCGCGACGTCGGTCGCCACCAGAACCGGTGTGCGACCGGTCTTGAAACGTTCGAGGACACGGGTGCGCTGGTTCTGCGCCTTGCCCCCGTGCAGAGCTTCGGCGCGAACACCGACGGCGCGGAGACGATCGGTGATGCCCTCGCATCCGAGCTTGGTACGGGCGAACATGATTGTGCGGCCCTCGCGTGCACCGATTTCGGCGAGGACGTCGTCTTTCTGACCCCGATCCACGAGCAGCACGTAGTGGTCCATCGTGTTCACGCTCGCGCGGCCGTCCGCCGTCGCGTGCTGCACGTGATCGGGCAGGAACTGGCGGACGAGGGATTGAACCTCACGGTCGAGCGTCGCCGAGAACAACATCCGCTGGCCGTCTGCAGGGGTCTCGCCGAGGATGGAACGTACTTCTGGCAGGAAACCCATGTCGGCCATCTGATCCGCTTCGTCCAGCGCGGTGATCTCGATGGCGTCGAGAAGGCACGTGCCCTGACGCAGGTGGTCTCCGAGCCTTCCGGGAGTGGCAACGAGAACGTCGACGCCGCGACGCAACTGCTCGACCTGCTTGGTGAACGGGGTACCGCCGACAGCGGGGCGCACGTTCAATCCGAGTGTGCCGGCGTAGGCGCTGAGCGAGTCGACGACCTGGAAGGCCAATTCACGAGTGGGAACCAGCACGAGGGCGCGGGGGCGCTTCGCGGCAGGGCGGTCGTCGTGCTGCGCCAGACGGGTCAGCATCGGAAGCCCGAAGGCGAGCGTTTTGCCCGAGCCGGTTTGCGCGCGGCCGAGCACGTTCTTGCCGTTCAGGGCATCGGGCACGGAAAGCGCCTGAATCGGCGAGGGAGCAGTGATCGAGTTGCGGGCGAGTGCCTGAACCAGCGGTACGGGCAGTCCGATGTCGGCAAAAGTGACAGTCGGCTCCGCTGGTGCGGTGGCGTCGCCCACCACCTCGGCGCTCTCGTAGGCAGCGTTGATTCGAACAGCGTTGTTCACGCGGAAGGTACCTCTCCGGGCGTAGGGCGCGTCGCGGAGCTGGGTGCAGCGAGTGCAGCCGACACAAAGGGACGAGCCAGGGCACATGTCACCTGGTCAATCCGTTCACGCAGATACGTGCGCCGCCATGGACAGCGGCCGCCGCCGGTGCGAGGAATTGGGCTGTGTGCCGTTTCGATTTCGATGGGTCGCTCTGGCGACCGTCGTTCAGTGTACGGGACTGGAAGGACGGTCCGCGAACGAAACGAATGTGACGTGAACTACCGCTCAGTGACTGCTGCCGAACAGGCGGCTCAGTTCCACGAGCCACGGCACGGCCACTGCCACGGTGGGGATTATCAGGATGGCTGCCGACGCGACGTATGCGGCCACGGCGATGCGACGGTCCGGACCGTCGGCGGCAAGACGCTGTACGCGGATCAGTGTGCTCGGTCCGCCTACCGCCATCGCACCGCGGGGCGCCGTGGATCCGGAGCAGGTGACGAGGGCGCGTGCCAGCGCGGTCGGGCTGGACGCGCGGACCGCGGAGTCGTCGGCCAGCATCTCGACCAGCAGCTGTACCGAACCGAGCGCGGATCTGCTGCGCACGACGGTGGGGAAGGCGGCGTTCACCGCGGTGAACGCCTCGAGCACGAGATCGTGACGGGCACGCAGGTGTGATCGCTCGTGACTGAGGATTGCCTTGATCTCGGGGTCGCCGAGGTTGGCGAAGGTGCCCTGACTCAGTACGACGCGTTGGCGCAGCCCGGGCAGGCAGTAGGCTATCGGCTCCGTGACGTCGATGACACGCACATCGGGGGAGCGGGCGTGCGGGGATTGGGAGTCACAGTAATCAAGCAGGTCGACGAGCATACGATGACGCGCACGACGTCGCCTGGTGCGAACGCCCACCTGAACTATCGAGAAGATCAGCTTCGCACCCACCAGCAAGGTGAGAGCGAACACCACTACGTAGAGGGTCCAGAGGGGAAGACCGAGAGCGTCGATCTCGGCTGTCGGTGCTGTCGTGGGACGGCCGTCCGGCCCGGGTACCAGCAGCTGGCTGGCGATGGCAAGCCCCGAGCTGAACGCCGACAGCACGGCTGCCAGTGCGACTGCCTGCCAGAGGACGAGCGCAGCACGAGGAGCGCGAAACGGCCACTTGGCGCGGCTGAGGAGCGCCGGTACGGGGCCGGCGAGCAGCAACGCAAGTACTCCGAATACCAGTGCGGTGGTGGCGTTCATGTCCTAGACATCATGCATGACGTAGGTCAGATCGCGCGAACGCTTCCAGTCGATCCCTTGCCGTCCAGGTGTTCCTTGGCTTCGAGCGCAGCGAGTGCATCGCGCAAGGCATCGACCTCGTCGGCGCCCACCTGTTCGACGAAGTGCACCAGCGCAGCGGCGCGACTTCCGGACTTGTCCGCCTGCTGCAGGGCGTCGACCATGAGGCTGGCCACAAGCTCTTCGCGTTGATGAACAGGGAGGTAGCGGTGTGCGCGGTCGTCACGCTGCTGGATGACGAGATGCTTCTTCGCCAGTCGCTGCAGAACCGTCATCACTGTGGTGTAGGCGAGTTCACGCCGTGCGGCCAAGGCTTCGTGTACTTGTCGTACCGTCTGCGATTCCGGAGACGACCACAAGTGCTCCATCACCGCACGTTCGAGTTCACCAAGTCCAGCCATGGCTCGATTCTACGGAACAAACGACACATATTCGTACTACCCGCAGTAGTAACCCACCGGCTGGGATGTGGTAATAGTCATAGTCACTGTGCGGTCGACGCCTTCTCCGGTCCACCCGCACGGCCGTAAACGTGCCTCGTGCCGATGGGCACGATCAGCGGCCTGTCCGAGACCGGGTCCGGAATGACCGACGCCTCCAGGCCGAACACCTCGAGCAGGAGTTCTTCTGTGACGATCTCCTGTGGGTGACCGGACGCCACGATCGCCCCTTCCCTCATCACGATCAGCTGATCGCTGTACCGGATGGCGAGGTTGAGGTCGTGCAGCACCATCACCACGGTGCGGCCGAGTTCGGAGTGCATCCGGTCGACGAGGTCGAGGACCTCGATGGAGTGGGCGAGATCCAAATAGGTGGTCGGTTCGTCCAACAGCAGGATGTCGGTCCCTTGCGCCAACGCCATCGAAATCCAGGCGCGTTGCCGTTGCCCGCCCGAGAGTTGGTCCACAGGGCGGTCCGCCAGATCGGCAACTCCGGTCAGGGTCAGAGCCTCGGCGACCTCACCCTCGTCGTCGGCCGACCACTGCCGAATCCACGACTGGTGCGGGTGGCGCCCACGTGCGACCAAATCGCCCACGGTGAGGCCCTCCGGCGCCACGGGCGACTGGGGGAGCATCCCGAGAGTGCGAGCGACATCCTTCGTGCGCATCCGGCCGATGCTCTTCCCGTCGAGTGTCACGGTGCCGGACTTGGGTTTGAGGAGCCGACCGAGAGCACGCAGCAATGTCGACTTTCCACATCCGTTGGGACCGATGACCGTGGTGACGACACCGGTATGCACGGACAGATCGAGACCGTCGACGACGGTGCGGTCGCCGTACCCCAGCGTCACTTCTTCGGCGACGAGGCGGGGCGGGATGTGCGCGGTCATGCGGACACCTTCCGATTGTTGCGAACGAGCAGGTAGAGCAGAAATGGGCCACCAAGGGCAGCGGTGACGATTCCGACCGGAAGCTCGACGGGCAGTAGCGTGCGGGCGATGACGTCGCTGCCCACCACCAGCACGGCTCCGGTCAGCGCGGAGGCGATCAGGGGAGGTCCGGGTGAACGAACCAGGCGCATGGCCAACTGCGGTGCGGCCAGCGCCACGAACGCCACCGGCCCCGCGGCAGCGGTGGCAACCGCTGCGAGCGCGACAGAGGACAGCAGCAGCCGAGTCTGAGCCCGACTCAGGTTGACACCCAAGGAGGCCGCATTGTCGTCGCCCAGACGCAACGCCCCGAGGGTGAACGTCGAGCCGATGACCACGGCACCGATGACGAGCACGGCAATGGCGACCGGCCACATCTGATCCCAGTTGGCACCGTTGAGGGATCCGTTCAACCACACCTGCGCGCGGGACACGTCGTCGATATCTGCCGAGGTGAGCATCCACCCGACTGCGGCGACGAGCATGGCGTTGATACCGATACCGACAAGGATGAGCCGGAATCCCTCGATACCGCCCTTCCACGCCAGCAGATAGATGACGGTCGCCGTCAGGAAGGCGCCACAGATCGCAGCGAGTGGAATGCCGAGCAGTGCGAGAAGTCCGACGAAACTGCCGCCTCCGCCCAGCACGATCAGGGCCACCGCCCCGGCGCTCGCACCAGCAGTGATTCCGAGCAGGTCAGGACTGGCAAGCGAATTGCGGGCGATGGACTGCGTAAGCGCACCCGACAACCCGAGTGCGACGCCGATGAGCAGGCCGGTCAGGGAGCGCGGCAGCCGCAGGTCCATGACGATGAAACTCTGGGCCTTCGTTCCTCCGCCGAACAGGACCGCCGCCACTTCGGGGATCGACATCTCGTATTCGCCTAGGCCGATGTTGAGACACAGCAGTAACAGCAGCGCGATCAGCAACGCCAGATTGACCACGATCATGAACGGCCGCAAGACCAGCGACACGGGACCGACCCGGAAGGGCCGCCGCGAAGGCACCCGACTGGCTGTGGTGGTGTTTTCCTCGACGAGAGTCACAGGCTGGCCAACTTTCGACGACGGACCAGGGCAATGAAGAAGGGGGCCCCGAACACGGCAAGGACGATACCGACCTGAAGCTCACCGGGGCGGACGACCACACGTCCGATCACATCGGCCATCACCAGCATCACCCCGCCGAGGAGCCCCGCGTAGGGCACCAGCCACCGATAGTCGGGGCCCGTGATGGCGCGCGCCACGTGTGGGACGACGAGACCGATGAAGGCGATCGGCCCACACGCGGCGGTGGCCGCACCGGTGAGGAGGGTGATCGCAACGATCCCGATGGTGCGACTGAGAGCAACATTGGTGCCGAGACCGCGAGCGACATCCTCTCCGAGGCTCAGCAGGTTCAGGCTCGGGGTGCTGGCGAGGGCGATGAGCAGGCCGATGACCAGGAAGGGGAGCACTTGCCACAGCACGTCGTAACCTCGACCGCTCACCGAACCGACCACCCAGAAGCGGTAGCCGTCGAGGGTCTGCTGGTCCATGATCAACACCGCGTTCGTCATGGCCTGCAGGAAGAACGCGACCGCCGCACCGGCGAGGGCGAGGCTCAGCGGACTGGCGCTTCCGTTACCGATCGACGACATTCCGAACACCACGACGCTGGCCATGAAGGATCCGGCAAACGCAAACCACAAGTACTCGCTCGGGGCGCTGAGTCCGAGCAGATACATCGCCATCACGACCATGAACGCCGCGCCGGCATTCAGTCCGAGGAGTCCGGCGTCCGCTAGCGGATTGCGGGTGTGTCCCTGAATGAGTGCACCTGCCACCCCCAGCGCGATTCCTACGATCAGACCGAGGATCGTCCTGGGCCCGCGCAAGGTTCTAACGATGATGTCCGCCTCGGTTCCGTCCGCTGCAAACAGTGAATGGAAGATCTCGGCGAAGGTCAGTGGTCGTGCGCCGATGGCGATGCTCGCCAGCATCACGAACACGAGAACGACGACCAGGGCGAGTAGGCCCAGCATGCGTCGGCGACGAGTCGCGGCAAGTGAAGTGTCCTTCGCGACCGGGGCGAATCCTTCGTCGGTAGCGGTACTGCTGCGCACCACTTCGATGCGACCGTCGCGGCGAACAAGTGAAGCCAGTGCCCTACGCGGACCGATCGGACCCGCTGTCGCCACGTCGCGGGCGACGATTCCAACCCACCCCTTCGCCGCACTCTGCCCGGTTCGGCCTTCGCGGAATCCTCGGTTCCAGATCAGCATTCCCAGCGCGACCACAACGGCGGCACCGCCGAAGACCGCACGGTCGGTGGGACCACCACCGTTCTCGTTCGAGAGGGAATCGACGATCGCCCACCCGATCGCCAACGGTAGAGCGACGACACCGACGTCGAGCAGGGCTGCGACCGCCCTTACCCAGGTCGGCGCCGGGCCCCGCGGGATATCGCGCGAGATGAAGTCTCGGTTCGCGGTGCGCGCGTCCACGGCGTCCACTTCGTGGGCGCCGTCGGCGCTCACTGTCGGGGCGCCTTCGGCGCCATGGTTTCGCATGGTTGTCACGAGCGCTGTGGTTCCTCCTGTGTCTACCGGCATCCGTGCCGTGCTGGTTAGGTTACGGAACCCTTCTCAGTGCCCTATGAGACGGTCCGGATTGTCACGTGGTCGACATCACGCCGCGGTGACCCCTCTGGCGTGGTTAGGCTAACCTATGTACCTGATTCGTTTCCCACAACATTGGAGTACTAGTGACTTCGCCCCTTTCGGTCGGTGCGCCCGAGCTCTCGGTGGGCACCTCGGCCCTGGACCTCTCCTGCTCTCGCTTGCGTTCGCTCAACCCGCACTACCCCCGGATGTACGCGGTGGCGCCCATGGAGAGCGAGGGCAAACGTCGATGGTGGCAACTCTCGAAAGACCTCGACGGGGATCGTGTGCCACAGATGTGGGCCCGCGCCCTCGATGATGTCGAAGACCCACACGCCGCAGCCATTCAGGTTGCGACGGCGCTCGTGCATGCCGTCGTCGGTCGAGTCGCAGCGTCGGTGGTGCTCGACGGCCGCGCGTGGGATCCCGGATTCGAGAATCTCTGGATTCACATGGACAACGATTGCTGCATCGACTGGGTCGGCGTCCAGGACGAGTCCATGCGGGCACTTCCGGATGACAATGCGATCGGCTCCAGCGGAACGGTCGTCGTGCCGTGCGAGCGCGCCCTGCTCGTATGGACGGCGCATCGCTGCATCACCTCGCTCGTGCCGATTCATCGCGCCGTGTCGCGATGCGCGCAGATCGACTGGGTGCGATTTTCCAGCTTGGTCGGAGAGTCTGTCCTCGGAGTGGCGGCCCACGTGCCCGTTCTTGCGGGTACAAGTGAGGTCCTGGCGCAACGCAGGGGTCAGGGGATGCTCGACGCCTTCGTGGCCGCGGGCATGCCGGTGCGCTGTCGACCCCGACGGATGCGTGCGCGGGTGAGTGTCCGTGCTCCGATGACATTCGAGAACCCCTTGCGCAATAAGGCTAGGCTTGCCTATACTCGTTGACGGGTGGTGAAACACTCACCGAACTGCCGGACCGCGCCGGAGTCCTGAGGGCTGCAGAGACTCCCGGTCCTTCCCACGGCGGGCCCACACCGGAAAGGTGTGGGCCCGCCGATTCTTCGTTTCGCAGTGGGGGAGGCCAGTACGACCGACCCGCCCGCA
>NZ_JBUYWD010000001.1:0-185860 GCF_055231015.1 Rhodococcus quanlei | reverse complement strand
GTTGCTCTTCCCCGGGCTCCTCCCCGGGGGGCCCCAACCGTTTTTGGGGGGGCCCCCGCCGATTCTTCGTTTCGCAGTGGTGTAGGCAAGTACTACCGACCCGACAGCACCAGCGCCCTGACAACAGCTTCCGAGGAGTCCCCATGGTTGACGGCCCGAATACCTCCACGACCGATAACGGAGGGGGAGTAGACGCCCCGTTCGACCCCGCACTCCTGACGGAACACGCAGCGGTCGGATTCGACGGCCTGATCGGACTCCGTTACACCGAGGTCACCCGCGACCGTGTGCGCGCACAGTGGACGGTGGTGCCCACACTGCACCAACCGGCCGGTATCCAGCATGGTGGCGTGTACTGCTCGGTGGTCGAATCCGTCGCAAGCATTGCCGGTACGGCGTGGCTGGGCGACCGCGGACATGTAGTGGGCGTCAACAACAACACGGACTTCCTGCGCGCCACCCGCGAAGGGACATTGACAGCCGAGGGCACGCCCATTCACCGTGGGCGCACCCAGCAGTTGTGGGCAGTCCAGATCACGGACCAACAGAGCAGGCTCGTGGCGAAGGGGCAGGTCCGCCTCGCCAATATCACCGACACCGCGTCGATCGGTCACTGACCCACCTTCGGCCCGGCCGTGTGCCGGGCCGAAGGAATATCAGCCAGTCGCCTTGTCGGCACTGTCGGGATCCGGCGGCGCGGGTGACGCCGAAGTTCGTGCTTCGTCGCGGCGCTTCTCGTGTTTGTCGATCACGTTTCGTGCGAACACTTGCTGTTCGGTGGACGCCATCTGGGCGCGCCCTCGGCCGAAGAACGTCAGAGTCCACGACAACAGCGTTGAAGCTCGGCTGCGGAACCCCACCAGATAGACAAGGTGGATGGCCAACCATGCGATCCATCCGATGAATCCGGAAATCTCCAGTTTGCCGACTTTGGCGACCGCATTGAACCGCGAGATCGTGGCCATGCTGCCCTTGTCGAAGTACTTGAAGGGCTGGCGATCCTCCGGCCTGGCACCGTCCAACTCCGCCTTGATCTGCTTCGCGGCGTACTTGCCGCCCTGCATGGCAACTTGGGCGAGACCTGGCAGGTTGTCCAGGGACATCATGTCGCCGAGTACGAATACATGAGGGTGCCCCGGCAGGCTCAGATCCGGATTGACCTGCACGCGGCCGGCGCGGTCGACTTCGGTATCCGATTGCTCGGCGAGTTGCTTGCCGAGCGGACTGGCCTGCACGCCGGCCGACCAGACTTTGCACTGGGACTCGATGCGCCGCTGTGTGCCTGTCTTGTCCTTGACGGTGAGCCCGTCTTCGTCGACGTCGACGACCATTGCACCCAACTGGATGTCGACCCCGAGCCCTTCGAGCGTTTCGGCGGCCTTTCTGCTCAGCTTGCCGCCATAGACGGGGAGCACGTCCTCTGCACCGTCGAGGAGGATCACGTGCGCCTCACGCGGGTCGATGTTGCGGAAGGCGCCGGAGAGGGTGTGACGCGAGAGCTCCGCGATCTGGCCGGCAAGCTCCACGCCGGTCGGGCCGGCACCGACGACGACGAACGTCAGTAGGCGGGCCCGCTCTTCCGGGTCGTCCGACACCTCGGCTTGCTCGAACGCCCCGAGGATGCGTCCACGAAGTTCGAGCGCGTCGTCGATGGTCTTCATGCCCGGTGCGAATTCGGCGAAGTGGTCGTTGCCGAAGTAGGACTGGCCGGCGCCGGCTGCGACGATCAGGCTGTCGAAGGGAGTCACGGTCGTCCGGTCGAGAAGTTGCGAAGTGACCGTTTTGGCGTCGAGGTCGATGCTCTCGACTTCTCCCAGCAGAACCTCGGCATTCTTCTGCTTCCGGAGCACCAACCGTGTGGCGGGAGCGATCTCTCCGACGGACAGAATGCCGGTTGCCACTTGGTAGAGCAGCGGCTGAAAAAGGTGATGGGTGGTGCGGGCGATCATCGTCACGTCGACATCGGCCTTCTTCAGCGCTTGTGTACTGAACAAGCCGCCGAACCCGGATCCGATCACCACAACCCGGTGGTGTCCCGAGTGCTCAGTCATTCCATGCTCCTAGAAATCTCTGCGTGGTGTGCGAGGGATGTGCGAGGGACCGTCACTTCCGTATGTCGATGTTCTTACCGCCCGTCATCTTCGACCGTGTCTCCTCCTGGTAGTCGCCCTTGATGGAGAACACGAAGAGGAACGCCACGAGCAGCACGGTCACCAGAACCGTCAGAACTACGACGACATACCCGAATACGACACCGATCTCGGCCCAGTTCATCGAAACAGCCTCCTGTTGAGTATCTGAATCACGGTACTGCGCGAGCCGGATCGTGTCTTGGAGTGCACACATTCGCCGCAGGTGTACCGCGAGTCGACAGCAGTGTGTCGACGGTCATGACGTTAGCGGTAGCGGTCCGGGAGGTTGCGAGCGGACACGAACCACGACGCGTTGACGCGCTGACGGGGTGGGATCGATACTGAGGAAACGGGCGAACCGAGTCGAGTGTGATGATTGTGCGAGTCGAACGGATACTGGCAAAACTCTCGGTGATCGCCGTGTGTCTGCTCGGATCGTGGGCCGTTCTGCCGGCCACGTCCTCCGCGCAGCAAGCCCCTTGCGATGCGAGTGCGCGCGCCTGTCTCGACCTGTCCGCGAATCAGGCGTGGCTCATGGACGCAGGTGTCGTCACCTACGGGCCGGTGCCGGTCACGCACGGTCGCCCCGGCTGGGAGACGCCTCCCGGCACTTTCGAGGTCACCTTCAAAGATGCTGACTTCTGGAGTACCGATTTCGACGCCCCCATGCCGTACTCGGTGTTCTTCAATGGCGGGATCGCCTTCCACGAGGGCTCACTGAACGTCCTGTCCCACGGATGCGTGCACCTCTCCCAGGAGGCCGCTATGACGTTCTTCGACTACCTCCAGCCGGGAGCGGTGGTGCAGGTAGTGCCGTAAGCGGTCGTCACGGTACGTAGAAGGTTGCGAATCCGGGGGTATGAATTCCGTCGTTCGTCAGTACGAAGACGGCCACTCGGCCTGAACCGGTATGGACAGTGGTCTCCGGCGGATGCTCGTACGAATCGTTCACCAGCACTGCCGAACCTGCGGCGCCGCTCGACACGTTGATCCACATGGCGGTCCACGGTCCGCCCAGTGTCGGACAGCCCCACCCGTCTTCGCCCCCGCCCGTGAACTGCACGGTGCCGTCATCTTCTGCTCCCACGATTGCCACACATCGAGTTGGAGGAAAGTCGACACTGCCGTTCGGGTTTCCGTAGGGCGCAGGGGTGACTTGAAACGGAATCGTCGTCGGTGCTGCAACCGCAAATCCGGCAGTCGAACCGGCTGACCCGATGACGACGGCGGTGCAGATAGCGAATCTGGTGGCGACATTCACGGTGATCTCCAGCTGGAAGGGTCCGGCTCGTAGGTGCCAACTCTACAACTCGACTCTCGACCAATTTGCTAGAACGTGTTCTTATTACTGGGCGGACGTGCCGCATAGTCGGACATCAGGAGGACACGTGTCGAGTGACGAGGTCGCAGAGATCCACAAACTCAAGTATCGATATTTGCGGAGCCTCGATTGCCGTAGATGGGACGAGTTCGCGCAGACTCTCACCGAGGACGTGGTCACCGGATACGGGGACAAACTGTCGTTCACTTCTCGTAGCGAGGTGGTGACATTCATGCGCAAGGCGATGGCACCGGGTCTGATCACCGAGCATCGGGTCACCCAGCCGGAGATCACGATCGACGGCGATCGCGCTGTAGGGACCTGGTATCTCTCCGACATGGTGCTGAACCCCGCATCGGGCAGGATTCTGCGCGGCGCCGCATTTTACGACGATGTGTACGTGCGAGGCTCCGACGGCCGCTGGTTGATTGCACGTACCGGGTACTCCCGCACCTACGAATTCACCTACGAGGTGGCCAACCTGCCCGGATTCCACATGAAAACAGACCCTTGGCAGGACGGAAGAGAATCGCTGTGAGTGAAGACTTGGGCGGTAAGGTCGCTGTGATCACCGGCGGCGGGCAAGGGGTCGGCAGGGGCGTGGCTCTCGAGTTCGCTCGCGCCGGTGCGAGATGCTTTCTTGTCGGGCGAACACAGTCGAAGCTCGATACCGTCGCACAGGAAATCGTAGCCGTCACCTCGGCCGACGACGTCGCTGTGTACGAAGCCGACATTGCGGCGGACGGCGCCTGCGAAGCGGCCGTCGACGCGGCGATCGAGCAGTTCGGTGGCATCGACATTCTCGTCAACAACGCGAACGCCGCATTCCCCGTGTCGCTGGACGAATCGGGTGACGGCTTCTTCGATTACGCGCTGAGGACGGGACCGCGTGCCGCGCTGCGATTGATGCGTGCCGTGCATCCGTCGATGGTCGAACGCGGCGGCGGGGTGATCGTGACCATGATCACTGCGGCAGCAGTACGTTGGGATACCTCGGGGTTCGGTGTGTACGCCGCGACCAAGGAAGCGATGCGGGTGTTGACACGCACCGCCGCCAGCGAGTGGGGCCATCAGGGTATTCGTGCTCATTGCGTGGCACCGCATGCGCTGACGCCCGGGATGCAATGGTGGATCGAGAACAATCCGGAGGAAGCGGACGAGTTCATCCGCTCGATCCCCGCGGGCCGCATCGGCGACCCCGAGCTGGATATCGGCCGTGCGGTCGCCTTCCTGGCTTCCGATTCCTCGCGGTACCTCAGTGGTGCGGTGATTCCCCTCGACGGGGGCCAATCACACTGGTGATCACCGACTCGTGGGCCCTTTGTCTGGGGTCGTATTCGGGTCGTGGAAACCCCCGTGCGCCGAGGGTGATCCGCGTTTCGACTGCGACCCCAGGTGGATCCGCTGAAGTCGCGGCATAGCTTGAGTGCGCGAGGCCTTGGCCGCACGTTCGGCCGCCACGTCGCTGCCGGTGCTCAATCCGTTCCTCATCCTTCCAGACGTCGTTGCCCGACGGGACACTTCAGTGGTGGACCCTGGCAGAGAAGGTGGACCCTGGCAGAGAGCTATGCCTCCGATCGCGGAGGCACGGTCCGCTGCGCGTACTGGCGTGTCCGGATCGCCTGACGCCGGGCCACCGTGGGGGACCTCACAGAGAAAAGGTGCGGTCAGACGCCTGCATCGAGAGAACCCGCCACCCCGGTGATGTTAGCCTTTGCTAATCTTACGGAGGCTTGACTTATCGAGGAGTGCCATGGAGCGCGACCACGCACCCGTCGTGGCCACCGGTCTGACGAAGACGTTTGCCGGTGAGTTCGATCCCGTGATTGCGGTGGATGACGCATCGCTGGAGGCACACCAGGGTTCCATCACTGCGATCATGGGCCCGAGCGGTTCGGGGAAGTCGACTCTGTTGCAGATGCTCGCCGGATTGGAAAAGCCGGACCACGGATCGGTTCGGATCGGCGGAATCGAACTGACCTCGCTCCGCGATCGTGCGCTCACCAGGCTACGTCGAGAACGAATCGGCTTCGTCTTCCAATCGTTTCAGTTGTTGCCACAGCTCACTGCCGAGCAGAACATCGTCCTGCCGCTCCGATTCGCCAAGCGCTCGGCGGACCAGGACGAGCTGCGCGAGCTGACAGAACTACTCGGCATCGACGACCGCCTCGATCACCTTCCGGGCCAGCTGTCCGGTGGTCAACAACAACGCGTCGCGGTGGCCCGTGCATTACTGGCGCGACCGGATGTCGTTTTCGCCGATGAACCTACAGGTGCGTTGGACACGCAGTCAGCTGCCGATCTGATGTACCTCTTCGAGAGAGCATGTTACGAGCGGGGGCAGACATTCGTGATCGTCACCCATGACGAGCGGATTTCCGACCGCGCCGATGCGGTATTCCGGATGGATGCAGGTCGGCTCACCGACTTCACCAACGCACGGGTCGTGCACACGTGAGTCTTCCACCGACCGTCGCGTTGGCTGTCCAGGAGCTGCGCACGGCCCGACGACTGCGGGCTCTGCTGATCGCAATCGCACTCGGCTCCACTCTCGTCGTCGCGACCTCGGTGCTCGGCGCCACCATGCAACACCAGGTGACTTCTGGTGCCGGTGTGGAATACGAGCACACCGATCTGGTTGTCCGCAGCGAGCAAGGTTCCGGAGTCGGTGTCAATCGTGCGACGACGAGCGGCAGCAGTATTACCGACGACGATGTCGCACAGATGACGCAGATCCCTGGTGTCGCCGCGGCCGCACCAGTTGTGCGGGTTCGAGCAGCGCTGTCGACCGAGGACGACGTGCGCTCGGTTCTCCTGGAATCGTTGCCCGCAGACGACTTCGCATGGCAGACGCTGGCGGACGGGCGCTTCCCAGAAAGTGACGCCGAAGTTGCACTGAGCGGTCACACACTGGACGAACTCGGTCTACAGACAGGTGATCGAATCGCGCTCGGATCCGACGATGCCGGCACCGCCGTCTTCACCATCGTCGGTGAAGTCGATGTGAACGGCTCGCTGCAATACCAGGCACTGGCATACGGGATCGTGACCGAAAAGATCGCACGTGTGCTGGCGGGAATCGAGGGGTTCAACGAGGTACAGCTGCAGCTTGCGCCGGACGCCGATTCCAGGGCAGTGATCGACGAGATCAACGCGTCGGTTCCCGTGGGGTGGCCACAGTCGACCACCGACATCATCTCCGCTACGAAGCAGCTGTACGGATCAGGGCTGAGTGTCCTGTCCGGAATGCTCTACGGATTCGCACTGCTCGCGGCGCTGATCGCGTTGATCGTCCTCACCACGGTCGTGTGGGCCTCGCTGCCCGGCCGTAGGCGGGCACTGGCTCTCCTACGGACAATAGGCGCCACCCGAGGACAGCTGATGACGATAGTGACTCTCGAAACTGGCGTGGTCGCATTGCTGGGCGGGCTCATCGCCGTTCCGCTCGGCGCTGTGATCGGGGTGCTGATGGTGCCGCTGATGGGCTACATACCCGGTGTACCCGAGATGTCCTGGGACATGGTTCGACTTCCGTTTCAGACCTTCGCTCTGGTTCCTGTCGTCGCAACGATCGGCGGAGTTCTCGCGGCCATAGTTCCGTCTATCGCCGTCGCGAGGGTTGCACCCGCAGTGGCGATTCGTACCGTTGTCAACCCGGCAAAACCGCGCACTGTGCTGTCGGTATTGCTGGTGCTCGCCGTGGCGGTCCTGTTGGTGTTGCTGCCCGTAACTGCATACGACGGGTACCCGCTGCTTACGGCAACGATCGGGCTGGCACTCGCCGTCGCCTGGATCGGGGCCACACCGGTGGTCTGCCGCGCTGCAGCAACCATCGCGGCACGATTTGCCGGACGCAAGCACGCCGTGGCGGAGCTGACCGCTATTCAACTGCGCCGATTCCCCGGACGTGCCGCCGCCGCCGGGTTGGGGGCGACGCTCGCCGCGGCAATTCTCGCCGTGAGCTGGGTGACGCTCAGCTCGATATCGGCTACGACCGCTGCGCGCGCCTCGCACGAGCTGGGACCCGACGTGATGGTCGGGGCATACGCGGGCGGTCCAGCGCTGTCGTCTGACACGGTCGATCGGTTCACGGATCTGCCGGCCGTGTCGGATGTGCTGACCATCGACAGTGCCAGTGCCACCCTGGTCGGACCGCGGCCGGAATCCGCCACGCCCGGACCGAAGGAAACGAGGGTCAGCGGCAGTATCACCGCACTCGATGCCGACGCACTTGCCGACGTGACCGGCGGTAGGTTCCCGCTGACCACCCTCGAAGACGGGATCGCTTACATGCCGTCGTCGAAGTTGCCGCCGTTCCCCGCCGACTCCGAGGTGCGCTTGACAGGTCCGTCAGGGGAAAGCCTCCTCCGGGTGCGGTACGTCGACAACTTGCCATTCCAAGCGTTGGTGACACCGGCAACCCTCGACGCGATCGGAGCGAAAGGCGAACCACATGCGCTCTGGGTTGCGCTCAGCCCGGACGTGGACCGTCAGGAAGCCCTGGAAACGATCCAGGCGGTCGCGGTGACTTCCGGCAACCTACCGGTGTCGGGCGCGGCGATAGCTCAAGCCCGCGTCGACGGCATGATAGACCTCGCGCGCGGACTGGCGACCGGCATGCTCGCGATCAGCGTGCTGATCGCGGCGATAGGTGCAGCTTTGACGATTGCCACCACAACCAAGGAGCGCAGCGCCGAATTCGCCACGTTCCGCCTATTGGGACTCGACGCGCAGGGACTGCGCCGGTTGGTTGCCGGGGAAACGTGGACGATCGGCGCAATAAGCATCGCTACCGGGCTGGTTCTCGGCACTGTCCTCGGCTGTGCCGCGACCATCTGCGCCGCCGTGGCACTGAACATAGCGCCAGTGTTGCAAGTTCCGTTGTTACCACTGGTTCTTCTGGGTTCGATCACGCTGGTAGTACTCAGGTTGGCGACCACTGGACCACTTGACCGTGTTTCGTTGACCGCACCCGCTCGAGCACTGCGGGATGCATCGACAGGAGGACAACGATGAGGAATCGAGCCAAGGGCACCAGTCGCCGGTGGGGCGCCCTGGTCGGCGTGTTGGCGATCGGCGCTTCTCTGACGGGGTTCGTGACACCGGGTAGTGCGCAGGCGGAGTCGCGGCGTGCTCAGTTGACGTATACGTGTCAGGTGATTGTTGTGGAGAATCCGTCGCCGCCGGCGAATATCGATATCACGGCTTCGTTGCAGATGAATCTTCCCGATCAGGTCGAGCCGGGTCAGACGTTGAATCTGACGGGTACGTTCTCGGTGCAGATTCCGGCGCAGATGAGCGCTTTGCTCGGTGCGTATTTCCCGTCTATTCAGGCTGTGTCGGACAGTCTCACGGTCCCGGTCACTGTCGGTGGGAACACGACTCGGCTTGCGCTTTCGCGGTTCGATACCGGTGTGGTGGATTCGCGGGCGTTGCCGCTTGTGTTGAGTGGCAATGTCAGCGCGGAGCCGTTCGTGGTTCCCGCTGGTGCCAGTGGGGACGTCACGGTGAGTATGCCTGCCAATGACAGTGTTCCGTCGAATATCGGTTCCGGTGGCAATGTTGCGTTCACCGGCAAGATGGTGGCGACCGGGGGCCTTGTTCCTGGCTATGACAAGGGCACCGATCTGTTTGCGTGCACGTCCGCGGCGGGAGCGGACCGTACTGTCGGCACGATTCCGATCAGTGCTCCGGCACCGGCGGCGCCTGCTGCTCTGGCGGCTCCTGCTCAGTCTGGTGGTGCGGTGCCCGCTGCGCCGGCAGCAGCACCAGCACTAGCTCCCGCACCGGCACCAGCTCCGGGTGCTCCCGCGCAACCCGCACCGGCTGGGACAGCGGCAGTTCCGGCAACACCGCAGCCTGCAGCCGAGGGTGTGGTCACCGCAGATCAGGCACGAACTGTACCTGCAGGCATGGCCGCCAACGTGACGGAGTCTTCCGACGACATCCAAATACCACTCAGCTGGATCGGGTGGGGGTTGCTTGCCGTCGTCATTCCGGCACTGCTGTTTGCTCTCTGGTCCGAACGCCGATTGCGGGTGCTGCGCTCCGCCAGTAAGTGGTGACTTCCTGCCTTCTCTCGGACGAGTTGGCTCGGTTCTCCGGTGCTGGCCGACCGGATTCTGTAGGAGCACAACGCCAGCGCCACACCGTCGTGACCGGGCCATTCTCCATGTCAGAGGTCGTGTCGGGGTGGGTCGGCTAAGGTCGCGGCATGGAAATGACCGCTCGCGGCCTGACGCGTACGTTCGGTCGCCGCACGGCCGTCGCACATGCGGACGTGACCTTGAAGCCCGGCGCCATTACGGGCCTGGTCGGCCCGAACGGCGCAGGCAAGACCACTCTGCTTCTGATGCTGGCCGGGCTGCTCCAACACGACGCAGGTTCCATCACCCTCGACGGTCGAAGGGTGGAGCCGACGCAGCTGCGTGCGTCGACGGGGTGGATGCCGGACGTCTTCGGTACCTGGGACAGCCTGACCGCAACCGAGATTCTGACCACGTTCGGGCGGTTGCACGGACTGTCGACGGAAGCGGCGCGCATCCGGGCCACCGAACTTCTCGCCATGGTTCATCTGTCCGAGTTGGCTGATCGGCCCGCTCACGAACTGTCTCGGGGGCAGAAACAACGGTTGGGTTTCGCGCGAGCTCTGGTGAATCGACCACGCGTGCTGTTGCTCGACGAACCGGCTTCCGGGATGGATCCTCGCTCACGCCGTGAGTTGCGGGATCAGTTGCGAGTGTTGGCCGACGGGGGATGCGCGGTCCTCATCTCGTCCCATATCCTCACTGAACTCTCGGAGATGGTCGACGACGTGGTCATCATGACGGCAGGGCGCACCCGTGATTCCGATCGACCCAATGGGCATGTGTGGCGGGTGCGGGAGGCAGGTCAATCCGCAGCCTCCGCGAAGACGTTGACCTTCGCCGACGAGGAAACCGCCGCGCAGCATTTGGGTGAGCTCGTCGCCGCCGGTTCCCGCATTGCCGAATTCTCGCGCATCGACTCCGAACTCGAAGACGCCTATCTCGCCTTGGACGCGGAGAGGACCTGACCCGTGACCCGCACAGTGCACGACCGCGTCGAGACCCAATCAACGCCCAGAGGTCAGAAGCTACGTGAGTGGTGGTCCATCGTCGGGGTCCTCGTCGGCCTGGAACTACGCCAACGTCTGCGCACTACGAGATGGAAGATCACGCTGGGGATCGTCTTCGTGGTGCTGTCTCTGTTCGTCTTCGGGTCGATGTACCTGGCGATGGGCCCCGGTAGTTCCAGCTATCGCGACTGGGCGCAGAACCTGTACGCGATCGTCATCGCCGTGGAACTGTTCTTCGGGATCGTGCTGGCGCCCACTCTGAGCGCCACCGCCATCAACGGTGATCGCAAGGACGCCACCCTCGCCGTTGTGCAGGCCACGCCCATCAGCAACTGGCAGTTGGCGATCGGAAAGCTGATCGGCAACTGGGTGTCGTGCCTGGTGTTGGTCGTGGCGGCATCGCCGTATTTGATCTGGGGGATCGTCGCAGCCCCGTACGGGATCGGTCTCGGACTGCTCGGGGTAGTGGTCCTGTGCCTGCTGTTTGCGTGCTATTGCGGTCTCGGACTAGGGTTCTCCGCACTAACGGCCAGGCCCGCCGGTTCGGCGGTGCTCACGCAGGCAACCGTGTTCTTCCTGATCCTGGGCTTGCCGGCGCTGTTCGGACTGCTGTATCCGACAGTTGCGCAAGACCATCGGGTTCTTCGGGCGGATTACACCTACGACTACTACGCGGACGAGCCGATGCCGATGCAGGAGCCCGACTGCCAGGACGTCGAGAGACTCGAGGAGTTCATTCACACCGAACGAATCTGGTGGCTGCTGGCACCCAACCCGTTCCTCATCCTTCCCGATGCCGTGGTGCGGCGGGATGTGACCGGAGTAGACACCTGGCACACGGCGTTGGCGCCGATCGCAGCGTCGATGTCCACGGCAAGGATGGGTCCGTACGTCGACGCGCCGACCTGCAGCGATGGCCGCACCTTCTATACCTCCGATGGTGAAAGGCACCGCAGCCAGTACTACGTGGCCAAGGAAGCGCACGAGAATGCCCGAATCGGCCACAGTTGGTACGTCGGCTTGCTGGTCAACATGGCTTTCGGTGGCGCCGGTCTGGTCATCGCAGCACGTCGTCTGCGGGTTCCTGCCGGCAGGCTTCCGAAGGGTGTGCGGATCGCCTGACCGGTTGTCCTGGAAGGACAGCATCTCGAATCGAAGGAGCCCTATGGAGATCGACATTTCGAGGGGGCTGTGACCTCGCGCGGTTCATTCGATCCCGGGGGAGTCAAGGGCGTTCGACAAGAAGGGTCTCGCACGGTTGCTCGTTGCGTGAGAACAGGTTCTGAGAGATGCGACCCCGATTCAGCCTGCGAGCGCAGCGCTCGGAATCTCCGGCATCAACAGTTCGTTCAGGTGCGCACCGCTTGCCGATCGGCAACATCGTGTGCAGCTGCGCTGACGGGGTGCGCATACTGCGGGCATGGACACCACACGATCCGAAGCCGAGCTGTTCTGGGACGAGATCTACGGCACCGAGGGGCGAGCGTGGGGAGAGCGCGTCAACCCCCTGCTGGTCGAGACCGTCGAACCGCTGCGTCCCGGTGTCGCCCTTGACCTGGGCTGCGGGACCGGCGGTGACACCGTCTGGCTTGTTCGGCGCGGCTGGCAGGTGACCGCAGTGGACATCTCTACCGTCGCTGTGGAACGCGTCCGGCAGTGCGTCCGCGACCTCGGCATCGCGGACCGCGTCGTCACCGAGCAGCACGATCTGAGTCGGTCCTTCCCCGCCGGGACATTCGACCTGGTGTCCGCGCAGTACTTCCATACGCCGTTCGCGCTGCCGCGGAGGCAGGTGCTGCGCACCGCCGCTCGATCGCTGCAGGTGGGTGGGTTGCTCGTGATCGTCGATCACGGCTCCACCGCCCCCTGGTCATGGAATCAGGATCCCGACGAGCGCCACTCCACACCCGCCGAGATCGCGGCGGACCTGGATCTCGCAACCGACCAGTGGCAGGTCGTCCGTTCGGATATGCCCCGGCGACCGGCCACCGGCCCCGGCGGGCAGGTCGCCACCGTCACCGACACGGTGCTGGTCCTACGCCGGATCACCGGCGCCGTGTGACCGCCTGAACCACGAGAGGAGCACCATGATGACCCACGCGAAGACCGACACGGGGAGGCCGCGGACCGGCAACGACGAAAAGGATGTTCTCTTGGGCCGCCTGAACTATCTCCGCACCGCGATCGCGGCGAAGGCTGAGGGCGTGCCGGAGCCTAAGGTGCGCACGCCGGGCGTGTCCTCGGGCACGAGCCTGCTGGGACTGGTCAAACACTTGGCTTGTGTCGAACGGTTCTACTTCCTGGGCGTCGAGGTCGACGACTGGGAGGCATCCCTGTGTCCGGCTCCCACCGAGACGGCCAGGGGGATACTCGCCGACTACCGGTCGGCTGTCGAGGAGTCGAACGCCGTCGTCGCAGCGTGCGGCGATCTAGCTCTCGCTGCCCCCCGGCGCCCTCGACGATCGGCCGTGTCGATGCGGTGGGTCCTGGTGCACATGATCGAGGAGACCGGCAGGCACGCCGGCCATGCCGACATACTTCGTGAACTGATCGACGGCCCCACCGGACGCTGAAGAGATCGACCGGTCAGCGGTTGACTGCTGTCAGGTGGGCGTGTTCGCCCTGCGGGCCGACGAGCATGAGTACCTCTGCCGGTTGGTCGTCGATGCTGCCGATCCAGTGCGGTACGCGCGTGTCGAACTCGGCTGCCTCGCCCGGACCGAGCCGGAGGTCCCGCTCGCCCAGCACCAGTCGGACTGCCCCGTTCAGTACGTAGAACCACTCGTAGCCGTCATGAGTCTGCTGGGACGACTGGGGCGAGCGGCCCACGGGCGGGTAGATGACCTTGAATGCCTGTACGCCCCCGGCCCTTCGGGTGAGAGGCACGAAGACCAGGCCGTGGCGTCGCACCGGCCGCAGATGGATGCGGGGGTCGCCGGTCAAAGGCGCCTGGACGAGATCATCGAGTGGTACGCCATGGGCCCGCGCCAGCGGGAGGAGCTGTTCCAACGTCGGGCGCAGACGCCCGTTCTCGAGCCGGGACAACGTGCTCGACGTCAGCCCGGTCTCCTCGGCCAACTCGGCCAGCGTCGTTCCCCGCGCCTGCCGCAGCTTCCGTAGCCGCGGCCCGACCCCCTCCAACACGTCCCGCTCGATCGATCCCATGCTCGCAATAGTGCAGATCCGCAATGATTCTTGCAAGTTCGCCATTTGGTGGCCGACTCTCAGGTCATGATCACGAACGAGAACGGATACCGGGTCCGGGGCCGCTGGGTCCGTGGCGCGACGGGCGTCCTGGCGGCTCTGCTCCTGACATCCGCGTGCTCCCTGATGCCGATACCCACCACCGTCACGGCGCCCCATCCCGTCACGACACAGAGCGCGACCGCGCCGTTCGATGCCGCCACCAGGCACGATAGCGCGTTCAACCAGCGGTTCCGTCACAAGTTCGCCGACGTCGACGGGATACGTATGCACTACGTCACCGGTGGCAGTGGCCCGGCGTTGGTGTTGCTGCACGGATGGCCGCAGTCCTGGTACGAGTGGCGTGCCATCATGCCGGCGCTCGCCGAGCACTACACCGTCTACGCGGTGGACCTGCCGGGCCTGGGCGACTCCGAGGGAGTACCGTCGAGCTACGACAAGGCAACTCTCGCCCGGTATGTCCACGGCCTCATCGGCGAACAGCTCGGGCTGCGCGACATCCGTCTTGTCGCACACGATTTGGGTGCCGGCGTGGGATTCCAGTACGCCGTTCAGTACCCGCACGAGGTCAATCGGTACGCCCACCTCGACTACCCCCTGCCTGGTCCCGGTCTCAGCGCCACCGCGTACCGCACCCTGAGCTGGCACATCGCGTTCAACCAGCAACCCCGGATTCCGGAGACTGTCGTGCATGACGACGTGCGAGACTTCCTCGCACTGTTCTACCCGCAGGTGGCCTTCGGTGGTAGCGCCTTCGGCGGGACCAGGACGACATCCCCGATTCCCGACACCGCGATCGACGAGTACGCCCGCACCTACAGCCGTCCGCAGGTCCTGCATGGCGGGTTCGAGCTCTACCGCACCCTGGGACAGGACGAGCGAGACAACACGGCCGCCGCGCCGATCACCATGCCGACGATGCTCATGACCGCACAAGGATCACTTGCGGCCTTCCTGTCGATCAACGGGCCGCTGATGGCGAACCTGACACGCACCGTCGAGGTACCCCAGGCCGGGCACTGGTTGGTCGAGGAAAACCCCACATTCGTCACGGCCGAGCTGCTCACATTCCTCGCCGACGGATGATGTCGTGGTGGAAGGTCTTGATATGGGGTTTCCGCGGTGCGGGTGCTGCCAGAAGGTTTGCGCGTTCTTTCGGGACACGCTGGGTTTGGGCTGGGTCGATGCCGACGGTGGCTGGCCGCCATACGCCTGCGCGACGGCAGTGAGCTCGGGATCTACGAACCGCGGAATCCGTCGCCACACTGACTTCCGTGTAATGACGGGGTGAGTGGCTGCGATGACCAAATATGCAACCGACCACACGTCAGCACGCACACCGCAACTCACGTGGCATACCCCGTCTGCTCGTAGTCATCGCCGGTGCACTTGCGGTGACGCTCGGGCTCGTCGCACCTGCCAGTGCCGACGACACGTCGACACGGTTTTCGCCGACCTTCACAGTAGTCCCAGGAGGATTGTGTGGTGCGGTGATCGACGCAACCAAGCTTCCTCAGGAACATCCCGGCCAGTTCAGCATCGAAGCGTCGATCACCCGGATCGGCGTGGGCTGTGGACCTTTCCGGCTCTACGTCCGCTGGCGAAACCTGGACACCGGCCTCACCGGCGGACAGAGCAATCCCGTGGATGCCAACGGCCACATCGGTGGTGCATCCGACGGCGTGATCACAGGCCTCGGATTCGGTCCCGGCGCGGGGAGGGTAGAGGCCTGGATCGACACAGGTTCTGCCGACTACTACCCAGACGAGCCGATGATTCCGCACATTTCAGGTAGGGCGACGTTCACCCTGAACTGACTTCTGACGAACCGAGCGCAGTGGCGGTTCTGGCGCATTCATTCTCACCGACCGATGGCCCCGAAGGCACCCGTCCACGAGATCTTCTCACCGGCGGAAGGAGTGCCCGGAGCGTCACCACACCAGCGTTCGACCCTCCACCTGGACTCTTCCGTAGAAGCGTTTCGTGATGTCGTGGCCGTCGTGGTTGTAGCTGTTCATCAGCTCGGCGAGTTCGTCGGCCAGTGCTTGAAGTGCGGGGGAGACAACGTCGATTCCGCGCTCGTGTGTCCAGCCCCAGGTTCTCGGCACGGAGCTGATCGTCACGACGATGCCGGCATCGTAGGGCGCGCCGACTTCGTACCGAATCTCGGAGGGAGCATCGCCGATCGGATCCGCAGTTGCGAGACCGCCGGGGTCATCGCTGGTAGAGAATGCAGCTCGGGCAACAGAAATGTCCTCGCGAATCATGTCAACGATTCGCGCAAGGCCTGCATGGCGCCCGATTCGACTGTGTCGTGAACCGTAGTTTCGGCCGCCAACGATTGGGCGTGACTTTTCGAGAATGCGATTCAGCATTCTCTGTGCGGCTTCCCGTTCGCCGGCCCCTGTGCGCGGGTGTTCGATCAGTGTGCGGAGTCGAGCGATCCGAAGAGTTGGGTTGCTGACCACGTGCGAATGCTATCGCGAGGATCCGCGACGCAGCCATACGTGGTCCGGGTTCGGGCGCACCTGCCGGCCACGCATGCGATTGACCGCCGCCGATTGGTCGAACCGCTGCGCGTTGATCTCGAGCTGCCGCATCAACCAGGCACGCCGAGGCCGCACCGCAATCTGATAGGCACCCAGGTAGTCCGTGATGTCGTCGCTGAATGCGGTCTTGAATTGCCCAACGCCTTGGCGCGGATGCGATGGGTCTCCGATGGTTGCCGACGACGGTGTCCCGTCGAGGTCGTAACGTTCACACCCTTGCTCGCGGGCCCACTGCATGATGTCCCACTGCAGGGCATACGACGCCCGGCTTCCACCCAGCCCGCAGAGAGTGGGGTCTCCTGGGCGTTGTCGAACCGACCCCGCACCCAGATACAGCGCAGTCTTGCCGAACGTCGCGACGAATGCGCCGACAACGATTTCGCCTTCGTGTCGTGCCAGGAACAGTTGGCCTTGCCCCGACGACTCGTACCGCTGGAATACGGCAGTGGACGTCTCGAGCGTGGGGATGTTGAACCGGCCCCCGCTGGTCGCGTCGAGCATCTCGTACAGCACTCGGCAGTTCTCCGCCGTGGCCGGGACACGGTCCACAGTCGCACCTTCCCGGAACGCGCGCTTGATCGACTTTCGAGCCCGCTTCTTGAATCGGTACAGCACGTCCTCTTCGGAACCCGTCAGATCCACGATGACAGTGCTGTCGTCGAGCCAGGTCGGTACACGCACCAACCCGTTCTCACGCAGCAATTGGTTGTGCTCCGGATCTGCCAGCAACTGGGTACGCAGGCGGACCGCGGTGATCCCGTGATCGCCGGCGAACGCTGCTACGGCACGAGCCGAACGGATCAACTCGTCGATGTCGAGGACTGGGGGACCGAACAGCACCCACAGTGGCCCGGTAAGCGGTACGTCGACCCTGAACGTCGTAACGGCATCGCCGTCGACCATCAGGTAAACCGGCGTTGCCCCTTGCTGGGCCATGCCGTCGATGTTCGCGGTGCAGCGGTAGACGGTGCCCTCATCGGGACTCTGCAAAAGCAATTCGTCCCACCGTTGGATCTCCTCGTCTACGGCGAAACGAATCTGCGGGGGCTGAGCTGCTGTTGGTGTGGGAAGGGCAGACCCGCGACGTCCCGAATCTCGCTCGAGCTTGTAGGAAAGACCGTGCGCGGAACGGTCCGTGCTGCTCCGCAAACCAACATCCTCCATGCCCAGCTCCTCATCGTTCTTGTGAATCGCCCAGGCGAGTTCAGACATCTGCGTCCCAGAACGCCGCAGAGTTCTGAGTTTCGGTAGACACTGTAATGGAAGGTGTATCGAATGTCCGATTCCGGCCTTGATGCATTGGAAGCTATGAAATCCGGTGTGGAGCTCGAGAAGCGGCACCGCGATCAGATGTCACGTGACGTAAAGGCGGCAAGGGGTAGCGGCGATGCCGGACTGCGGGAGACCGGCAATCAAGTGCATCGAAGGTCGAGCCGGTCATGTGCAGCAAGGGGATTCGTCGAACTGGTCGAACCGCTGCGCAGGCCGTGTGCTGCGGCGGCCCGACACGAGACGTGCCCCTGTCGGGCAACGCGGCAGGAAGTCTTGATCCCGCCGCCGGTGTTGGGCTGCGGGGGGTCAGGCTGGTCAGATCCCGAAGGCAAGTTGACATAATGTCGATTATCGGCATTCTCTGTACCTGGAAAAACGGTGACTTCCGTTCCATATACACGCGTGAAGCCCCATGGCTCTATCCGCTCGCAGCTCGCCGGCGGGCCCACTGGCGTTCGGTGCCTCGTGTGACATCTGGGTATTGTGCGCACCGCCTGACAAAGCGTCGCGATGACATCTGTGACGAATCAGCTGCCGTGGTCCGCTGGTTCGAGGACGATTCGACCGAATATTATGCAGCACGGCGCATTCCTCGCTGCTGAGGCCACATTCATGCCACTTCCCCACCTCCGCGCATGCAGGCCTATTACGTCACAGTGACGCAATAGTGTTGGCAGGGTGACGCCACTCGCTGAAGTGTCAGTCGATTCGAACGACTATCCAGTCCGGTTCCAGAGTCCCACCGCCGTGTTGACAAGGCGGCCAGCGGTGTCGGTCGACTACGCTTGGTGCGCGCTGGTACGCAAGGCCGCGCGAATGGATCACCCCCAATCGCGCTACTCCGAACGGAAAGCAGACCCCGATGACAGTTTCACCCGCCATATGGGCTTTGACGATCGTCGCAATCGTAGGCCTTCTGGCATTCGACTATTTCTTCCACGTACGCAAGGCGCATGTGCCGACCCTGAAGGAAGCGGCCATCTGGTCGTCGATATACGTCGGAATCGCCTTGATCTTCGGCCTTCTGGTGCTCTGGTTCGGTGGCGTCGACATGGGGTCCGAATACTTCGCGGGCTACATCACGGAGAAGGCGCTTTCCGTCGACAATCTGTTCGTCTTCCTGATCATCATGGCGAGCTTCAATGTGCCCCGTGAGGATCAGCAGAAGGTCCTGCTGTTCGGCATCGTATTCGCACTGATCACCCGCACCGGTTTCATCTTCATGGGCGCCGCGCTGATCAACAGCTTTGCCTGGGTGTTCTACATCTTCGGTTTGATCCTGTTGCTGACGGCCGGCAACATGCTCCGTCCCGAAACAGAGGACTCTCATTCCGCAGACAACTTCATCATTCGAATCGCGAAGAAGGTCTTTCACACCACCGACTATTACGACGGTGACAAACTCTTCACCATCCAGAACGGCAAGCGCGCGCTCACGCCGATGCTCCTGGTGATGGTGGCCATCGGCGGTACGGACATCCTGTTCGCCCTCGATTCCATTCCGGCGATCTTCGGTTTGACGCAGAACGTCTTCATCGTGTTCACGGCAACGGCGTTCTCTTTGATGGGTCTACGTCAGCTCTACTTCCTGCTCGACGGCCTGCTCGATCGACTGATCTACCTGTCCTTCGGCCTGGCCGCGATCCTCGGGTTCATCGGTGTGAAGCTCATCCTGCACGCGTTGCACGAGAACAATCTGCCCTTCGTCAACGACGGAGAACCGGTGAACGTCGTCGAGGTCAGTACCGGGCTCTCACTGACGGTCATCCTGGGCATACTCGTCGTTACGGTCATTGCGTCCTTGGTCAGCCCCGCTGGCAAGGCGCAATCGGCAATTGGTAATGCACGGCGACATGCCTCCCAGTACGTAGACCTCGACTACACAGCCGACGCGGACGAACGCGAACGAATCTATCAAGCGTTGAGGGGTGAAGAGGAGAAGGTGAAGGCGCTCGGGCCGAAGTACCGGAAAAAGGCGCGCGAGCAAGACGAGCTGATGGACCTCATCCGCAAAGCGCACGCACAGCACGAGTCGTTCTTGAAGGGCGAACCTCCCGCCAAAGCGCCTTGAACGGCGAGTCAGCGCACGGATTGCGAATCGAGTTCACCGGTCCCCGGCATGCAACGCTCGCAGTCTGGACTTCAGGGAACTCGGTAGGAACCGCTCCCCTCGCTTCGAGGTAGGTGTCGACGGACCGCGGACCACCATCTCGTTTCCCGTCAACGTGTAGGAGGCTCCCGTAACCTGGCTGGCAGCTGCCGAGCCGGCCAGGTAGGCGATCACATCGCATGCGTCGCGCTCGGATACGCCGTCGCCGAGAACGACCGAGTTCACGCTGATTCCGACCTCCGACACCTCGGCTGCCAAGGCGCCTGTCAGAGTGCCGATGTCGATGTCGTCGGACACGACGATCACGATTCGGCCTCCGCGTCCGCTCTCGGACATGCGCCGCATGGCGGGCTGCAGACACCGCAAGACATGTTCGACCTCCGAGGCCGGGCCGGTCATCTCCTGTTCGTCCTCGCGCCGTATGAGGTTCCTATGCGGTTTGCGAGGCAGGGTCACCAACGCATCGAAGCTGGTGAGTGTGGCGGCGATCGAATCGATCTCGGAGGAACGAACCGTTCGTCGTACATCTATTCCGACCCGATCGAGCGCACTGACCGTTTCGTGACAGATCGCAGATTCGGGGCCGGTCACGATGGCGGTGTCCGATCGGTACATGCTTCGGAATACCCCTCACGTAGAGCTACCAAACGGGCGGGACGAACGTTGCCACGTCCGTCCCGCCCGTCTCGAAATCTGGATCAGCAGTTCGACGGCGCTGGCACACCGCGGAACCGTGCGTCGAGATAATCGAGTGCCTGGGGTGCACCCAGTGCGGCCGCCGACAGATGATCTGGGGAGGGGATCAGCACAGACTGCACGGTTGCGCCGGCCTCGCAGTATCGGCGAATCGTGTTCTCGATCGAGTCCACCGGAATCAGAGCGTCCGTCGGGCTGTGCCATTCGAAGATGGGTGCCGTCGGCACGCCGGGGTACAACTCGACGCTGTTCTCGTCGAGTACCGACCATGCTTGCTCGGAGCTCATCATGTCGGTGGTCTTGGCGATCTGTGCTGCACTCTTGCCTGCGCCGGCCGTCAGGAGCCCGTTGGTGCAGGCATTGGCCACCTGGTTCCGCAACCGCAGGCCCTCTTCGTTGAGCTGTTCACTGATGGGTAGCCGCTCGGGGTACTCGCGTTCGAGCCCGATCGCGGCGGCCAGAGCGAGACCGAACGCCGGATGAGGCTGCAGGCTGAGGGCATTGGCCATCTTGCCGATGTTCATTGGCACGCCGCCTTCCGCAACTCCGACGATGTTCAGATCGGGGGCGTATTCGGGTGCCAACGCGGCGGCCCAGGCGGTCGCCATGCCGCCACCGGAATACCCGGCCATACCGACAGGACTGTTGGCCAGTCCCAGGTGCGGAACCTGTTGGACGGCACGAATTCCGTCGAGTGTGATGTAACCGCCGAGCTTCGCGGCCCCGTAGGCTGCCGTCGGTCCCAGATGATCGGGCAACGCGACGGTCCATCCACGCTGAAGCGCCACGTTGAGCGCGGGGGCTTCGCGGATCATCAGGTCGGGGTCCGTGGTGTACAGGGTCCGAGACGGCGAGCAACGCGGGCTCAGCGCATTGATGATGTGCTGGTACGACAGCAATGGACCGTCTGCCCGGCGATTGTGCGGAACCAGCACCGTTGTGGTGGCGGCAATCGGTTCGAGCTGTGAATTGGTCGAGCGAAACTTCACCTGCCACACGTCGGTCGCCGGGAACGCCGCGATCGGCGGCATGGGCCGGACGTCGAGAGGGTCCCCCACTTCCACATCGTTGACGGCTGCGGACTGTGCGTAGAACGGATCGGTGGCGGCCACGGGATAGATCGGAACTGCGGCCGCTGTGGGTGCCCCCAGCGCAACGGACCCGGCTGCCATGAGCGTGCAGATCGCAGCGACGGACAGTCGCCTGGTAGCAGAGCGGTTCATTCGCCCCCCTCATTTCTGGTCAGAAGTCGTTCACGAACGCAAGGTGTACCGCAGTGCACACGCACGTGGGATGCTCGCCCACAACACATTCCCCGAATGTGCGTACTCTACCTTGTCCAGTGACCGACGGTGTTCACCGCGTGGAAAGGTAGTCGTCGAGCGCAGGTCCGACAGTTGCCAGTACGGTGGGGTCGATCATCTGATTGTGTTCGCACGGTACCGCGACCTCACGCACTCCGCCGGTCACGGCGTAGTCCCATTCGTGGACGTCGTGTTCTGCAGCATCCGGTGATTCGGTCGCCTTGAAGAACAGCATCTCGCCATCGAACACCTGGGGCCGGAACTCGTGCATGATCTGCGATGAATTCGTGAAACCGGTGTTGATGCGTTCCAGATGTGCAGCCGTCAGACCGGTCTGCTGGCCGAAGGCCTCATCGAGGAGCTCCACGGCCCGCTCGTACGTCAGCTCGGTCCTCGCATCGTCGCTGCGACGCGTCTGCGTTCCGTCCGAGTTGGTGTCGGCCGGGTCGATGTCGAGACCGAGACCGTGCAGTAGCTCGCTGACCGTCAGCACCTCGGGGGCGGCATCGTCGTCGTGGGCGATGTAGCTGTCCATGACCGCCAGCGTGTCCACTTGTTGACCGGCCCGCCTCAGTTCGACTGCCATAGCGTGGGCGAGGACGCCGCCGAGCGACCATCCCAGCAAGTGATACGGGCCCCGGGGCTGCACTCGCCGCATTTCGACCACATATCTGTGAGCCAGTTGCTCGATCGACTCGAAGGTCGGTCCCCCACTGATAGTGGGAAGCTGGAGGCCGAAGGCCGGCCGATCCTGAGACAGGTATTGCAGAATTCCTGCGTACCCCCAGGCCAGGCCGATGCCCGGATGGATACAGAACAGCGGGGGCTTGTCGCCGGTCGGTCGCAACGCAATCACGACGCCGAGCGCCTCGTCCACGGGCGATGCCGCGATCGAATCCGTGGCCTCCGCTTCTGCATCCAAGCGGTATGCGAGCCCGGCCGGTGTCGGCTCCAAGAACATCGTCTGCAGTGAGAGCGTCTTCCCAAGTTTTGCCTGAATCTCGGTGACAAGCCTGGTGGCAACGATCGAGTTACCACCCAGATCGAAGAAGCTGTCCGACGTACTGACGCGTTCCACGCCCAGGATTTCCACGAAGGTGTCGACCAGGACGCGTTCGGTTTCGGTGGTGGGAAGCTGGAATCCTTCCGACCGAGTACCGAACTCGGGGGCCGGGAGCGCCTTCAGGTCGAGTTTGCCCACCGGGGTCATCGGGAGTTGATCGAGAACGACTACCGCTGCCGGCACCATGTGTGCGGGCAATCGCTCGGCTGCGTACGTCCGAAGTTCGGCTGCGTCGACATCGTGACCGTCCGTCGCGCGTACATAGGCGGCGAGCAGAGTGTCACCAGAGGGCCCGACGTGTCCGATCGTCGCAGCGAAGGCAATTGCGGGATGATGAACCAGGACTGCGTCGATCTCACCCAGTTCGATGCGGAACCCGCGCACCTTGACCTGGAAGTCGCTGCGTCCGATGTACTCGATCGTGTCGTTGGCGCGCCAACGAACGACATCACCGGTGCGATACATGCGTTCACCCGGTTTGCCGAATCTGTTCGCCACGAACCTGTCCGCGGTGAGTGCGAAACGATTGTGGTAGCCACGCGCGAGACCGGGTCCGGTTATGTACAACTCCCCCGGTACCCCGTGAGCTACGGGCTGCAATCGAGTGTCGAGTACCAGTGCGCCGAATCCGCGAGCCGGGCGACCGATGTCGACGCCGGTCTCGGGTCGCATCGGGTCGCTCACACTGGCCTGAATGGTGGTCTCCGTCGGCCCGTAGCCGTTGAACATGCGCCGGTCGTGGGCCCACATCTCGACGAGGTCCGGTGGGCACGCTTCTCCCGCAACGACGATCGCTTCGAGCGATTCGAGGCCGATGTCGTCGATGGAGGCCAAAGCTGTCGGTGTGATGAACGAATGTGTGACCTGGTTGCGGCTCAACAGGCCGGACAATTCGGTGCCACCGTAGATGGTGGGCGGCACGATGACGACTCGGGCGCCGGCACCGAAAGCCATCATCAGCTCGAACACCGACGCATCGAAACTTGGTGAGGCGAGAT
Source organism: Rhodococcus quanlei (assembly GCF_055231015.1). Taxonomy (NCBI): domain Bacteria; kingdom Bacillati; phylum Actinomycetota; class Actinomycetes; order Mycobacteriales; family Nocardiaceae; genus Rhodococcus; species Rhodococcus quanlei. The sequence continues at coordinate 162,115 of NZ_JBUYWD010000001.1, read as the reverse complement.
GTGAGACCACCGATTTCGGGGTGACGCCGAACCGCTCGTGTTCTTCTTTCGTCAGATTGGCCATTCCTCGGTGGGTGACGATCACACCCTTCGGTTTACCGGTGGAGCCCGAGGTGTAGATGAGGTAAGCCGGGTGAGCGAGGTGCAGACGCTTGGTGCGGTCGACGTCGGATATCGGGTTCGCCGGCACGGACCCGAGTCGAGCCTCGAACTCCGGGTCGTCGAGCTCGATCCACGGCACGGTGTCCGGTAGGTGGAAACGACGATCCGACACGGTCAGTCCGACCTTCGCGTGACAATCGGTGAGCATGTAATCGATGCGCTCCGCGGGATACGTGGGATCCACGGGAACGAAGGCCGCACCGGATTTCGCCACCGCCCAGACGGATACGACCTCTTCGATGCATCGTGGAATGCCAAGGGCGACGAATGATTCCGGTCCGACGCCCTGTGCTGCCAACACGCGCGCCAACCTGTTCGACCACTCGTCCAACTCGCGGTAGTCGAGTACGCGGGGTTCGTGGACGCCATCGTCGTACACCAGGGCAAGGGCGTCCGGCTTGCGGACTGCTGCCCTCGACAACAGGTCCGGCCACAGTTCCGACGGCACCGACGTCTTACCGCGTGCCGGAACGAGATCCATCAGTTCGGTCGAGTCGAGAAGTCCGAAATCCCCGACGGGGGCGGCGGGATGCTCGACTGCTGCGGACAGAATCCTCAGGAAGCGTTCGGCAAGTTTACGTATCGTGTCGCGTTCGAACAGTGCAGTGGCGAAGTCGAATCCGGCAGTCACACCGGCCGGTGTGCCGTCCTCGCCGAACTGTTCGATGAGGATGAGTTCGAGGTCTTCCTTTGCGATATGGGTGTCGAGGTCGATTGCCTCGATCCTCAGCTGCGGAAGCTCGAGTACCGGATTCTCGTTGTTCTGGAACTCGAGTGCGACCTGGAACAATGGTGAATAGGACGTCGACCTGGTCGGGTTGAGTTCTTCCACGAGCCGCTCGAACGGAAGATCGGAGTGGCCGAACGCTGCCAGGTCCGTCTCCCGAATCTGTTCCAGTACCTCGGTGAACGTGGCCGACGAGTCGATATGGTTGCGCAGGACGAGGGTATTGACGAACATCCCGACCATGTCGTCGAGGGCTGCATCTCCGCGACCGGCAATGGGCGTTCCGATGACGACGTCGTCCGTACTGCCCAGTCGTGCCAACAACACGGCCAGAGCAGCGTGAGTGACCATGAACATGCTGGCCCCGACACAGCGCGCCAGTTCGGTGAGTTGCGCGTGCAGATCCGCGTCGATCTCGAACTGGACTCTGTCTCCGGCGAACGATTGTTGGAGCGGCCTCGGATGGTCGGTGGGCATCTGGATCACATCGGGTAGGCCGGTGAGAGTATCCGTCCAGTACCGCAGCTGATTGGACAGCACCGATTCCGTGTCGTCTTCCCTGCCCAATACGTCGTGCTGCCACAAGGTGAAGTCGGCGTACTGCACGGGTAGCGGCTTCCATTCCGGCGCGGAACCTCCCAGCCGTGCGGTATACGCGGTCATGACGTCTCGGGCCATCGGCGCCAGCGAATACCCGTCGGCCGCGATGTGGTGGACCACGAGTGCAAGTACGTGATCGTCCGGCGCAGTACTGAAGATTCTGGCTCGTACCGGCAGTTCGACGGTGACGTCGAAGCCACGAGCGACGAACGAGGTGAGAGTGTCGACCAGGTTCGCGCGGGCCACCGGCACCAGTTCGATATCGCCCGACCCTGCACCCGGTTCGAGGATCTGTTGTACCGGTTCTCCGTCCACCCGGGGGAACAGCGTGCGGAGAGATTCGTGCCGTGCCAGGGTGTCACCGAGAGCCGACCGAAGTGCTGCGATGTCGAGTTGACCGGTCAAACGGACGGCGAGCGGGATGTTGTAGGCGGCGGAACTGGTGTCGAACTGGTTGAGGAACCACATTCTCTTCTGCGCCAACGACAACGGAATCCGGTCGGGTCTGCTGACCGCGACGAGGGCTGGACGCTTCCGTGCCTGGCCGGTGCTACTTTCGAGGTTGTCGGCGAGAGTGCGGATCGTGGGATGCTCGAACAGAACTCGAACGCCGACATCCGCGCCGAGGACCGCGGCGAGCCGCGAGGTGACGCGAGTTGCCACCAGAGAGTTGCCGCCGAGGGTGAAGAAGTCGTCGTCCACGCCGATTGCGGCAATGCCGAGTACGTCGCGAAAGACTTCCGCGACGGTCTGTTCCATCGGCGTGGCCGGTTCACGGAAATCGATTCCGGTCGATCGGAACTCGGGTTCCGGAAGGGCCGAGCGATCGAGCTTGCCCACCTTGTTGAGTGGGATCTCGTCGAGAACGGTGATGGTTGTCGGGATCATGTGGCTCGGCAGTCTCGTCGTCAGGCGTGCACTGATCTCGGTGATATCGATGTCGTTGCCGAACGTTGGAACGACATACGAGGCGAGGACGGTGTTTCCGGCCGGGCCCTCGACACCGACCGTGACAGCGAAGGACACTCCGGGCTGGGCCATCAGCTCGGCGTCGATCTCGCCCAGTTCGATGCGGAATCCACGGACTTTGACCTGGAAGTCGGTGCGCCCGACGTACTCGATCGTGTGATCGGGCCGCCACCGGACCACGTCACCGGTGCGGTACATCCGCTCCCCCGGCTCACCGTACGGGTTCGCCACGAAACGACCGCACGTCAGGTCGGGCCTGCGGTGGTATCCGCGCGCCAGGCCGGCTCCCGCGATGTACAGCTCCCCCGGCATACTCAGTCCCACCGGTTGCATGCGCGAGTCGAGTACCAGTTCGGCTACACCTCGGATCGGGCCGCCGATGGTGATCGGCTCTCCCACCGTCATCGGCTCACTGATGTTCGCCATGATCGTCGTCTCGGTCGGCCCGTACGCGTTGGACAGCATTCGGTCCGGAGCCCAGCGGGCGACGAGCTCGGGCGGGCACACTTCGCCACCGACGGCTACGTGCTGGAACTCTTCGAGATCGACCGGATCCACGGTGGACATCGCCGCAGTCGTGATGAACGCGTGTGTCACCCGCTCACTTCGCAACAGGTGCGCGAGTTCTGCACCCCCGTAGACGTCGGGCGGTGCGATGACCATGGTGGCGCCGGCTCCGAATGCCTGCAGGTACTCGAAGACGGCTCCGTCGAAGCTCGGGGTCGAGAAGTGCAAGGTACGGGACGCGGCGTCCGCTCCGAATCGGAGACGTTGGTCTTCGGCGAAATTGTCGAGTCCCTCGTGAGTGACCACGACGCCCTTCGGCTTTCCGGTGGATCCGGACGTGTAGACCACGTAGGCGGCGTTGTCCAGGCTTATCGGCGATCGCCGATCGGCGTCTGCAACCGGCAGGGCCGGTTGACTCTGCCACGTCTTGGCGAACTTACGACTGTCACACGTGAACCAGGGCACCGAGGACGGCAGTGCCTCGATGTGCGCACTCATCGTGAGGCCGATGCTGGCACCCGAGTCTGTGAGCATGTGTTCGATTCGTTCGCTCGGATAGTTCGGGTCGACCGGAACGAAGGCGGCGCCGGTCTTGGCCACTGCCCACATCCCCAGGACCGACTCGATGGAACGAGGAATGCCCAGTGCGACGAATGTTTCCGGTCCCGCTCCCTCAGCGATGAGTACCCTCGCCAGTTGATTCGACCGCTCGTCTAGTTCCCGGTAGGACACGTTGCGTCCACCGAACGTGAGTGCGGTGCGGTTCGGGTCCATTCCGGCAGCATCCTCGAGGATCTGCGGGAGGGTTCGAACCGAGAACCCCGGACGCCCGTGCACGGGGACGAGGGACGCGCGTTCGGCATCGGACAGTAGGTTCAGGTGGGCCAGAGGGATGCCGGGGTCGTCGGCGATTGCAGTGAGTGCACGGACGATCCGCTCGCCCACTACCCGGATGCGTTCGTCGTCGAACAATGCGGTCGAATACTCCAGTTTGAGGTTCAGTTCCTCCTCGCCTGAAGTGACGATGGCGAGCGGATAGTGGGCGGAATCGTGGCCGTCCACGTCGAGAACACGCATGCCGGCGATATCGGTCGTCTCCGTGAGGCCTGCACGGTCGACGGGATAGGACTCCAGGACGGTCAGTGTGTCGAATATCGCTGCGGCACCTGCCGCGTTCTGTATGTCGGAGAGCCCGATGTAGTGATGGTCGAGCAGTGCGGTCTCCTCGGCTTGTACACGATCGAGCAACTCTCCCAAGGCCTCGTCGGGATCGAGTGCCACGCGTACGGGAAGTGTGTTGATGAACAGTCCGACCATCGATTCGATGCCGGGGATCTCCGGGGGCCGACCGGACACGGTGCCGCCGAACACAACGTCGTCACGGCCGACCAACTCGCCGAGAACGATCGCCCAGGCCGACTGGACGACAGTGTTCATCGTCAGTCCTCTTGCACGGCTCAGCGCCCGCAAGCGTTCGGTGACCTCCGGGCCCACGACGTACGAGGTTTCCGCGGATTCCGCAACCGCGATACTGTCCGCATCACTGGTCAGAACGGTCGGTTCGTCCACGCCTTCGAGAGCCTTGCGCCATGCGGCGATCGACTTCTCGCTGCTCTGCCTGGACATCCATACGAGATAGTCGCGGTACGGCTGCACGGGCGGCAACACGGTTGCGTCACCATCGGTGGCGTACAGCGTCAGGAGATCACGCAGTACGAGCGGTGTGGACCACCCGTCGAGCAGAATGTGATGGTTCGTCACGATGAGGCGGCAGTCGTGTTGCGACAGCCGAACGAGGGTCATCCGCAGCAGCGGTGCCGCAGTCATGTCGAACTTCTTCGCACGGTCGGTGGCGATGACTTCGTCCAGACGCGCGAACTGCTCGTCCGATTCGAGGGCGGTGAAGTCGAACTCGGTCCAGGGAATGGCCACGTGATTCTGGACGATCTGGGCGGATTCGCCCGCACTGTCGTGAACGAAGGCCGCCCGAAGGCTCGGGTGCCGGTCCAATAGTGCCTGCCCCGCGGTGCGGAGCCGAGTCGAATCGACGATGCCACCGAGTTTCAGAGTCAGCTGCACCATGTACGGATCGACCGACTCGTCCGCGAACTGAGCGTGGAACAGAAGGCCCGATTGCAACGGAGACAGGGACCAGATGTCCGACAAGCCGGGGAAGCTGGCTTCGAGACGGTCGATCGCTTGCTGATCGACCCTGACCAGGTCGAGATCCGACGGTGTCAGTCCACCCGACAGGGGCTGCGCCGCGTGATGGGCCAAAGCGGTGAGGGCGTCGACCCACAGGCTTGCGAGCTCCTCGACCTCGCCGCGGTCGAGAATCCTCGATGGGTAGGACCATGTGGCGCGCAGTTGCGATGTGCCGGCGACCGATGTCGTCATCGCATTCACGTCGAGCACGGTGGCCACCGGAATGTCCGGACTCGGCGCATCGTCGAGTTCGGCGTCGGTGACAGGCAGCCAACCGTATTCGGAGCCTTGGGTTCCGACTGTGCCTGCGATCTTTCCGAGGTAGTTGAAGCTGATCTGCGGTGACGGCAGCGCCCCGAGCAGTTGTGCGCCGGACTGAGTCAGATACCGCAGCAAACCGTATCCGATCCCATGGTCCGGGATACTCAGCAGCTGTTCCTTGACCGCTTTGACAGCCGACCCGGCCGAGTGGCCGCCGTCGAGGGCGTCCTCGAGGTCGATCCCGTCCAGATCGAGGCGGACCGGGAACATCGACGTGAACCAGCCCATGGTTCGGCTGAGATCAGCACCGGGCACCACATGCTCTTCCCTGCCGTGCCCTTCGAGACTGACCAGGGTTTGCGCGCTGGTCTCACCGCGACGGGCACGCCAGTGCGTGACTGCCAAGGCGAGGGCGGTGAGCAATCCGTCGTTCACTCCCCCACGGAAGGCCTGAGGTAGCGCGGTCAGCAGCGAATTCGTCACGTCTTCCGGAACGGTCACCGTCACTTGGTCGACCGTGCCACTGACGTCCACAGTGGGATCGAGCGGTCGTGACCCGATTGTCGGATCCGGAGACTCGAGGATGTCGCGCCAGACCGGTATTTCGTCTGTACGTTCGGCTGCCACTTCTACGAGTGCATGCGCCCAACGCCGCATCGAGGTGCCGACGGGTGGGAGGACGACGGGTTGTTCTGCGGCGACCTGCGCCCACGCGGTCGCCAGATCGGGTACCAGAACGCGCCACGACACACCGTCGATCACAGCGTGATGGGCGACGATCAGGAGGCGACCGCCCAGCGGACCCGCATCGAACCAGACGAAACGAATCATGACGCCGCCGGACGGATCGAGCTCGGCTGCAGCCGAATCCAGTTCGGCGCTCGCGGTTTCTGCGAAGGCCGTGCCCGACACCGAGGCAACACTCACCTGCCTCAGTACCGACGGTACGGGCACGGCACCAGGAGGCTGTACCCGCAGGCCCGTACTGGTGACCCCTGAGACCAGTCGACTACGCAGCATGTCGTGATGATCGAGGACCGATTGCAGGACCTGCTCGAGGCGGCCTCGATCCACGTCGACCGGTAGCGTCAGCAGGGCGGTTTGGGTGTACCGCCGATAGTCGCCGCCCCGTTCGAGGAGCCATTCCAGGATCGGCGTCGTGGGCATCGTGCCGACACCGCCTCCTTCGAACTCGTCGAGGACGACGATTTCCGAACTGTCGGACACTTCGGCTACGCCCGCCAACCCCGCAACCGTCTTGTGCTCGAAGACCGCTCGTGGGGTCAACGTCACCCCGTGGGTTTTGGCGCGCGAGACGAGTTGGATCGACATGATGCTGTCGCCGCCGAGGGAAAAGAACGAGTCGTCGACACCAACCGACTCGAGCCCGAGCACCTCGGCGAACAAATCGACCAGGACGCGTTCGGTCTCGCTGGTCGGCCCGCGACTCGGCATCGCGCGAAGACCGAAGTCGGGTGTGGGAAGGGCGCGCCGGTCGAGCTTTCCGTTCGACGTCAACGGCAATGCGTCCATCGTCACCAGCGTGGCTGGGACCATGTACGAGGTCACCTGCGTACCGACGAACTCGAGGGCGGCGACCGGATCCACCGTGCGCTCCGCCTCCGGGACGATGTAACCGACGAGACGACTCGGGCCGTCTCCACTCTCGTGCACGGTGACCACGGCGTGGGCGATGCCCTCGAACCGCAGTAGTGCGGCCTCGATCTCACCCAGTTCGATGCGGAAACCACGAATCTTCACCTGGAAGTCACTGCGACCCAGATACTCCAGACTCCCTTCGCGATTCCATCGCGCCACGTCACCCGTTCGATACATGCGCGCACCCGGGCGTCCGTGTGGGTCTGCCACCATACGGGTGGATGTCAGAGCGGCTCTTCCGAGGTATCCGCGTGTCACCTGTTCGCCTGCGACATACATTTCGCCGTTCACACCGACAGGTGTGGGGTGCAGCCGTCCATCGAGCACGTACACCCGCAGACCGGGAATGGCCCGCCCGATCACGCTCGCGGACGCCTGCGCTGCGAACCGTCTACTCAGCGGGAGGTGGCTGACGTGAACCGTGGTTTCGGTGATGCCGTACATGTTCACGAGAGTCGGCGCATCGTCGTCGTGTCGCAGGTACCACCGTGAGAGTTGCCCGAGGTCGAGGGCTTCCCCGCCGAACACGATGTAGCGCAGAGCAAGATGCTCGGTGTCGACACCTGTCTCGGCGACGATCCGGTCCGTCTCGGCCAACTGTTGGAAGGCGGTGGGCGTCTGATTGAGGACCGTGACCTTCTCGTTGCGAAGAAGTTCGTGGAACATTTCGGGCGAGCGTGCCGTGTAGTAGTCGACGACGACGAGGCGACCACCGTACAGCAACGGCCCCCACAACTCCCAGACGGAGAAGTCGAACGCGTACGAGTGGAACATCGTCCACACGTCCGTGTCATCGAATTCGAACATCGGTTGGGTGTTCTCGAAAAGGGTCAGCACGTTGCGATGCGATACGACAACGCCTTTGGGACGCCCCGTCGAGCCCGAGGTGTAGATGACGTATGCGATGGCGTCTGGATCCTGTGGACGGGTCCTGTCGGAGTCGGTGATCGGAGCGGGGGATCGCTCGGTGAGCGCGGTCCGCACGGCCGCAGAATCGATGGACAGGATGCTGCCTCGCGCAGCGGCGAGCGCGGCCTCGTGATCGGTGGTCGTGACAACGCACCGAGGACGTGCATCGTCGAGGACGAAAGCGATTCTCTCAGCCGGATAGTTCACGTCCACCGGTAGATAGCCGGCACCGCATTTGATGATCGCCAGAATCGTCACTACCAACTCGGTGGTTCGCGGCAACGCCACCGCAACGAGTTCCTCGGTGCCCACACCCTCGTCGATGAGCAGTCGCGCCAACCGGTTCGACCGCTCGTCGAGATCGTGGTAGGTGATCGAATCTCCCTCGTAGGTGACCGCCACGTCCCCGCCATGCGCCGATACGGTCGTCGTGAACCGATCGGCCAGAGTCGCTGCCACGGGCGTTCGGCCGGCGGCGTTCCATTCGTCGAGCATCAGATGTCGTTCGGCGACCGTGGTGGACTCGATGTCGCCGACCGGTGTCTGCGGGGCGTCCGCGATGCCGCCCAGGAGCCGCTGGAAGCGCTCGCCGAAAGTCGCGACGGTTGCGGCGTCGAACAAGTCCGTCGCATAGGTGAACGATGCCTGCATGCCGGCGGGCACTCCGAACTCGTCGTAGATTTCCTCGAGACTCAATTGCAGGTCGAACTTCGCGACATCCAGATCGAAGTCCACCCCGCTGACCGTAAGATCCGGCAACTCGAGGCTCGGTGTCTCGTTGTTTCGGAATTCGAGCATCACCTGGAACAACGGAGAATGGTCGGTTGCGCGTTCGGGATCGATTACATCCACCAACCGCTCGAACGGAAGATCCGAATGCGCGAAGGCCTCGAGGTCGATCCCGCGGATCTCGTCGAGCAGTTCGGCGAATCCTGCCCCTGTATCGACGTTCGCACGAAGCACCAAGGTGTTCACGAACACCCCGACGAGCTCGTCCAATGCAGCGTCGCCACGCCCGGCGACGGGAGTCCCGACTGCGATGTCCTTCATCCCGGTCAGATTCACGAGAAGGACCGTCAGCGCAGCGTGCATCGTCATGAACATCGTCGCGTTGTGGCGCCGGGACAGCGCCGACAGCCGCCTGTGCAGCTCCGGTTCCACCGTGAAGTTCACCAGGTCTCCCCGGAAGGACGGCTGACTGGGGCGTGGCCAATCGGTGGGCAACGCCAGCACTTCGGGGAGCTCGGCAAGATGTTCGGTCCAGTACCCCAGCTGTTGCGAGATCAGAGAATTCGGGTCGTCCTCGGAGCCGAGCACCTCGCGTTGCCAGAGCGAGTAGTCCGCGTACTGCACCGTAAGCGGTTGCCATTGCGGTGCGGTGCCCGTGATGCGCGCGGCGTATGCGGCGAACACGTCCCGAGCGAGCGGTGCCATCGAGAACCCGTCCGCACAGATGTGATGAATCACGATGACCAGAACGTGATCGTTGACGCCGGTTTCGAAGAGAGTCGAGCGAATCGGGACTGCGGCCGTCACGTCGAACCCCCGCGATGCCAACTCCGCGACCCGCACGGGTAACTGGGATTCGGTCACCTCGACCACGTGTTGTGGTGGTAGAGCCTCTGCCGGTGACAGCACCACTTGTGTGGGTTCACCGTCGTACGACGGGAAGACGGTTCTCAGCGCCTCGTGCCGCCCCAGCACGTCTTTCATCGCGGACCACAGTGCGTCTACGTCCAATGCACCTTCCATACGCACGACGAGAGGAATGTTGTAGGCGGCCGATGTGGTGTCGAACTGGTTGAGGAACCACATCCGCTTCTGGGCCAACGACACCGGTACATGATCCGGCCGCGGGTGTGCCTCCAACGGCGGGCGAGTACCCGCAGTGGCAACGGTCTCGAGCAGCCGGGCGAGTTGGTGAACGGTCGGCGCTTCGAAGAGACTTCGCACGCCGATGTCGGTGTCGTGTTCGGCGCTCAGTCGTGCGGCGACCCGTGTCGCGGTCAGGGAGTTTCCGCCGAGGTCGAAGAAGTTGTCGTCCACCCCGATTCGTTCGAGTCCCAGCACCGACGCGAAGATGTCCGCGACGGCTCGTTCCTTCTCGGACGTCGGCGGCCTGAAGCCGTCCGCCGACGGCAGGAACACAGGCTCCGGCAGTGCGTGGCGATCCAGCTTTCCGACGGGTGTCAAGGGAATCTCGTCGAGCACCATGATGCTGGCCGGGATCATGTGCGCCGGCAACGACCGTGACACGGATTCACGTATCTCGGCGACATCGAGTTCGGCGCGGCCGTCGGGCAACACATACGACACCAGGACGGTCTCCCCCGTCGGACCGGTTCGTCCCAGGGTCACGGCAAATCCCACGGCCGGGTTGCTGGTCAGGGCGGCGTCGATGTCGCCGAGCTCGATGCGGAAGCCGCGCACCTTCACCTGGAAATCGCTGCGACCGAGATACTCGGCCGTGCGGTCGGGAAGCCACCGCGCCACATCACCGGTGCGGTACATGCGTTTGCCTGGCTCGCCGTAGGGGTCGGCGACGAAACGGGTGGCGGTCAGGCCCGGTCGACGATGGTATCCGCGCGCCAGACCTTCACCGGCGATGTACAGCTCCCCGGGAACGCCGGTCGATACCGGTTGCATCCGGCCGTCGAGTACCACCTCGTGCACACCACGTACCGGAGCCCCGATGCGTACGGTCTCGTCCGGGACGAGTGGGTCGCTGATGTTGGCCATGATGGTGGCTTCGGTGGGTCCGTATCCGTTGTACAGGTTGCGACCGGGCGACCATCGCGTGACGAGTTCGGCGGGCACGGCCTCGCCGCCGGCGACGACGTGCTGGAATTCGTCGAGTCCGTCGGGCTCCACCGAGGCCAGCGCGGCAGGGGTCACGAAGCCGTGGGTGACGCGTTCGCGCTGGATGAGTTCGGCGAGTTCGGTTCCGCCGTAGACGTCCGTGGGGACGATCACCATGGTCGCCCCGACGGCGAACGGCAACAAGTAGTCGAGCACGGAGGCATCGAAACTCGGCGACGAGAAGTGCAGTGTCCGTGACTGCGCGGTGGTGCCGTAACGCCGCCGCTGCTCTTCCGCGAAGTTGTCGACGCCGCGATGACTGACGACGACCCCCTTGGGCGTGCCGGTCGAGCCCGAGGTGTAGATGACATAGGCCGGGTGGTCGAATCGCAGGTCCCGAATACGGTCTGCGTCCGTCACCCGGGAGCCGTCACTGCCACCCATCACCAGTTCCACATCAGGATCGTCGAGCACGACCCAGGGAACAGTGCCTGGAAGCGTTTCGAGGTCGCTGCTCACGGTGACACCGAGGACGGCACCCGAATCGGTGAGCATGTGCTCGACGCGCTCGATGGGATAACGCGGATCGACGGGGACGAATGCGGCGCCGGTCTTGGCGATGGACCACATCGTGAGCACCGACTCGATCGACCGGGCGATGCCGAGAGCCACCGTCGTCTCCGGGCCTGCACCACGGTCGATGAGTGCCCTGGCCAACCTGTTCGAGCGCTCGTCGAGGTCCCGGTAGGACATGTCCCGTCCGGCACAGGTGAGAGCGATCCTGTCGGGGTCGAGTTGTGCTCCCTCGCTGAGCAGATCAGGCAGTGTGCGGGTCGATCGTCCTTCGGGTCCGCGCGTCGGGACCAGAGTTGCCTCTTCGTCCGCCGACAGCAGCCGCAGCTGTGCGAGTGGAAGATCGGGGTCGTGGGCGATTGTCGTCAGGGCCCGCCGGATACGGTCGCCGATGCATTCCATCGAGATCCGTTCGAACAACGCGGGGAAGTACTCCAGCTTCAGTTGCAGCGTCTCGTGTGCGGACGCAATGAGAGCCAGCGGGTAGTGCGCCGCGTTCGCGCTGTCGTGGAGATCGACGAGATGCATTCCGGCGATATCGGTTGCTTCGGTCAACCCCGCACGATCGACCGGGTACGACTCGAATACGGTCAGGGTGTCGAAGACTGCAGCGTCGCCCACTCGTTCCTGTACCGACGTCAAGCCGAGGTAGTGGTGATCGAGCAGGTCGGCTTGTTCACTCTGCACTCGGCTTGCCAGCTCCGACAGTGTTTCCCGTGGATCGAGTGTGATTCGCACCGGCAACGTATTGATGAACAGACCGACCATCGATTCGATACCGGGAATTTCCGGGGGACGGCCGGATACCGTTCCGCCGAAGACGACGTCATCGCGACCGAGAAGCTCGGCCAGCACGATGGCCCAGGCCACCCTGATCATCGTGCTCATCGTGACGCCCCGATCGCGGGCGTGCCTGCGAAGTTCCTCGGTGCTCTCTGCCGGAACCTCGATCAACAGTTCGTGGGAGGTGCCGTCCTGCGTCACCGAGCGCCCTCCGGGCGACAGCAGTGTGGGTTCTTCCACACCGCTCAAGGATTCTGCCCACGCGTTCAGTGAATCATCGGTACTACGATCCGCCATCCAGTGGAGATAGCGCCGGTACGGATGCACTGTCTGCAGAACATCGGTTGACCCGTCGGTTGCGTACAGGGTCAACAAGTCACGGAGCACCAGCGGCATCGACCAGCCGTCCAGCAGAATGTGGTGGTTCGTCAGAATCAGTTGCTGACGGTCGTCGCCGAGGCGCAGGAACAAAAAGCGCATCAGGGGCGCAGTCCCCATGTCGAATCCGCGTGCCCGGTCGGCTTCGAGGAGGTCGGCTATCGCGTTCTCCTGTTCCTCCTGATTCAGCTTCGAGAGGTCGTGGTCCTCCCACGGCAATCCAACGGTCCGGCAGACGACCTGTACGGCAGTGCCTTCGGAGTCGTGAACGAATGCGGTTCGCAGGTTCTCGTGCCGATCCAACAACGCTTGCCCTGCTCGGTGCATCCGGTCGGAGTCGGCGCCGGCGAGTTCGAGCGTGAGCTGAACGGTGTACGAGTCGATCGACTGTTCGGCCAGCAAGGCGTGGAACAACAGGCCGGATTGCAGCGGTGACAACGACCAGATGTCCTGCAACGACGGGTAGCGGTCTTCGAACCGGTCGATCGCCGTCTGGTCGAGGGCGACAAGACTCAGGTCCGACGGGGTCAGGGCGCGCACATCCGGTTGCCTTGCCGCGTCGGTGATGGCCGTCAGTGCCCGAACCCACAACTGAGCGAGCTCGCCGACTTCTTCGGCGTCGAGAACACCTGCGGCATACGACCAGGTGGCTCGTAGTTGTGGGCGGCCACCGACATCGGTGGTCACGGCATTGATGCCGAGCGCGGCGGCGACCGGAGCGCCGCGGTCCTGGGTGCGTGTCAGGTCGACTTCGGTGGTGGGCGTCCAGTCCACTCTGCCCGACGAGTCGGCGACTCCTGTCGAGAAGCGGCCCAGATAGTTGAAACTGATCTGCGGCGACCGTTCGTTTCGCAAGTGGCTCGCCGATTCCGGGTCCAGGTAGCGCAGCATCCCGAATCCGATGCCGTGGTCCCGGATTGCGAGCAGCTGTTCCTTGACAGCTTTGATTGCCGAGGCTGCGGCATGCCCACCGTCGAAGGCATCGTCGACGTCGACACCGGTCAGGTCCAGGCGAACCGGGAACATGGAGGTGAACCATCCGATGGTCCGACTCAGATCGGCGCCCGGAAGCACGTGTTCCTCACGTCCGTGCCCCTCCAGTTCCACCAGCGTGGTCGCGGCGTCGACTCCGCGGTGGCGCCGCCACCGTGACACTGCCAGCGCCAATGCTGCGAGCAGGCCGTCGTTGACGCTGCCGCGGAACGTGTCCGGGACGGCGGTGAGGAGTGCGTCGCTGATATCGGGGGGAATCTCGACCGTGACACGTCCGAGAGTTGCGTTCACGTCGATGCTCGAATCGAGTGGTCGCGCACCGATGAGTGGGTCGTCGCCGGCGAGGATCTGTTGCCAGGACTCGAGTTCGTCTCTGCGCTGCCGGGCGATCTCGACCAGCCCGTGTGCCCAGCGCCGCATGGACGTTCCCACCGGTTCGAGGGCTGTTTCGCGGCCAGTTCCTCGCTGACCCCAAGCCGACGCCAGGTCCGGCACCAGCACCCGCCATGACACGCCGTCGATCACCAGGTGGTGTGCCACGACGAGCAGCCTGCCGCCTTTGTCGCCTTCGGCGATCCACACGACCTGTAGGACCGGTCCATCGAACGGGTCCAGCCGGTCTTGTGCCGATTCGAGTTCGGCGACGACCACCGAGGCGAACTCCGCGGTACCCGGTTCCGCGGTAGTAGATGCCCGCCGCAGGAGGTCGGTGGCGTCGACGGAACCGGGTGGCCGGATCTCGAGCCGGTTCACTCCGTCCTGCTGGACCAACCGTGCTCTCAGCATGTCGTGGTGGTCGATCACGATCTGGAAGGTCGCGGCCAGTTCGCCGAGGTCGTTCAGATCCGCGGGGGCGGTCAGCAGAGCAGACTGGGACATCCGCCCGAATGCGCTACCACTCTCGAGCAACCATTCGACTATCGGCGTAGCGGGAGCGAAACCCACGCCTCCACCGTCGAGCTCTTCCAGAGTCGCCGAATCGGTGTCGTCCGTGAGGGTTGCGACGAGCGCCAGCCCGGACACCGTCTTGTGATCGAAGACGTCTCGGGGCGACAACGACAGTCCCACTGTCTTGGCGCGCGCCACGAGCTGGATCGACATGATGCTGTCGCCGCCGAGAGCGAAGAACGAATCCTCCGTCCCCACCGACGAGAGGCCGAGGACCTCGGCGAAAATGTCGGCCAGCACACGTTCGCGCTCGTTGGCCGGAAGTCGACCGGACGCCACCTCGCTACCGAAATCGGGTTCGGGGAGCGCTCTTCGATCGAGTTTGCCTACCGGTGTGACCGGGAACGTATCCAGCACCATGAGCGCGGCAGGCACCATGTACGGCGCCAAGCGGGTCTCCGCGTGGACTCGTAACGCAGCCTTGTCCAGGACCGCGCCGTCGGCGGGGACCACGTATCCCACGAGTCGCACAGGCCCGTTGCCTCGACCGTGCGCCGTGACCACTGCGTGCGCGACGCTCGGGTGGTCCGCGAGAACGGCTTCGATCTCGCCGAGCTCGATGCGGAAGCCGCGCACCTTCACCTGGAAGTCGCTGCGGCCGAGGTACTCGAGTCGACCGGAATCGTTCCACCGCGCCAGATCGCCTGTTCGGTACATGCGCTCGCCGGGCTCCCCGAACGGATTTGCCACGAATCGATCGGAGGTCGTCGCGGATCGTGCGTGGTAGCCGCGGGCGAGGCCGGCACCGGTGACGTACAGTTCGCCGGCAACTCCGGTGGGCACGGGATGCAGACGTGAGTCGAGCACCATTTCCCCGCACCCGAGCGGCGGACGTCCGATCGTCACCGTCTCTCGTGGATCCATCGAGTCGGTCACGCTGGAGACGACGGTGGCCTCGGTGGGGCCGTACGCGTTGAACATCTTCCGGTCAGGGGTCACCCACTGCCGTACCAGCTCGGGAGGGCACACGTCGCCGCCGGTCGCCACGCATACCACCGTGTCCAGGCCTTCCGGATCGACCGAACCCATTGCGGCCGGGGTGATGAACGCGTGGGTCACCTTGCCGTCCCGGAGCACGGAGGCAAGCTCGGCGCCTCCGATGACCGATGTCGGTGCGATCACCATGCAGGCACCGGAGCCGAAAGCGAGCAGGAACTCGAGAACCGACGCGTCGAAACTCGGTGACGAGAAGTGCAGGGTGCGCGATCGGCGGGTCACGCCGAATCGTGTCCGCATATCTTCGGCGAAGTTCGCCAGCCCGCGGTGGCTCACGACGACACCCTTGGGAGTGCCCGTGGAACCGGAGGTGTAGATCACGTAGGCCGGGTGGTCGAGGTGGAGACGGCCGACTCGCTCGGACTCTGCGACGGCGTCGCCCGGATAGGAATCGAGTTCACCTCGCACCTCCGGTGAATCGAGGACGAGCCGTTGCACGGCCAACAGATCCGGCACACTCGCGTCGTGGCCTTCTCGCGTCACCACGAGGGCGGCCCCGGAGTCGGTCAGCATGTGAAGGATCCGATCGGATGGGTAGCCCGGGTCGACGGGCACGTAGGCCGCACCGGCCTTCGCAACCGCCCAGATCGACAGCACCGATTCGATCGACCGCCCCACGGCGAGCGCGACCACATCTTCCGGTCCCACACCGCGCGCAACCAAAGCCCGAGCCAGCTGGTTCGAACGTGCATCCAGTTCTCCGTACGAGAGTTCCAGGCCGTCGTGGAGCAGCGCGGGCGCGTCCGGATCGACCGCCGCCGAAGCGAGGATCTCGGCGAGTGTCTTCGGCGCAACGCCAACGCCACCCGTCACCGGGGTCGATGCTGCCGATTCCGAGTCGGACAGCACGGCGATGTCGCCGATCGGCCGGTCCGGGTTTCCGGTGGCGGCCGCCATGATCCGCTGGAGGTAGGAGGAGAACCTTTCGACGGTCGACGGGTCGAACAGACTCGTTGCATAGGTGAATGACGCCTCCAGACCCGTGGGTTCGCCGGCGGCACCGAACTCCTCCGTCACGGTGAGTTGCAAGTCGAAGTTCGAGATATCGGGAGTGAGATCGATCCCGGACACACTCAGACCAGGCAATTCGAGGTGGGGTTGCTCGTTGTTACGGAACTCGAGCATCACCTGGAACAGCGGCGAGTGCGCGGTGGAACGCTCGGGGGCGATGTCGTCGACCACTCGTTCGAACGGAACGTCGCTGTGGTGGAACGCATCCAGGTCGGTGTCACGTACTTGGGCCAGCAATTCGGAGAACGAGGTGTCCGGTTCCGCGGTGGTACGCAACACCAGGGTGTTGACGAACATTCCGACCACGTTGTCCAACGCGGTCCGGCCACGACCCGCGATGGGTGTTCCGATGGCAACATCGGCCGAATCGCCGAGCCGGACGAGGAATGTTGCCAGCGCCGCATGGATGACCATGAACAGACTGGTGTCGTGTTCGCGCGCGGTCGCCGTCAGTGCCCGGTGTGTCTCCTCGTCTATTCGGAAGTGGTGGACGGCCCCCTTCATCGACGCCGTGTTGGGACGAGGTCGGTCGGTGGGAAGGGACACCACTTCGGGCAGCCCGTCGAGGACTCGGTTCCAGTACCGGAGTTGCGCGGCGAGAATACTGTCGGGATCGTCGGGGGCTCCCAGAGAACGTTGCTGCCAGAGTGTGTAGTCGACGTACTGCACCGGCAGCGGTGCCCACTCCGGCGCCGTCCCGACTGTCCGCGCCGTGTAAGCGGTCATCACGTCCCGTGCGAGCGGCGCCATCGAGAAGCCGTCGGCGCAGATGTGGTGCACGACGATGCATAGAACATGATCGTCGTCACGGGTGTGGAGCAGTTCGGCTCGTACAGGTGCCGCGACCGTGACGTCGAAGCCTGCCCCGGCGATCGCCGACAACCGATACTCGAGCTCTCCTTCCGGAACCGGTATCGGCTGCAAGGACGGCACGACTTCGCTGGTCGGGACGACGACTTGTGTCGGGACACCCGAATGCATCGGGAATCGGGTGCGCAACGATTCATGCCGTTCGACCACATCTACCACCGCTGCGGCGAGAGCATCGGTGTCGAGCCGTCCGCTCAACCGAATTGCCATCGCAACGTTGTAGGCCGGCGAGGAGGTATCGAACTGATTGACAAACCACATCCGCTTCTGGGCCAGGGACACCGGCACGTGTGCGGGGCGATGGACCGGTTCGAGCGGAACCGGTGCCGGCTCCTGCTCGGTGACGGCGTCGGCACGCAGTGCGAGTTTCTCGACGGTGGGGGCGTCGAACAGATCACGGACCCCGAGCTGTACACCGAGCGCTTCGCCTGCCCTGGCAACGAGCCGCGTTGCTACCAGCGAGTTTCCACCGACATCGAAGAAGTCGTCACGCACCCCGATCCGGGGCAGATCGAGTGTCTCGGCGAAGATCGACGCAAGTACCTCCTCCACCGGATTGCGCGGCTCCACGAATTCGGAGCGTGGCGCGAGCAACTCGGGCTCCGGAAGTGCCTTCCTGTCCAGCTTTCCGGTTGCGCCGAGCGGAAGCTCCTTCAGAATCACGAACTGGCTCGGCACCATGTATGCGGGCAGGATCGTTGCGGCGGTCTCCCGCAACGAGGTGACGTCGATTACCTGCCCGCGGGTGGGAACGACGTACGCGACCAAGCTCTCCCCCGTCACCTCCCGGCTGTGCACGACTGCAACCGCTTGCGCTACCGCAGCATCGTCGAGCAACGCGGATTCGATTTCGCCCAGTTCGATCCGCTGACCGCGCAGTTTCACCTGGAAGTCGCTGCGCCCCATGTACTCCAGATTCCCCGAACGGGACCAGCGCACGACGTCGCCGGTCCGGTACATGCGGGTACCGTCGTCGCCGAGTGGATTCGCGACGAAGCGATCGGCGGTGAGTTCGCTCCGGCCCACATAACCGCGGGCGAGTTGCACGCCTGCGAGATAGAGCTCGCCGGGTACACCGACGGGAACCGGTCGCAACCTGGTATCGAGAACGTATACCTGCGTGTTCCAGACGGGTGCGCCGATCGGCACCGACCACTTCTCGGTACCGGTGCATTCGAAGTAGGTGACGTCCACGGCGGCCTCGGTCGGCCCGTACAGGTTGTGGATCTGCGAGGGCGAGAACCGCCGGAATGCCGCCACGGTGGCCGGCGGGAGCGCCTCACCACTACAGAACACGCGCCGCAGGCTGGTGCACTCGTCCGGGTCCGCGCCCGCGACGAAGGTGGCGAGCATCGACGGCACGAAGTGCATTGTCGTCACGGACTGATCGGCGACGAGTCGCGACAGGTAAGCCGGGTCACGATGGCCGTCCGGCTGGGCGACGACCAGCCGAGCACCCACCTGCATGGGCCAGAACAACTCCCACACGGAGACGTCGAAGGTCACAGGAGTCTTCTGCATCACCACGTCGTCGGCAGTCAGTGGGTAGCGGTCTTGCATCCACAGCAGTCTGTTGACGATCGAACGGTGACTGACTTCGACGCCTTTCGGTCGCCCTGTCGACCCGGAGGTGTAGATGACATAGGCGGCGCCGTCCTGCCGGATCGGCCCCCCACGGTCGGCATCGGTGATCGGCGCATCGGAGTGGGTCGTCGGGGAAGCAACAGCGACATCGACGACAGGCACATCGAGAACGGGGAGGTGTGCGTCAACATCGGCGGTGGTGAGCACGCATACCGGAGCTGCACTGTCGAGTACGTAGGAGTTTCGCGCGGCCGGGTGATCGGGATCGAGCGGAACATACGCCGCCCCTGCCTTTTCGATCGCATAGATCGCCACCATCATGTCGAGTGACCGGCGGACGGCGACGGCGACTCTGGAATCGCCGCCCACACCCCGCTCGATGAGTGCTCGGGCGAGTCGGTTGGCGCGGGCGTCGAAGTCGCGATACGACAGCGATTCGCCTTCCCACACAAGTGCTGGGGCATCCGGGGTTCGTGCCACCTGCACCTCGAACAGGTCGACGAGCGTGCGGGTGGGAACTGTCGTTGCGGTGTCGTTCCACTCGTGAACCACCCGGTGGTACTCCGCTGCGTCGGCCAACGCAGCATCCCCGAGCGTGCGCGCGGGATCATCGGCGAATTGTTCGAGTAAGCGGGCGAACCGGTCACCGACCGCAGCCATCGTCGAGCGGTCGAACAACTCGGTCGCATAGGACAATTCGACCTCGAGTCCGGCGCTACCCTCGGTATCGGGCCGGGGCTCGTCGACGATCACCTGCAGGTCGAATTTCGCTGTTTCCGTATCGACTGGATCGACCGTGAGGTCCAGCCCGGGCAACTCGATTCGCGTTTCGGTGTCCGATTGCAGCACCAGCATGACCTGGAACAGAGGTGAATGCGATTCGGTACGAACCGGCTGCACCTCGTCGACGACGAGTTCGAACGGCACGTCCGTATCTGCGAACGCAGCGAGATCCACCTTGCGGGTGTCGGCGAGGAGGTCGACGAACGACTGCGACGAGTCGACGGTCGTTCGCAGAACCACCGTGTTCACGAACATTCCGACGAGGTCGTCGAGTTCCTGCGGTCCCCGACCGGACACCGGCGAACCGATACTGACGTCGGCAATGTCCGCCGATCTGCCGATCAGGACCGCCAACGCAGCGTGCAGGACCATGAACAAAGTGACGTCTTGTGCGGCGGCCAGCTCTCGAAGTCGTCGGTGGAGATCTGCCTCGAGCTGGAACCGGTGACTGCCGCCGCGCATCGACTGACGCGCCGGGCGTGGCCGGTCCAAGGGAAGCGTCGATGATTCGGGTACGCCGGCCAGCCTCTCCTTCCATCGGCCCAGTTGCTGAGACAGAATGCTGCTCGGCTCGTCTGCCGCTCCGAGCATGTCGCGTTGCCACACGGTGAAGTCGGTGTACTGCACGGCAAGTGACTCCCAGGCAGGCGCGTTTCCGGCCGATCGCGCCACGTAGGCCGTGATCACGTCGCGGGCCAGTGGGCCCATCGACAACCCGTCTGCGGCAATGTGATGTGCGACGAGAAGAAGCGTGTGATCTCCGGGGGCGATTCGGAACAACCTGGTGCGCAGCGGAATGTCCACTGTGACATCGAATCCGGCCCGGGCATTCTCCGACAATCTGTCGGGAAGATCGGCCGCACTCACGTCGACCTCGACGGGGTCGGGAGCGACTTCGTCGACCGTTCGGACATCCTGGACCGGCCCGGACGCCGTGTTCGGGAACACGGTGCGCAGGGCCTGCTGTCGTTCCATTACGTCGGCGAGCGCCGCGACGAGTACCTCACGGTCGAGCTCACCGCGCATCCGAATGGCGATCGGGATGTTGTAGGCGCTCGACGATGTGTCGAGTTGATTGACGAACCACATACGCTGCTGCGGCGCCGATACCGGAATCGCAGCAGTGTGCTCATGGGCGACCAGGCTCGGTCGCGACCGTCCCGGCTGCCCCTCAGTGATCTGTAGTTGCTCGTCCACTCGCTCCGCCAACTGCGACACCGAGGGGGCTTCGAACAGGTCGAGAACCCCGATCTCCGTCGCGAACGCGGCGTTGATTCGCGACACGACGCGGGTGGCGACGAGGGAATCACCGCCCAGGTCGAAGAAGCTGTCGTCGACGCCGACACGGTCCACCTTCAACAGTTCGGCGAACAGGTCCACCAGGCGACTCTCGGTCGGTGTTCCGGGCGCGCGGTATACCGTGGCCACCGCCTCGAACGATGGTTCGGGCAGCCTGTTTCGGTCGAGTTTGCCCGCGGGGGTCATCGGCACCTCGTCGAGAACCACCACGCGGGCCGGGACCATGTGCGCAGGAAGTCGATCCGCAGCATGCTCGAGCAGACCGGCGGTATCGACCGGCGCATCTCCCTCGGGCAGAACGTAGCTGACCAGCAGGGTGTCTCCGGACGGTGCGACGTGGCCGGTGGTGACGGCGAAGCCCACCCCAGGATGCGATCTGACGACTGCGTCGATCTCGCCCAGCTCGATGCGGAAGCCGCGAACCTTTATCTGGAAGTCGGTGCGTCCCAAATACTCGAGCTCGCCGTGGCTGTTCCACCGCGCCAGGTCACCAGTGCGGTACATGCGAACTCCGGGCCGCCCGTACGGGTCCGGCAAGAAACGCTGCGCCGTGGTGGCCGGTCGGCGGTGGTACCCACGCGCGACGCCCGGCCCACACACGTACAGTTCGCCGGGTACACCCACAGGAACGGGGTGCAGCCGTGAATCGAGCACCAACGATCCGCTTCCGCGGGGTGGGCGGCCGATTGCGACAGGCTCATCGGCAACCAGTGGGCCGCTGACAGCAGCCACCACCGTGGCCTCGGTGGGTCCGTAGGCGTTGTACATGCGCCTGCCGTGCGCCCATTGTTCGACCAGTGCCGGTGGGCATGCTTCACCACCGGTGATCACGCACCGCACGTGATCGAGGCCTGTCGGGTCCACGGACGCCAGGGCTGCGG
The DNA here is from genome assembly GCF_055231015.1 of Rhodococcus quanlei. NCBI lineage: Bacteria > Bacillati > Actinomycetota > Actinomycetes > Mycobacteriales > Nocardiaceae > Rhodococcus > Rhodococcus quanlei. The sequence goes on along the minus strand of NZ_JBUYWD010000001.1, from coordinate 140,218 downwards.
GGGTGACGAAGGCGTGCGTCACACGGTGTCGGTGCATGACGTCGGCGAGCTCGGTACCGCCGTACACCGTCGGTGGTGCGATCACCATCGTCGCGCCGGGGCCGACCGCCAGCAACAGTTCGAGCACCGACGCGTCGAAACTAGGGGACGAAAAGTGCAGCGTGCGCGATTGCGAGGTGACGCCGTACCGCTCCTGCTGGTCGGCAGCGAAATTCGCCAGACCCGCGTGGGTGACCATCACGCCTTTCGGTGTGCCCGTCGAACCCGAGGTGTAGATCAGATAGGCCGCCTGGCTGATCCGTCGAGGGCCGGAGAGATCACCAGCTGCGATCGCGCCGGACGGTTGCTGTGCGAGAGCCGTGTCGAGCTCGCCACTGCCGAGGACCAACCACGGTGTGGTGTCGGGTAGACGGTCCGCGCTCTGCTCGACGGTGATGCCCATCAGAGCCTGCGAATCCGACAGCATGTGTTCGATTCGGTCTGCCGGATAGGCCGGATCGATGGGGACGAACGCCGCGCCCGACTTGGCTACCGACCACGTCGCAAGCACGGACTCGATCGACCGTGCGATTGCCAGTGCCACCACGGACCCCGGTCCCGCACCGCGGCCCGTCAGTACCCGTGCGAAGCGGTTCGACTGCTCGTCGAGTTCACGGTAGGTCAGCACCCGGTCATCGTCGATCAACGCGGGGGCATCCGGATTCGCCGTCGCTGCGTGCGACATGAGGTCCGGGAGAAGGCGTGGGGACAACGACTCGGTGCCGAGAACTGGGGCCAGTCGGTCCATCTCGGCGCTTTCGAGAATCATCAGATCCCCGACAGGCGTGTCCGGTCGGCTCACGGCATCGGTGAACAGTCGTTCCAGCCGGGCAACAAGACCCTCCGCAGTGGATCGATCGAACACGTCCGCTGCATACGAGAGGCTGCCACGAATAATCGGCCCGCCGCGTTCGTGCTGCTCGTCCATCGACCACCACAGATCGGCGGCGGTGGACGGCCGGTCACCCGAACTGCGCGGCCGCGTGCCGGTCAACTCGAACATCACCTGAAGTCGGAGCGGTCGCGCGCGGCCGCCGTCCTTGCACTCGAAGAGCTCGTAGTAGGGCAACTCCGCGTGTGCGAAGGCGGCATCATCGGCAGCACGTACGGATTCGAGGTGCTGCGCGAAGGTACGCTCACCGGTCACCGACGTGCGAAGTGCCGTTTCGTAGCCCGCCTCGTCGTAAGTGCCGAGCACTACGTCGTCTGTATCACCGAGCCTGGCCATCAGGACGGCCAGCACCGTGTGAATCACGCCGAACATGCCCTCGGTATCGGCCGTGGGGAGGGTGGCGGCCCGTGCCGTGCTGGATTTCGGAAGGCAGAATTCGACAGTGCCGTAGTCCGGCTGACGGTCACCCGAGTAAGGCCGGTCCAGTGGCAGCGCGATGGCTTCCGGTGCACCTGCCAGGGTGCGGCGCCAGAATTCACGGACCTCGTGCGTGCGCCGGATCCGCTTGCCTTCGCGAGCACTCGCGGCGTGAATAGTGTGGACCTGCGCCGAACGCTCGGCAACGGTGAACTCTTCCACCAGTTCGACGAACCAGCGATGATGTGAACGCAGTTCCGCGGTGTCGTACCGATCCGGGTTGCCACGGAAGTCGACGAAGGTGCGCGCCGATCCCCCGCTCTGATAGAAGTTCACCAACAGATCGTCGACGGGCCCGGAGGTGACGATCTCGTACTCGCCCACCAGGTTTCCGAGGGTGATCTCCTGGTGGAACAGCATCACGTTGACCAGCGGGCCGGACAACGCCCCTGCGGCACCCGCGAGTCCGGCGTCGCGACGAATGTCCTCGAGGCTGCATCTCTGATGACGCAACGCACCCACCAACTCGAGCTGAACCCTGCCGACGAGATCCCCGACCGAATCGTCCGGAAGCACCGCGATGTGCAACGGCGCGACGTTGACCAGCATGCCGCCGGACCGTTGCAACGGCGCAGTGGTCCGAGCCGAAACGGGGATGTTGACCAGAACGTCTTCTCTTCCGGTCATGCGCGACAGGTAGCAGGCGAAAGCCGAGATCAGAACGGCAGCCGCCGTGGCGCCGACGCGTTCACCGGCAGCATCGACGCCTGCCATGGCAGTGTCCGACAGAAGCGCACTCTCGAGGTGACTGTGGGCCCTGGCCGGGGCATCGGCCTTCGCGAGGGTGGAACCGCCCTCGATGCCCCGGATGTGCTCGGCCCAGTACTCCCGATCCGACTCGAAACGCCGCGACGAACGGTACTTCTCGTCCAGTTCGTACAGTTCGCGCAGGTCGAGTGCCCGGTTCGGAGGGACCTCGGTACCACGAACGGCGGCCGTGTAGAGCGCGGCGATTCTGTTCAGCATGGTCGCACCGCTGTAGCCGTCGAGTGCCACGTGATGGATGCGCGTGTACCACCAGTACATCTGGTCCCCGACCCGAAGGACAGTCATGTCGACCAGCCGATCCCGGGTCAACCGCAGCGGATGTGCGCAGTCGTCATCCATCCAGGCCCGAGCCGTCCCTTGCGGATCGGATTCGGCTCGGAAGTCTCGGAACCCGATCGATGGGTCGATTGTCTCGTCGACCATCTGATACGGCTCTCCGTCGACGTCCAGGAGACGCAGAAACGGTGATTGGAACTCGTGTGCCGCCTCGACCGCGACGCGGCTGAGCAGTTCGAGGTCCACGTCGCCCTGCAATTCGACGTATTGGGCTATGAACTTGGGCACCGCCGGACTCAGCTGCTGCGCAAACCACATACTGCGCTGCACGGCCGACAAGGGGAACGCCCCCTCTGGGACGGTCGAAGGCGAGCTCGGAAGTTGCGAATTACCCATCGGTGTCCCCCATCGGGTTGGCGGAGGTATCGAACAGAGGTGCGTAGACGCAGCCGGTGACGGCGGTGGCCGTACGGAGCGGGAACGCGGGAGAGTCGGTGTCAGCGCAAGCGTTCGGCTGCGAGCGCGAGCTGTACCAGCGAGTCGCACATCGTGGCGAGTTCATCGGGGTCTGCACCTTCGGAAACCGCTGTGCCGAGGTCTTCGGCGGCGCAGCGGACCTCGAACAAGCGATCCATCACGGCGACCGACTCTTCGCGGGTCAAGACCACCGCGTCGGCAGGGATGGAGGTGCCCTTCACCAGCGCCCGCTGTTCGTAGGCGCGCTGGCGGCAGGATTGTCGGCAGTAGCGCTTGCGGCGACCGACCCCGGAGTCTGCAACTTCGCGACCACACCACACACACGAAGCAGGTTTGCGTGTCGGGCCGGCCATGGTCGCTCATCGTACCGGTGCGGATAAAGCCACCCTGCACCACTGCGCACCGTGCCCGGTAGGATGGATGGGTTACGTCTACGCCGCACGTGGGAACCAAATGGGGTCCCACCGCGTTGTAGATGTGTGTGAACGCCTGGTCACCTGATTCCGGGTGTGTCCACGCGGAGACGTTCGAGGAGAGGAACCCACCATGGCAGATCGTGTACTTCGAGGTAGCCGACTCGGAGCGGTGAGCTACGAAACCGACCGCGACCATGATCTGGCGCCCCGTCGCATGGCCAAGTACCGCTGCGACAACGGCGAGATCTTCGATATCCCTTTCGCTGATGACGCCGAGATCCCCGGCACGTGGATGTGCCGCAACGGTCTCGAGGGCACCCTGATCGAGGGAACTGCTCCCGAGGCCAAGAAGGTCAAGCCCCCGCGCACGCACTGGGACATGCTGCTCGAGCGTCGTTCGAAGGAAGAGCTCGAAGACTTGCTGAAGGAACGCCTCGACTTGCTCAAGGCGAAGCGGCGCGGAGCCTGAATCACCGCGAAGCGGCGCGGAGCCTGAATCACCGTGTAGCGGCGCGGAGCCTGATCCGACGTCGCCACGAACGCCGTCTCGGTTGTACCGGGACGGCGTTTGTCGTGTGCGCGCGGGCTGGGCTGTCGCGGTGTTGCGCATCGACGTCATTCACGCACTCCGATCTCCTGAACGCACGCGGCGAAGGCTCACTGGAAGATCGAGAACCGTCACCCGAACACGCAGTCGACAGAACTCCGCGTGATCGCCTCCCACTCGCGTGGGACACGAATCACGTGACAAGCTCTCGATCTACTATTCGGAGCCTCCCGTCGAGCGGATTGGTCGGCGCTTGTACAGGCACCGGCCCTGCCCTGGTGTTCGTGCTTCCCGTTGTCGACCTTCGTGCTGTTGTTGCCTTTGATCGGTATCCCCACTAGCTCCGGGGATCAAACACGATCGGTCGGCGTCTTCGTGCGGCGTGGTCGAATGATCGCGGCGGCAATCGCACCGGCGGCACAGATGCACAGAATTGCTTCGGGGATCGAACCCGATCGGCTCGCGATTGTGGTCTCGGTCCGCAGCGGAAGTTCGGAGACCAACGCAGCCGGAGCGAAGAGTTCGGTCTCGTCGATCGTCGTACCGTCCGGACCGATGATGGCGCTGACACCGCTGGTCGCCGCGACGACCACCGCGCGACCGTGTTCGACGGCACGCACCTTCGACATTGCGAGTTGTTGGTAGGTCATTTCGGTGTCTCCGAAAGTTGCGTTGTTGGTGGGAACCGCAAGGATCTGCGCGCCCGCGTCCACCGACTGTTGGAACGCACGATCGAACGCGACCTCGTAACACGTTGCGATACCGACCGGTATCCCCGCCGCATGCACCACCCCGTCACCGTGGCCGGCCACGAAGTTTCCGGCACGGTCGGCGTAGGAGGAGAACTTGCTGAAAAAGTCCCGGTACGGCAGGTATTCGCCGAAGGGTTGGATGATCTTCTTGTCGTGGCGCTCGTCGGGGCCTTCGTCACCGTTCCAGACCAGAACGGAGTTGGTCGTCGTGTGCCGGCCGTTCGGCAGAACCGTGTCGTTGACGAGCACGGCTCCGACCAGAATGGGCGCACCGATCGATTCCGACGCACGGCTGATGTCGGCGTATGCGTCCTCGTTTCGGAGCGGATCGATGTCGGATGAATTCTCCGGCCAGACCACCAGGTCCGGTTGCGGTGCTCGGCCCGCACCGACGTCCTCGGCCAGCTCCAATGTCTGCGCCACATGGTTGTCGAGTACCTGTTTGCGTTGAGCATTGAAATCCAGGCCCAGCCGCGGAACGCTGCCCTGGATGGCAGCAACGGTCACCGTCCCGCTGCGGCCCTCGGGAGGACTCACCCACGGCACGAGGAGCGCAACCACCGAGGCAACGAGCGCCGCTGCCGCAGCGCCGACCAGTGGCCATCTCCGATCGCGTCGGCGCAGCGCGACGACGACGAAGGCGAGACCGGCTCCGGTCAATGCCACCGCGAAGCTCAGCAGCGGCGCACCGCCGAGGGATGCAAGCGGCAGCAACCACCCCTCCGACTGCCCGAATGCCAGCCTTCCCCAGGGAAATCCACCGAACGGCACCGAGGACCTCAACCATTCGGTGAGCGACCACACCGCGGCAATCCACAGGGGGGCCCAGGGCAACCGTGAAACGAGGACGGCGAGGGCGCCGAAGGCGCCGATGAACAACGCCTCGACAGCGGACAGTGCCAACCACGGCACCGCACCCACGAATTCACCGATCCAGGGCAGAAGCGGGAGGAGGAAGCCGAGGCCGGCAAGGTATCCGTACCCGAAGCCCGATCGAACCCGCAGCCTTCCCCTGCCGAAATCGGTGAGAACCAATGTCAGCAGGCCCAGGCCGATCGGTGCAAGAAACCAGAACGGTCTCGGTGGGAAACCGGCGAACACGAGCAGTCCGGCGATCGGCGAGAGCGCCAGGCGCACGAGCACGGCCGACGGCACGCGTCGCGGGCTACCGCTCATGAACTACTCGTCCACGGTGGACACTCCGAATACACACCGGCATCGGTGCCTGTTCGTCCAGGCGCGGCAGTGCGGGAACCCGAGACCGAGGATCGGTGGACCACCTTTGAACCGCATCCTTGGGGGCACTGACTTCCAAGTCTCCGACATCCCACACCGCATACGACGCGGGAGCACCTGGTTCGAGGGTGCCGGCCAGGCCGTCCCGCACACCGCCGGCACGCCAGGCGCCACGTGTGGCAGCAGAGAAGGCGGCGCGCGGGGAGATACCGCTGCCGGGGGTGCGGTGGTCGACGGCGGCCCGCACCATCGTCCACGGGTCGACCGCGGTGACCGGCGCATCGGATCCGAAGGCCAACGACACGCCGGCCGCCGCGGCTGCGGCGAACGGATTGAGGGCGCTTCCCCGCTCAGGGCCGAGACGAAGGGCGTACAGGTCGTGCTTCCCACCCCACAGTGCATCGAATCCCGGTTGCATGCTGGCAATCACACCCCAGGAGGCCAATCGCTCGATGTCGTCGCCGCTCATCATCTCGGCGTGCTCGAGTCGGTGTCCGCGAGCTGCCAGTGCAGGTCCCCCCAATTCGTCGGCCGCGATCCCGAAGGCTTCGACCGCCGCGCCTACTGCGGCGTCCCCGATCACATGGAATCCGGCCTGCACTCCGACGAGAGTGCAGGCACGGATGTGCGCGGCGATCTTGTCGACGGTCAGATAACTGTTCCCCGAAGTGTCCGGGTCGTCCGTGTAGGGTTCCCGCAACCACGCGGTGTGCGAACCGATGGAACCGTCGATGAACAGGTCACCGCCGAGAGCGTGCGCACCGGTGCGGGCCAGTAGATCGCGGGCTTCTTCGGGCGTTTCGACCGCCTCACCCCAGTAGCCACGAACTTCCACCCCATGCTCGTGCTCGAGCAGTTCCCGAAAGTCTGTGAGACCCGAGATGTCCGGTCCCCCGCACTCGTGTACGGCGACCACACCCGTGCTTGCTATCGAGTCCAATGCGGCGGTGCGGGCGCGTTCCCGCTGCCGTGTGGTGAGCAAATCGCGCGCCGCGGCGCGGACCTGGTGGTGGGCATCGAATCCGAGAGGCCCCTCCGCTGAGTATCCGGCGGCGGCATCGAGCCCCGGAACCGTTTCACGCATCGGCGTCGAGCACGCTGCCGAGTGAACGTCGATTCGGGACAGGTACACCTTGCGCCCCGGTGCAGCGACGTCGAGATCGGCCGTGGTCGGTTCCGATCCGTCGTCCCACGACGACTCGTCCCACCCATGTCCCCAGATCACGTCGTCGTCGTGGGTTCGTGCGAACTCGCTCAGCCGGTATAGGCAATCGTCCCTGGACGACACCCCGACGAGATCGAGGCCGACGATGTTCAACCCCAACGATGTGACGTGCACATGGGTGTCGACAAATCCGGGTGTGACGAAGGCGCCCGCAAGGTCCTCGATCTCCGCGTCCGGGTTCAACGCACGACCGGCGCGTTCGTCGCCCACCCAGGTCACGACCCCGTCCGTGATCGCCATCGATGTGGCATCGGGAGACGAGGAACTGTAGATGCGTCCGCCGACGAGCAGTTGAGTTCTCACGGACGTCAAGTGTGCCCGTCAGGGAAGTACAGTTCGGCCGGGGGTCGGCCTTTCGTCGAAGTACTCGTCCACGACCTCGCCTTCGATGACTTCGCCGGACCGGAATCGGGCGGCTCTGGTGAAGGCGTCGGCGCCCGCGAACGCCGCGGTGGTACGGCGTCCCACGACGAACATCACGGCCGGGCGGAGCAGCCATCGTGTCGGCGGTATCAGCAGCGCCAACCCGAGTACGGAGGTCACCAGGCCGGGTACGAACATGAGAACCGAACCGATTCCGACGAGGGCGCCGTCCGCCAGTGCCGCACCCGGCGAGCCTTCGCCCTGCCCTGCACGGCGCAACCCCAGCATCACTCGACGCCACTGTGAGGAAACCAACACCACGCCGAGTGCGGTGCCCGCCAAGAGCAAGCACACAGTCCACACCGCGCCGATCATGCTTCCCACCCAGATCAGGGCGGCGACTTCCACGACGACGTACAGCAGAAACAGTGCGGCATACATGGCGGCTCCTTTCGGCCGATCGAGGCGAATCCGATCGGCACCCTCGATCGATCAACGAACGAGGTGCCCGATTTTCTCCCGAACGGACGAATCAGTCTGCACGTGATCCGGCATTCACCAAGCCCGTTTCGTAGGCCAGAACGACCGCCTGCACACGGTCACGCAGTTCGAGCTTCGTCAGGATGCGTCCCACATGGGTTTTGACGGTCGATTCGGACAGAAAGAGCGCTGCGGCGATTTCCGTGTTCGACTGCCCGGTCGCCATGTGTTCGAGTACCTGCCGCTCCCGCTCGGTGAGCACGTCGAGCACCGTGGGATCGCGCCGTGGCGTCGTCTCGCCGCCGTCGATGAATCTGCCGAGGAGCCGCCGGGTCACCTTGGGCGAGACGACGGCATCGCCCGCCGCGACGCTTCGGACAGCGGACACGAGATCTTCCGGAGGTGTGTCCTTCAGCAGAAATCCGCTGGCCCCGGCACGGAGTGCGCCGAGCGCGTGTTCGTCGAGGTCGAACGTGGTCATCACCAGCACGCGACTCGAGCTACCGGACTCGAGAATCTGCGCGGTGGCGCTCACCCCGTCCACGACCGGCATTCGCACGTCCATCAGAATCACGTCGGGTTCGAGTGTGCGAGCCGCGGTGACTGCCGCAGCACCGTCGCGGGCCTCACCCACGACTTCGATGTCGTCTTGCGCTTCGAGCACCATGTTCAGACCCATTCGCATGAGTTCCTGGTCGTCGACGAGCAACACGGTTATCGGCACATGCGTCAACATAGTGGCTACGGACTCTCTCACGCCATGCGGCGACCGGGCCAGGTTCAGGTGTCGGCGTCGAGTGGCAAGGTGGCAAGGACACGCCAACTGCCATCGGTCCGGCGACCTGCCTCGACGTTCCCACCCAGAACTGCAACTCGCTCGCGCATTCCGAGCAGACCGTTTCCCGACCCAGACGTGAACCCGTCCGTGTCCTTGCCGTTGTCCGTCACTTCCACCAGCACATCTTCGTCACGCCTGTGGACCCGGACCCGTGCCTTCGGACTGCTTCCGGCATGGCGGAGCACATTCGTCAGCGACTCCTGCACCAGGCGGTGTACGCCCAGACTCACGGTGGCGCTGATGCCGTCCAACTCTCCCGCCAGTTCCAGTTCCACTCGCAAACCTGCGCTGCGCATCATCGCGACGAGGTTCGCTAGACCTGCGGTGCCGTGCTGTGGGAGATCGTCCGACTGCTCGACCCGCAGAAGTGACACGGTCCGCCGCAGCTCCGCCAGCGCCTGGCGCCCGGTGCCCGAAATGTTCCGTAACGCCTGCTCCACGGCAGCCGGATTCTTCTTCAGTGCGTAGGTGGCGCCGTCCGCCTGCACGATCATCACGCTGACAGCATGGGCAACGACATCGTGCAGTTCACGAGCAATGCGGGTGCGCTCGGCGGCGACCGCCTCCTGCGCGCGACGATCCCGGTCGTACTCGGCCACTGCCAGCCGAGCTGCGACTTCTTCGTCGTAGGCATGTCGGGCACCGAGGAACTCGGCGGCCGTCCACGACAACGCATACAGCAGGACGGCGAACAGACCGGATTGGAGTACGGATTGGTTCAGCAACACGACCGATGTCACGGTGTCGAGTACCAGGCCGCAGAGAAACACGAGTCCGGCGCGACGCCCCACATAGACGACCAACGTGTAGAGCGCTATCGGTAATGCGAGCAGCGCCGGATGTTCGGCGGACAGATCCCCCACACTCCAGCTGACGAACGTGTTCTCGAACGACACCGCCAGAACCACACCGGCCACCGTCCGAGGAAATCTTCGCCGCCACGCGATGGGTGCGGACAGCCCGACAGCCGGGATCACGTGCAATAAGGGCTGCGCCGGTTCATCGGCGGCCAACACGAACTCGGCCACGAACAGCATGGCGGCAAGAATGGCGTCCGCAACCGTCGGTTTCCCCCGCAGCCACAGACTGAATCTCCGCATGGGTGACAGCGTAGGGCGCGCACGGTGGCCGGGTTCGGCCCCTGGGCGCCGGCGGATGTGCTGCACCGCCGTTGGCAGCAATCAGGACGGCAACCGGACTACCGTGAAATGCGTGACTGTGACCAGAGAGATCGACGACGATTTCCTCGCGCTTCCGTTGCGCGCGCTGGCGGACGCCGCGCTCGATACGGCGCAGCGAGCCGGCGCGAGCCACGCCGATGTGCGGGTCCACCGGGTGACCAGTTCGACGCTGCGGCTACGTGACGGTGTGGCGTCGGCGGCCGTCGACAGCTCGGAACTCGGTTTCGCCGTACGGGTGGTGGTCGATGGGACGTGGGGCTTCGCGTCACACGCAGAGCTGACCCCCGCCACTGCCGCCGCGACCGCCCGAGTCGCCGTCAACGTAGCGCGCACGCTGCGTGGACTCAACCGCGAACAGGTCGAATTGGCGCCAGAACCCGTATACGCCGATGCGAGCTGGATTTCGGACTACGAGACGGACCCCTTCGCGGTGACGACAGCGGACAAAGTCGCGATACTCGCCGAGCGCTCGGACCGGTTGCTGACGTCGAGCGGGATCGACCACGTGACCGCACAGTGCCTCCAGGTGAAGGAGCAGACGTTCTACGCAGATCTGGCCGGATCGTCCATCACACAGCAACGCGTCCGCCTGGACCCGGAATTCGAGGCCACCACGGTGGACCGGTCTACCGGAGGGTTCGAGACGATGCGCACCCTCGCGCCGCCGGTGGGCCGCGGCTGGGAGTACGTCGGCTCCGATGATCACTGGAACTGGACCGGGGAATTGGAGGCTTTGCCGATCCTGTTGGCCGAGAAGGTGAAGGCCCCCAGCGTCGTTCCCGGTCCGACCGATCTCGTGATCGATCCGTCCAATCTGTGGTTGACGATCCACGAATCCATCGGGCACGCCACCGAGTACGACCGGGCGATCGGCTACGAGGCGGCGTACGCGGGAACGTCGTTTGCGACACCGGATCAGTTGGGAAGCCTTCGGTACGGCAGCAAGATCATGCACGTCACCGCAGACCGCACAGCCGAACACGGTCTCGCTTCGATCGGCTACGACGACGACGGGGTGAGATCGCAGTCGTGGGACCTGATCCGCGACGGTGTATTGGTGGGGTATCAACTCGATCGTGTGTTCGCTCCCCGGCTCGGCCTCGCGCGCTCGAACGGTTGTTCCTATGCGGACTCGCCGCATCACGTCCCCATCCAACGCATGGCGAATGTGTCGCTACAGCCGGATCCGGCGGTGGATCGCAGCACCGCCGATTTGATCGGAGACGTCGAGGACGGCGTCTACGTGGTCGGTGACAAGTCCTGGTCGATCGATATGCAGCGATACAACTTCCAGTTCACCGGCCAGCAGTTTCATCGGATTCGAAACGGTCGGCTCGACGGCCAGCTACGCGATGTCGCCTACCAGGCGACCACCACCGACTTCTGGCGGTCCATGGCAGCGGTCGGCGGGGCGTCCACATGGCGGCTCGGCGGCGCCTTCAACTGCGGTAAAGCACAACCCGGGCAGGTGGCGTCCGTCAGCCACGGCTGCCCGAGCGCACTGTTCCGCAGTGTCCATGTTCTCAATACTCGGACGGAAGGTGGCCGATGATTCCCGCCGCGCATCTGGTGGACCGCGTTCTGGATTTGGCGACAGTCGACGAGACGATGGTGATCGTCACCGATGCAAGTGAGGCATCGTTGCGGTGGGCAGGCAATTCCATGACCACCAACGGTGTGTCGACGTCGAGGGAATGGACGGTGATTTCGATCGTTCGCGCCGGTGACACGGCCAAGGTCGGCATCGTCACCTCGTCCAGTGTCGATCCCCGCGAGACCGCCGCGGTGGTAGCGGCATCGGAGCACGCAGCCCGCGCCGCACGGCCCGCATCCGACACGATGCCGCTGCACACAGGCGACGGTTCGGACTGCACATGGGATCACCCACCGGCCCATACCGAGATCGGCGCCTTCGAACAGCTTGCACAAGATCTGAGCCAGGGATTCGACCACACCGACCTGCTGTACGGCTTCGCGCACCACCAGTTGCACACGACGTGGTTGGGGACGTCGACGGGAATTCGGCGGCGACACGTCCAGCCCACCGGATCGGTCGAGATCAACGGCAAGCGCGGGGACGCCAGTGCTTGGGTGGGTGCGGAGACCGAAGACTTCACGGATCTGGCAACGACGAAGATGCTCGAAGAGCTGTCGAATCGGCTGGACTGGTCGGCACGCCGCATCGATCTTCCGGCCGGCCGGTACGAAACCATTCTCCCTCCGTCCGCGGTCGCCGATCTGATGATCTCCCTGATGTGGTCGATGGAAGGGCGCGGCGCCCACGAAGGACACTCGGCGCTGTCCACCGCAGGTGGCACCCGGATCGGGGAACGCCTGAGCGATCTCCCGTTCACCTTGTACTCCGACCCCGTGGCACTGGGGCTGGAAACGGCGCCGTTTCTGGTCACGGGGTACTCCGACGAATCCGTGTCGGTGTTCGACAACGGCATGGAGCTGGTGCGGACCGACTGGATTCGCGATGGGGTGGTCAACGCATTGGCCTACCCGCGATCGGCCGCCCAGGAGTTCGGCGCCACCGCCGCGCCGCCCGGCGGCAATCTCGTCCTCGATGGCGAGGGGTCCGTCACCCTGGATCAGATGGTCGCGGAAACCGAATGCGGTCTGCTCCTGACCACACTCTGGTACATCCGAGAGGTGGATCCCGCGACGCTGCTGCTGACGGGCCTCACCCGTGACGGCGTGTACCTCGTAGAAGACGGTGAGATCGTCGGCGAGGTCAACAACTTTCGGTTCAACGAGAGCCCACTGGACCTACTGCGCCGTGCCACCCAGGTGGGTGCCACGCAGCGGACGCTTCCTCGCGAGTGGAAGGACTGGTTCACCCGTACGGCCATGCCGTCGCTGCGGATCCCCGACTTTCACATGTCGTCGGTCAGCAGAGCACAGTGACACCGAACGCGGAATCCGTAGAATAGGGCGAAACGGTCACACCTGAGAGGACAGGACATGACCGGCCCACTGTTCGCATCGCCGCGGACGAGAACTCTCACACTCGTCACCGTGGCTCTGCTCGGGTTGCTCATCGTCCTCCCCTTGCTCGTCGGTGCGTACACGAACTGGTTGTGGTTCGGCGAGGTCGGTTATCGCAACGTCTGGTCGACGGTGCTGGTCACTCGCATCGTGTTGTTCTGCGCGGTCGGTCTCCTCGTTGGCGGGGCCCTGTTTCTGGCAATGGCAATGGCATACCGATCACGTCCGGTCTTCATTCCGCCGTCGCCGTCGAATCGAAGCGTCGAGCAGTACCGGAACGAGGTGTTGAAGCGCAGAAGCCTGCTCACTATCGCGATCCCGCTGGTGTTCGGATTCTTCGCCGGCGTCGCGGGCCAGACGAACTGGGGCGTGGTCCAACTGTTCCTGCACGGAGGATCCTTCGGCGCGGCCGATCCGCAGTTCGGTCACGACATCAGCTTCTATGTGTTCGATCTACCGTTCTACGAATTCGTGTTGAACTGGTCGTTCATTGCCGTGGCTTTCGCCCTGCCCGTGAATCTGGCGACCCACTACCTGTTCGGCGGGCTGCGCGTCGCACGCAGATCCATCGTGCTGTCGTGGCCTGCTCGTGTCCAGCTTGCAGTACTCGCCGGAACGCTGATCCTGCTGAAGGCGGTCGCGTATTGGCTCGACCGGTATGCCCTCGTCTCGAGTAGTCGCAAGGAGCCGACGTTCACCGGGGCTGGATACACCGACATCCATGCCGTGCTGCCCGCGAAGCTGATCATGGCGGCGATCGCCGTCGTGTGCGCCATTGCCTTCGTCGGCGCGATCGTCGCGCACGACTTCCGGATTCCGGCGTTGGCCACAGCATTGCTCGTCCTGTCGTCCATCCTCGTCGGTGGGGTGTGGCCCCTGCTGATGGAGCAGTTCTCGGTGCGACCGAACGCCGCCGACGTCGAGCGCCCGTATATCGAGCGCAATATCGCGGCCACCCGAGATGCATATGGAATCGGGTCCGAGACAGTGGAGTACGAGCCCTACTCCGGCGTCGGGACGCGTTCACCCCGGGAGGTACCCGCGGACGTCACGACCATCGCCAACACCCGCCTACTCGACCCTGCCGTGCTCTCACGAACATTCACCCAGCAACAACAGCTCAAGAACTTCTACAGTTTTGCACCCAGCCTCGACATCGACCGATACGAGATCGACGGCGAACTACGCGACTACGTAGTGGGTGCACGCGAACTGTCGCCACAGAGCCTGACCGGGAACCAGACCGACTGGATCAATCGTCATACCGTCTACACCCACGGCGACGGCTTCGTCGCTGCCCCCGCCAACCGGGTCAATGCCGCCGCGCGGATGGCCACCGGGGACACGGCGAGCAGTGACAGCGGCTACCCGATCTACACGGTGAGCGACATCGCCTCTCAGGGCACCGGCCGGCAGATCATTTCCGTGGACCAACCGCGCATCTATTACGGCGAGGTCATCGCGAGTGCCTCGCCGGACTACGCGATCGTCGGGACCGCCGGGACGGAGGGCCCCAGAGAGTACGACACCGACGCCACCAAATACACCTACTCCGGGGCCGGTGGCGTACCGATCGGAAACTGGTTCAATCGGTTGGCTTTCGCCACGCAGTACACAGAACGCAATATCTTGTTCTCGCGCGCGATCGAGCCCGAGTCCAAGATCATCTTTCATCGTGATCCGCAGGTGCGGGTCCAGAAGGTGGCACCGTGGCTCACCACGGACCGAAACCCGTATCCGGCGGCCGTCGACGGCCGAATCGTCTGGATCGTCGATGCCTACACGACCCTGCCGCAGTACCCGTACTCGAAACGCTCCACCCTCGAAGAGGCAGGTGCCGACCCCATCACCGGACGTGCGCTTCCCCGAGACGAAATCGGGTACGCGCGCAACTCGGTGAAAGCCACGGTAGATGCCTACGACGGCACGGTCACGCTGTACCAGGTGGATGACAATGACCCGGTTCTCGAAGCGTGGAAGAGTGTGTTCCCCGGAACGGTTCAACCCGAGGACGCGGTCTCGGATTCGCTGCGTGCACATTTCCGGTACCCGGAGGACCTGTTCCGCACGCAACGAGAACTGCTCGCTAAGTACCACGTGAACGATCCGCGGGAATTCTTCACCAACAATGCGTTCTGGTCCGTGCCGAGCGACCCCACTGTCGACACGAATCGGCACCAACCGCCGTTCTACGTACTCGTCGGAGATCAGGAAACCGCCGAGCCCTCGTTCCGGCTGGCGAGTGCGATGGTCGGCTTCAACCGAGAGTTCTTGTCGGCGTATCTCTCCGCACGTTCCGACCCAGACGACTACGGCCGCATGACCGTTCTGCAGCTACCCACCGATACTTTGACGCAAGGCCCGCAACAGATTCAGAACTCGATGATCTCCGATACGCGTGTGGCTTCCGAGCGCACTTTGCTGGAACGCTCCAACCGTATCCAGTACGGCAATCTGCTCACCCTCCCCATCGCCGACGGCGGGGTCCTCTACGTCGAACCGTTGTATACCGAACGCATCTCGAACACGGTTGACGGCTCCACATTTCCGCAGCTCTCGCGGGTGCTCGTCAGCTTCCGCGAACCGGGGACCGGTGGTGTGAGGATCGGATACGCGCCTACGTTGGCCGAGGCACTCGACCAGGTGTTCGGAACGGGCACAGGTGCCGCAGCCACCGCACCCGGTGGCGATGCTCGCGCCGCACCGCCCACCGAGGCGCCCGCTCCCTCACTGTCCGCAGCACCGGATACGGACATTCCGCCGGCAACCGACATGACCGCGGAGCGAACTGCGGAAATGGCTGCAGCGCTCGAAGACCTCCGCGCGGCCCAGCAGCGGGGCGACAACGCCGCATTCGGAGCAGCTCTCGACCGGCTGCTCGCGGCGGTCGAGGGGTACGTCGAATCAGGAAATTGACCGCCACGGACGGCACCGTCGCCGCTCACCGTAACCTCTTCGGCGATGAGTGATGCCGACGTGCCGACCGTGAACTGGACCAGCACGGTATGCCGATCCTGCAGGGGATGCCTGACCGCAAGGAGAATCTTCGGATGAGCGTGGTCGGTCGATTCGGGTCGAGTGTCTCCGGTTTCATCGGTGGCGCGGTTGCGGCGTTCACCTTCCGCGAATCGGCTGTCCAGGATCACGAGTTCGCAGGCAACGGTGCGTGGTCGGTGCTGGTAACGCCGCAATGGTCAGGAACCGTAGCTGCGGTCACCGCCGTCGGCGTGCTCGCGGTGCTGTCCGTGCGGTGGGCCCGGCTGCTCACAGCGCTGGCCGCGGCAGCGGGCGGGGTTGTCATCGCGCTGCCCGCCTTCGTGGCTGTGACCGCCTCGGCAGCTGTGACTCTCAACGCTGTCGGGGCGGGCATGCTGCTCGGGGCCGCTGTACGAACGGCGGCCGGCAGGCGCGCGGCGCTGATCGCCGTCGCGGTCGGGGTCCTGGGAACGAACCTGTTCTATGGCGCCGCCACCCTGTGGCGCACCCGGCTACCGCGGTGGTCGGTCACGCTGCCGGATGATCCGACGACGGTGCCGGCTGCGGTGCCGGTTCTTGTCGCCGCAGCCGCTGCGCTCGTCATCGGCGTCGTCGCGCTCCTCGAACGCCCCGGCAGCAAACCCGAGGAACCTCGGTGCGGTCTTCTTGTGGGCGTGGCGCTTCCCCTGAGCTTCATCTTCCTGTACGCGTGGTTGGGGTCGGTATCGGCAAGCACCGTCTCGTGGATCGTGGCGGTGGGCCTCACCTGCGCGGCGGTACTCGCCTCGACTCGGTGGCTCCCGACCCGTGATGGCCATTTCCTGTTGGCCGGGCTCGCGGTCGCGGCGTCGTCGGTCAACGAACTGCGATACTTCGCCGGGTCGTGGTGGCTGGTGATGGCTGGCGTCGGACTTCTGGTCGTAGGGGCGGCGATCGGGTGGTTCCGGCCGGCACAGTCGACGGGGATGCTGCTGATCGCCACGGTAACCGTGACCGGTGCGCTGTCCGGCAACGCGACCCTCGACGTCGTGCCGATCAGCGCCTACGCTCTCGTCTTGCCGTTCGCTGTGGGCCTGACTGTTGCCTCCTGTATGCCCGTGGCGCGGCCGATCGTACTCACCGGCGCCTTGATGCCTATGACCATCACCCTGTTTGCGGTCTCGGCGCCGGTTCTTCGTGACTACGGGTGGACACACGGCTACCCCGCCGATCCCCCGCTGGCGGCAGTGGCATCACCTCTGCCATGGGGTGTGGTCGCGGCAACTGTGACTGTTGTACTGGCGACCGTTGCGGCCACCTCGCGGCGTCCCGAGTGACACCGAGCACCGGAATCGATGGCGCATCGCCGGAGCAGGAATTTCACTAACGAGGTCGTCGCGGCTCGTCAATGTCGGAAATACCACAGCTGAACTGCGGGTTTTCCCGACGTTTTCGTTGGCGGTAAGCCCCCGAACCCGACTACCGTCGGCGACCGTGAATCAACCAACCCCGCTCCGTCTGCAGGCGACGTACCTACCTGAGCAGATGTCCTTCGCGTTCTGGGGCGCACCCGATTCTGCAGCGGAACTCTCGGACTTGGGGTTTACCACCAGCTCGTCAGCCGTGTCCCGGATGGCTGTTCCGGATGGCGACGGCGGCATCGCAGTACGCGATGTGGATACCCAGCTGATCGAATTCGACGTAGCGGTGGACGGTCTACGACACCTCGATATCGATCACCCCGGTCTCGGAGCATCCGTGCGAGCGTGGAAGCGAGTGATCGAGACCGGACGCTCACCGGACATGCCCACGGCAGGTCATGCCGCGACCCATCGAAACGACACGGCGATCAGAAGTGCCGACTCCACTGTGCAGGACTTCAACGATGCCACGACAGTCCTCGACGAACTAGGACATTCCGGAATCCAGGCAACGCTGCGGCCCTACCAGGTTCAGGGCGTCGCCTGGTTGAAATCGTTGTCCGCCTACGGCGGCGGAATTCTCGCTGACGAGATGGGCCTGGGAAAGACCCTGCAAGCCATTTCGATGATGGCCATCCGAACAGGGTGTGGGCCCCACCTCGTTGTCTGCCCCACCTCCGTCATCGGCAACTGGCGCCGCGAAATCCAGCGGTTCGCACCGCACCTTCCGCTCCACATCCATCACGGACCAGACCGCGAACTGCCTGAACGTCTGGTCGACGGAACCATCGTGGTCACCAGTTACAGCGTGTTACGTTCCGACGTCGAGCACGTGGAGCCGATATCCTGGAGTTCGGTGATCTTCGACGAGGCACAGCAGATCAAGAACCCCACCTCGCTCGTCGCGAAGGCCGCAGCGCGTGTGCGCGCCGATATCACCGTCGCCATGACCGGTACACCCGTCGAGAACCGCCTCGACGAGCTGTGGTCGCTGTTCCGCGTGGCCAACCCGAACGTTCTGGGCAGCCGCGCACGATTCCGTGAGCGTTTCGCCGCACGGATCGAATCGGGCCGCTCCGCCACCGCTGCGTCTCGGTTGTCCGCCATCATCGACCCCTACATCCTGCGCCGAACCAAGGACACTGTTGCCAAAGATCTTCCGCCGAAACAGTTCGCAACCGTCAATTGCACCCTCACATCGGAGCAAGCCCGAATCTATCGCTCCGCCGTCACGAAGGCATTCGATTCCGGGCTGGGCACCGGAATCGCGCGACATGGCAATATCCTCGCCCTTCTGACCACCCTCAAGCAGGTATGCAATCACCCCGCGCAGATCACCGGTGACACGGAGGGTCTGAGCGGACGCTCGGGAAAACTCGATCGCGCCACAGAAATGCTCGCCGAAATGGTCGACTCCGGCCACCGCGCTCTGGTGTTCACCCAATACGGGGCGATGGGTGAGATACTTTCGACCCACCTCGGGGCCGAGTTGGGCATCGCGGATGTTCCGTTTCTCCACGGCGGACTGAGTGTGTCACAACGCGATGAGATGGTCGCCGCCTTCCAGACCGGCCGAGAATCCTCACCCGTACTCGTCTTGAGTCTGCGCGCGGCAGGCTTCGGTCTCAACCTCACTCGGGCAAGCCACGTCGTCCACTACGACCGATGGTGGAATCCTGCCGTCGAAGACCAAGCCACCGACCGAGCGCACCGCATCGGCCAGCAGCGCACCGTCAACGTCCACACCTTGGTCACCGGAGGAACCGTCGAGGATCACATCGCCGCCATGCACCAATCCAAAAAGGCAGTCGCCGACTCGATTTCCGGCGGTTTCGAGGCACAGTTCGCCACGCTGCCCGATACCGAACTGCGTGATCTCCTCGAGTTGGACGGCGCGGTGATCCTCTGATGGCCGCCGAATTCGGAGTAACCGCGTGGGGTCGCGCATGGTTGCGGACAGTCGAAAGAGCTGCGCCCAAGCCCAAGCTGAGCACTGCACGTAGCCTCGTGCGTAACAACACCGTGGTGTTGACCGGTCTCTCTGCGGGAAGTATCGGCGCGCAGGTGACCGTGAAAGGTGTCGTGTCTACTGTCGCAATAGTGGTGCCGCTCTGGAACGAAATGCAATTCGACTCCGTCACCCGGGCTCTGCGCAGCGCCGGAACGACAGACCGGTCGGCACCCTCCGGAGAGCTACCGGACAGCATCGTCCCGGCTCTGAGTTCGATAGGCATCGGGGTCGCCCCTGCTCTGTCCGACTGCACAGCTACCTGCGACTGCTCGGCAAGACTCGCGCCGTGTGTGCATCATCTGGCGACGATCTACGCCGTGGCAAACAAGCTGGACGAAGAACCCGCATTGGCAATCACGTTGAGGAGCAAGCCCCGCAAGACTCGCGTCGCAGCCGGCACGCCGGTACCGGGGGTGTGGATTCCTCTGCACGAGATCGATGTATCGACATTTTACGGAGACTGACTCCACCGTAGAAATCGATGCCGTGCGCATTGGTGAGATCACGCCCACGACTTCCCCGGCCGCGTCCTTGCGGGCCGCGCGATCGTCGAGCTCTGCCAGGCATTCCTCCACGCACCGCAAGGATTGCGCGGATGGACGGGGGCAGACACGGGCCGACCGAACGGGTGGAACGCACGGCGGTCGACGGCTACCTCGAAATCGGGAACTGACCCGTCGCGTCAGTCGTCGTCGACCACGTGCACGGCAGCTTCTTCCGCGGAGGCTGCACCACCACTGATCCCGACGTCGTCGGCGACCATGTCCTTCTCGGTGTCCTCCCTCGATCCTTCGTCGTCCGCGACCAGCCGGCCCGATCGGGCGTCACCCACTTCGCGGTAGTCGCGAAACTCGGGTGACGCACCCTCGTCCGAAACGTCGGGTACCTCTTCTGCCAACCGCTGATCCAACGACTCACCCTCACGTTGTTCGGCGTCGGTGGTTCCGTACGCATCGAGGCCGAGAGGCCGATCCGGCGGTGAATACCCTTCGTCGAGCGCATCCTCGACACCTCGGTCGACCAAGGTGTCTTCCTGGGTGAGCTGGTCGTCCTCGTCCAGGCTGTACTCGCCTTGCGAGCCTTCTCGTGCACTGTCCGGTGAACTCATGGTTTTCACGATGCCACTCGTGCGCGCCGCGTGCCAGTGCATCTGCTTCCTGGTTCGGCCCCGAGCAACCCGGTTTTGCGACAGCGTTCGCCGTTCGGTGAACGGTGGCGGCCACTCACCGCTGTGAACGATCAATTCACATACCGGATGTACCCGAGCGGACCCTCACCACTCGCACACCCGCAGTAGCTGCAATCGCGCCGGTAGCTGCACCCACGCCGGTCGTCGCTGTCGGCAATGCCATCCAGAGCGAAATCGGAAGTCGGGGCTCCGACGCCGGAACGAAGTCGGTGAAACCTCCACCGGTGTACGACGGATCCGCCGGTGACACGAACGACGAGAAGCCATCACTGTCCGACACAACATAGGCCTGACCGTCCGCGTCGGCCGGCCGATCGAATGCCCACACCCCCGCCGCGACAAGTCCCAGCAATCCACCAAATGCGGCAGCACTCAAAGTCGTACGCGCCTTCTCGTTCATCACGCTCGCATAGTCGCATGTCCGCAGCTTGTGGGTAGCGACCATCCCGAAATCCACGTCACACGGCTGCCACTGCCTGCGAGTATTGCCGTCGACATCTACAAATAGGCCTACTTCCCTGAGCGCATGAATCGCGTGAAGTCCATGGTGATCGAGGAAGCGCGATGAATCCCGATCTCTGGGTATGCGATCGTGAAGACCATCTCACTGCCGTCTTCAGGTCGGGGACTCAGAAAGTACGTTGCGGCGGTTTCGGATTGGTGATTGTAGCTTGTACCGCCATACAGCCAAGGCGTCGTGGGGTCGTCATCCTCCGGCGCTTGGGGAGGTGTGCACTTCCTATTGGTGACGATCTTGCCGTCCGAAAGCACGATTCCAAGATAGACGCGATGCTTGCGGGGTCGGTGTGTGAGGTTGATTCGTTCGCCGATGGACGTGTCTTTGTCCGCATCGCGCTCACGTGCCATCAGATCGAAGCGGACTCCGGTGGGATAATCCCTCAGTCGGGACAGCATCAACTCCACATCCTGGTTCTGATGCTGCGCGAAGACGAACTCCTCATCCGATCGCCCGACGAGACCATCATCGTTGCAAGGAGGCTTGCGGGCTGCAGGAACATCCCTCCGAACGGCCTTCCGAATTGCCTCGGCAGTCCTTCGGGTTCGGAGCCGATCAAGGTGTGATTCGAACTCCGGGGTGTGTTCGAACCCGATCGCGTGGTTGATCCTGGTTGCGCCGCGATCGTCTGGGTTCACGCCTTCGACGAACTGCACCATCAACTCATGATGTCAGCACCCACTCCCGGGCGTCACTGGAGTCGGCCGAACATGGCCTCCACCGATGCGGGATCGCCTCCTACGGCACCAACGTGATCGACAGGCCGATGGTTCCGGTTCTGCCGCGACGGAGCAGGCTGCCCTTTATCGTGATCCAACCGAGGATCCCGTACTTTCGTGCGATGACGTCTCGGGCGACGTCGGTCTCGTCGGCTCCGAGTATCTCGGCCTGCGCATCGACGGGCTCACCTCGTGGCTTGCCGCGCGCGTCGCACACCGCGACCGTCACACGCTGGTTTCGGCGAATGCGTTTCACCTTGTAGGAGTCGGTAACCGTCCACATGAGGAGACGGCCGCCGTCCTGTGCCGCCCACAGTGGGGTGGCCACCGGCGACCCGTCCTTCCGGAACGTCGTGAGCAGAACGTACTTCGCGGCTGCAATCTTCTCGAACCCTGCTCGGTTCGATGCGCCGCTCATGCGGATGCCTCCGACAAGACGACGAGCGCAACGTGTTCGGACAGTCCGTCCCAGTACCCCTCGAGTCGTGGCCCTTTCGAGTCAGCCGCGCCGCTCTCCGGTCGACGCACCACCGTGACAATTGCAGGATCGGGCGCACCACCACCGATGCCGACCACCCGTGCAGTGTTCGGAATCCGGTTGAGCTCGTCATCCGACTTCACGAACTGCTCGGCCTCAGTGCCTCCCGAGGCGATCACCGATGTGACGGCCGCTGTGTACACGGGATCGCCGACCGCGTCGTACACCCAACGCTGCCCCAGGACGGAGTGGTCCATGGTGCCGACGAGCCACTGCTCCGCACCCGCCAGCGGTGCACCGCGGTAGGTCAACGGGATCTGAAACACGACACCGTCCGAGCTGCGAACCAGGTGGGTTTCGATGCCCACTTCCCCTGCCGGGTCGTCGAATCGGTAGCTCGCCACACCGTCGAGCCGGGGCTCGGTGGCCCCGCCGTACCAATCCTGGGTGGGCAGCCAGGCTGCAATCAGTTCGAGTTTGGACGGCCGAAGTTCGGCGTCGTACAGGATCGCCATTGCACCGATGCTACCTAGTCGCCCTCGAGTTCCCCTTCGGTCTCGAGATACACCTCGCGCAGTCGATCGAGCGTCTTCTGTTCCGGCGCTTCCCACAGCTTGCGCTCGGCCGCCTCCAGAAGACGTTCGGATATCCCGTGCAAAGCCCACGGGTTCGACTTCTCCATGAACTCACGGTTGGTCTCGTCCAGGACGTACGACTCCGCCAGCTTCTCGTACATCCAGTCGGCGACGACGTTTGTGGTGGCGTCGTAACCGAACAGGTAGTCGACGGTGGCGGCCATCTCGAACGCGCCCTTGTACCCGTGCCGCCGCATGGCTTCGAGCCAGCGAGGGTTCACGACTCGTGCACGGAACACCCGGGACGTTTCCTCCGACAACGTGCGCGTGCGCACCGACTCGGGGCGGGTGCTGTCCCCGATGTACGCCTCGGGTGCGGTGCCCGTCAACGCGCGGACGGTGGCGACCATGCCGCCGTGGTACTGGAAGTAGTCGTCGGCGTCGGCAATGTCGTGTTCACGGGTGTCGGTGTTCTTGGCGGCCACCGTGATCCGCTTGTACGCGGACCGCATATCGTCCGCTGCGGGCACTCCGTCGAGGCCCCGACCGTACGCGAAGCCGCCCCAGGTGGTGTAGACATCGGCCAGGTCGGCGTCGCCGCGCCAGCTCTTGGAGTCGATGAGCTGCAGCAGACCGGCACCGTAAGTACCCGGCTTCGAACCGAAAATACGTGTCGTCGCGCGACGTTCATCGCCGTGCTCCGCGAGGTCGGCTTGCGCGTGGGCGCGCACGAAATTCTGATCCGCGGGCTCGTCGCGCGCCGCCACCAGCTGTACGGCGTCGTCGAGCATGGCCAGCACGTGTGGGAAGGCGTCGCGGAAGAACCCACTGATACGCACGGTGACGTCGATACGGGGCCGGCCGAGTTCGTCGAGGTCGATCACTTCGAGGTTCACCACGCGCCGGCTCGCCTCGTCCCAGACGGGGCGCACACCGAGCAGGGCGAACACCTCAGCGATGTCGTCGCCGGAGGTGCGCATCGCGGACGTTCCCCAGACGGACAGTCCCACGGAACGCGGCCATTCGCCGTGGTCGGAGCGGTAGCGCTCGAGCAATGATTCGGCCATCGCCTGCCCGGTCCCCCACGCCAGGCGGGACGGAACGGCCTTCGGGTCGACAGAGTAGAAGTTGCGGCCGGTGGGCAGCACGTTGATCAATCCGCGCAGCGGAGATCCGCTCGGGCCGGCGGCGATGAATCCGCCGTCCAGGGCGTGTAGCACCTGCGCGATCTCGTTGTTCGTTTCGCGCAGCCGCGGAACCACCTCGGTCGCCGCGAATTTCAGGATCTGTCGCACGGTCGGATCGTCGGTCAGGGTTTCTGCGGCGTCGGGGTGCCAGTCCTTGTCGAACATGCCCTTCACAAGGGCATGCGCGGTGGCCTCGATGTCGTCCACTCGGCCGCGGGACTCGTCACCGTCTTCGCTGAGGCCCAATGCTTCACGCAGACCGGGAACGCTCTGTTCGCCGCCCCACATCTGCCGCGCACGCAGCATGGCCAGGACCAGCTCGACTTCGGCGTCGTCGACCGGCGCCTCGCCGAGGATGTGGAGTCCGTCACGGATCTGGACGTCCTTGATCTCACACAGCCAGCCGTCGACATTCAGCAACATGTCGTCGAACACGTCCTCGTCGGGACGCTCGTCCAGGCCGAGGTCGTGGTCCATCTTCGCGGCGCGCATCAACGTCCAGATCTGCTGGCGGATCGCGGGAAGCTTGGCCGGGTCGAGCGCCGAAATGTTCGCGTGCTCGTCCAACAGCTGTTCCAGACGTGAGATGTCGCCGTAGCTTTCAGCGCGGGCCATCGGCGGGATCAGATGATCGACGAGAGTGGCGTGGGCCCGGCGCTTGGCCTGGGTCCCCTCCCCCGGATCGTTGACGAGGAACGGATAAATCAACGGCAGGTCGCCGAGCGCTGCATCCGTTCCGCACGTCGCGGACATGCCCACCGTCTTACCGGGCAACCATTCGAGATTGCCGTGCTTGCCGAGATGCACCATCGCGTCGGCAGCGAAGCCGCCCGCTTCGGGTTCCGCGGCGATCCATCGGTACGCCGCAAGGTAGTGGTGACTGGGCGGCAGGTCGGGGTCGTGGTAGATGGCGACCGGCTTCTCACCGAATCCGCGGGGCGGCTGCACCATCAGCACCAGGTTGCCGAACTGCATCGCGGCGATCACGATCTCGCCGTCCCTGTCCTGTGAGCGGTCGACGAACAGCTCGCCGGGCGCCTCGCCCCAGTGCTCTTCGACGCCCTCTCGCAGCTCGGCGGGCAAGGTGGCGAACCACTCCCGGTAGCGGGCCGCCGAGATGCGAATCGGATTGCCTTCGAGCTGCTCCGCTGTCAACCAGTCGGCATCCTGCCCGCCGGCGGCGATGAGCGCGTGAATCAGTGCGTCGCCGTCCTTGTCCGCCAAGCCGGGGACAGCATCCGGACCCCCTGCGGGTCCGAGGTCGTACCCGGCGGCCCTCATCTCGGTGAGCAACTTGATCGCACTGGCCGGGGTGTCGAGGCCCACGGCATTGCCGATGCGTGCGTGCTTCGTCGGGTACGCGGACAGCATCAGCGCAATCCGACGCTCCGATGCCGGGATCGAGCGAAGGCGCGCGTGACGGACTGCGATCCCCGCCACGCGGGCGGCACGCTCCGCGTCCGGTACGTACGTCGAAAGACCGTCCTCGTCGATCTCCTTGAACGAGAACGGCACGGTGATGAGCCGTCCGTCGAACTCCGGAACTGCCACCTGCGTGGCCACGTCCATGGGTGAGAGACCGTCGTCGTTCGCCTCCCATGCCGCCCTGCTGCTCGTCAGGCACAGACCCTGCAGGATCGGCACGTCCAGCGCGGCAAGTTCCGCCACGTCCCAGGCTTCGTCATCTCCGCCTGCTCCGACGGTCGCGGGTTTGGTGCCACCCGCGGCGAGCACCGTGACCACGAGGGCGTCGGCCTCGCCGAGTGTCTTCAGCAGTTCGGGTTCAGCCGTGCGCAGCGAGGCACAGTAGATCGGCATAGGGTCGCCGCCGGCGGCATCGATCGCCTCGCACAGCGCTTCCACATACCGCGTGTTCCCGGCCAGGTGCTGCGCCCGGTAGTACAACACCCCCACCTTCGGCTGTGAGTGGTTGACGAGTCCCTGGACTCGCTTCTCACTCACAGAGGAAAGGTGCCCCCAGCTGGGCAGGTGGACGGGCGGTTCGAACCCGTGCCCGGTGAGCAACAGCGTGTCGGACAGAAAGTTGTACAGCTGCCCCAGGTTGTCTGCGCCACCCTCGGCGAGATAGTTGTGCGCCTCGGCAGCAACACCGGCAGCGACGGTGGAATGTTCCATCAGTTCGGCGTCGGGTGCGTGTTCACCGCCGAGTGCCACGACGGGAATACCGGACGCCAGCACCGCGTCCAGGCCTTCTTCCCACGCCCTGCGTCCGCCGAGGATGCGCACCACGACGATGTCGACGCCGTCGAGCAGCGCAGGGAGGTCTTCGTCGACGAGCAGGCGCGCGGGGTTCGCCCACCGGTACTCCGCCCCGCTGGCGCGGGCGCTGAGCAGGTCGGTATCGGACGTCGAAAGCAGCAGGATCACGAGATGAAGCCTTCCTGGGGTGTCGCGCCCCGTGGCAAGAGTCGAGTGTGCCGCAGGTGAGGGTCTGGCTCGCCCGATCGTCATCCTGAACGAGCGGGCACACAGTGGCGCGACCGCACCGGATTCACACCGGCTTCCTCTCCTGCAGTCGCAAGTGCTCGTGATGCTACCGGGGTGCCGCAGTAGCCTGTGAGCATGGCCCGATCCCGTTCTCAGCCCGACGCCTGCCCTGGTGCACTACAGGTTCACCAGGCTGCCGACGGCGCGTTGGCTCGGGTCAGGCTGCCCGGCGGCATTCTCACGTCGACGCAGGTTCAGATGCTGGCGGAGGCCGCTCACACCTTGGGCAACGGTGAGCTCGAGCTCACCTCCCGAGGAAACATCCAGCTACGCGCGGTCAGCGATCCGACCGAGTTCGCCGCACGTCTAGCCGACTCCGGGCTGTTGCCGTCGCTCACCCACGAGCGCGTCCGGAATATCCTCGCGTCACCGCGCAGCGGCCGCAGCGGTGGCGAATCCGATGTGCGCAGCCTGGTGCGTGACCTGGATCAGGCACTGTGCGCCGAGGCTGCACTGGCCGGCCTGCCCGGCCGGGTCCTGTTCACTCTCGACGACGGCCGTGGCGATGTCACACCTCGCGGCGGTGATTTCGGGATCCAGGCGGTGAACTCCACACAGTCCGCGCTGATCCTCGCCGGCCGCGACACCGGCGTTCGGATCTGCACCGCAGATGCGGTGTCGGTGCTGATCCGGGCTGCGCACGTATTCGCATCGATCAGAGAGGCGGAGTGGCGGCTCGGCGAAATCGAGGACGGTGCGACCCGGGTGCTGGCCGAGCTGGGTCTGGCACCTACCGCCATCCCGGACGGTGCCGCCGTTGAGCCGACGGCACCGATCGGGTGGATCGGTCAGGACGACGGCCTCGTCACCCTCGGTGGCGCACTGCCGTTCGGGGTTCTGGGTGCCAGACTGGCCGAATTCTTGGCAGCGGTCGAACGGCCTGTGATCGTCACACCCTGGAAGACGCTGCTGCTGTGCGATCTCACCGAGCACATGGCGGAGCAGGTGGTTCGCGTCCTCGCACCGATGGGCCTGATCTTCGACGAGAACTCGCCCTGGCTGCACGTCACCGCGTGCACGGGCAAGCCCGGCTGCAACAAGGCGCTGGCCGACGTTCGGGCCGACGTTCGCACCGCTATCGAGGCAGATCAGCTACCCGTATCCGACGACCAACACTGGTCGGGCTGCGATCGCCGGTGCGGACGGCCCCGCGCCGATGTCACGGACATTGTCGCGACCACCGCCGGATACGAGTACCGGACTCCCTGACCCGCTCTTTCCGCGGACCTCTATCGTCTAGCCCATGATCGAGTACATCCGGGACGGCGCAGAGATCTACCGCCAGTCGTTCGCCACGATCCGTGCAGAAGCCGATCTCGACAGGTTTCCGACGGACGTTTCGCAGGCCGTGGTCCGGATGATTCACGCAAGTGGCCAGGTCGATCTGGCTGCGGATATCGCATTCACCGGGGGCGTCGTCGCTGCAGCTCGTGACGCCCTGAAGAACGGCGCACCCGTCTTGTGCGACGCACACATGGTGGCCGCTGGGGTCACCCGTACGCGGCTGCCCGCGGACAACGAAGTCGTCTGCACACTGCGCGACTCCAGGGTTCCCGACCTCGCCGAGAAGATGGGCGATACGCGCTCCGCCGCAGCTCTGGAACTGTGGGGAGACAAACTCGACGGCGCGGTCGTCGCGATCGGCAATGCGCCCACCGCACTCTTTCACCTCCTGAACATGATCGAGGCGGGGGCTCCCCGCCCCGCCGCAATCGTGGGTGGCCCGGTCGGATTCATCGGTGCCGCCGAGTCGAAAGAGGCACTCATCGAGTACTCGAGTCACATCGAGTACCTGGTCGTTCGCGGTCGGCGCGGGGGTAGCGCCATCACCGCGTCGGCGGTCAACGCGATTGCGAGTGATGTCGAATGAGCGGCAAATTGTGGGGCGTCGGTATCGGTCCCGGTGACCCGGAACTGGTCACTGTCAAAGCTGCCCGGGTGATCGGCGACGCCGATGTCGTTGCCTTTCACAGTGCCCGTCACGGCAAGAGCATCTCGCGCGGGGTCGCCGCGCCGTACATGCGCGAAGGTCAGATCGAGGAACACCTCGTCTACCCGGTCACCACCGAGACGATCGACCATCCCGGCGGTTACCAGGGCGCGATGGACGAGTTTTACGAAGAGGCAGCCGAAAAACTTGCCGCACACCTGCAGGCGGGGCGCACCGTTGCCTTGCTCGCGGCGGGTGACCCACTGTTCTACAGCTCCTACATGCACATGCACAAACGACTGGCGCACCGATTCGATGCCGAAATCGTCCCCGGCGTCACGTCGATCAGTGCAGCGTCCGCGACGCTGGGTACCCCGCTGGTGGAGGGCGAGGAAATCCTCACCGTGCTGCCCGGCACACTGCCGCCTGCCGAACTCACCCGACGTCTCCGTGAGACGGATGCTGCCGCGATCTTGAAGCTCGGGCGCACGTACCCGCATGTGCGGCAGGCGCTGACCGACTCGGGCCGGTTGGACGAGGCCCGATACGTGGAGCGTGCGAGCACCGAGAAGGAACGGGTCACCGCTGCAGCCGATGTTGCCGATGACGAGGTGCCGTACTTCTCCATCGCGGTGGTTCCCAGCCCGTCGAACAACCCGGACCTGAGCGATGACTCAGGCAAGGGAGAGGTCGTCGTGGTCGGTCTCGGACCGGGTGATCAGCGGTGGACCACCCCAGAGGTACAGCACGAACTATCGCGTGCCACCGATCTGGTGGGATACGGCCCGTACATCGACCGTGTTCCGCACCGGCCCGGGCAACGGCGCCATTCGAGCGACAACCGGGTCGAGGCCGAACGTGCCGCCATGGCCCTGGATCTTGCGAAGAACGGCTCGCGTGTGGCGGTTGTATCCTCGGGTGACCCTGGTGTCTTTGCGATGGCTGCCGCCGTTCTCGAGGTTGCTGCCGACGAACAATGGCGAGACGTTCCCGTGCGCATCCTGCCCGGTATGACAGCGGCGAACGCTGTTGCCAGTCGTGTCGGAGCACCACTCGGACACGACTATGCCGTGTTGTCGCTGTCCGACCGGCTCAAGCCGTGGGATGTGGTGGCACAACGCATCTCTGCTGTGGCCGGCGCCGATATGGCGTTCGCCGTCTACAACCCGGCCTCGAGATCACGTACCTGGCAGGTGGCGGCCATGCGTGATCTCGTGCTCGAGCACCGCTCCCCCGACACCCCGGTCGTCATCGGTCGTGATGTGGCGGGTGCCGAGGAGAACGTGCGGGTCGTGCGCCTCGCCGACCTGAACCCCGCGGATGTCGACATGCGGTGCCTGTTGATCGTGGGGTCGTCCACAACGACGGTGATCGGTGACGCATCGCGCGTGTTCACCCCGCGCCGCTACCCGAACTGAGCCGTTCAGCGATTCATGGAACTTGGGATTCATGGAACGTGGATGGTTCTCGCCGCACCCAGGTGGGGGAAGTTGGTCGCCACTGCCACCTGCACGCGTCCGTGCCCGGTGGGCAGGTACAGCTCGTAGCCATTGCGGGGAGGACCTGGAGGCTCCGGCGCGAACGGGGTCAGGAGCTGACTCACCGCACCGGCAGCTCCGGTGTCCAGATTGGTCCAATGCACGGTGGCGGTGACACGGCAGGCAAGGATGCTCACATCGGAGACCTGGTCGAACAATCCCCGACCCGATTGGAGTGTGACCTGCACCGAGTGCGGAAGGTTCGGTTCGGGCATCGTGTACGAAGGTGAGCCGACGCCCGCTTGGATCAGCCGGCCGTCATAGGCGACCAGCCCGACACGGACGACACCACCACACACAGGCCCGTGCCCAAGGGTCCACACCCGCATCCCTGCAGTGCTGGTCTCGCACACTCGATACCCGAACACTTCCCCTTGGGGCCTACTTCCCGAGTAGTACGGCAGCGGCAGGGCACACTCCGATGCGGATGTGTCTGCTGACGCCACGGCCGGTGTGACGACCGGCGCCGCCGCTGCTAACGCCAGCGCTGCACACAGGCAGAACAGAGTTCGCAATCCATGCATCGCATCTCCTCGGTCATCAGGAGTACCGGACTCAGTGTAGGCAGCCCTTCCGAACGAGTGGGACTATTCAGCCCCTTCCTTCCCCACACAAGCAGGCCCCGACCGCAGCCCCCAACGCGCCGCCCCACCTGCACGGGCTCGAGTATGACGGCGGGCACTGGCAGCCACCACGGGATAGACGCCCACACTCAATCCTCGGCTACCGCGCGCGCCGCCTCCTCCACGAATGCAAGGATTCGCGCCTCGGCCGCGGGCTTCGCGATGCCCAGGCCGGACAGGACGCCCTGCCCGTTCTCGTGCTCGAGCAGTGCAAGCAGCACATGTTCGGTGCCGATGTAGCTGTGGCCTAGCCGAAGTGCTTCTCTGAACGTCAGTTCCAGCGCCTTCTTGGCGCCGGAGTCGAACGGAATGAGTGTCGGTACGTCCGTGGCGGCATTCGGTAGCTCCGCTGCTGCGGCACTTCGGATATCGTCGAGCGAGACACCCAGATTCACAATCGTCCGCGCCGCAATACCTGCCGGTTCACTGAGCAGCCCGAGTACCAGGTGGTCGGGCACGATCGTGTCGTTGCCCGCATCGCGCGCCTCGTTCTGCGACGCCATCACGACATTGCGTGCGCGCGGCGTGAACTGGTTGAAACCCTCGTTCGGGTCGAGTTCCGCCCCACTCGCAGGACCTTTGGGAACGAACCGCTTCTGCGCGGCTTGTTTGCTCACTCCCATGCTCGTTCCGATGTCCGTCCACGATGCGCCGGAGCGTCTGGCCTGATCGACGAAGTGCCCGATGAGGTGATCCGCGACATCACCCAGGTGATCCGCCAGTAACACCGCGTCGGACAACTGACTCAGCGCGTCCGGGTGAAGCTGCTTGATCGTGTCGATCAGCTCATCGAGTCGGACTGGATTGTTCATCTTCACTGTTCCGCTCATACGTCAACCATAAGTTGACGTCACTGTTTCGTCAACCTTCCATTGACGCTAATCCAGCTTGCCGGACCTGAGCTCCGTCACGGCGATCTGAGCTGCCCGGCCGATTGCCCGGTCGACCAGTGGCAGCATCGGGTCAGCACGCGCAGCGCGCGTGAACACCGAAACCGCCACCGGCGCTTCACCCGGAAAGTTCACCACCGCAACCTCATTACGAATGGCACCTATCGTTCCGGTCTTTCCTGACACCGTGACGTCCACATAGGGGAAGCCGGAACGAATGCGATGCGACCACACCTGCGCTGCCATGATTTCCCGCACGAAGGCCGACTTCTCCGCAGACAGCAACCGGTCGGTCCAGATCGCCTCGAGCAGGTCGGTCATCTCTCGGGGCGTCGTTGCGCTTGCATAGGACGGATCGTAAGCCGACACGGTCCATGCCTCATCGTTGTCCGCGAGAGACGCGAAGGCCTCGGCGGTGGTGTGCGCGTGCGCATCGATCACCAGCGCACGATGTGCGTCGGCCGTGCCACCGACGATGCGTGTGCGTGTGAGACCGGCGTCCAGCAGAATCGATTCTATGCTCGGCAAACCCACCTGCCCGAGTATGAGATCTGCTGCCGCGTTGTCGGAAACGGTCATCATCGATGTCGCCAGATCACGCCAACTGAGCGTGACGGGATCCCGAAACAACGACACGCCAGTCGGGCCGGGTGTGCAGTCGGCGGGTTCGACACGTACACGCGCCAGTGGATCGATCTCCCCCGCCTCGAACGAACGACACAGTGCCAGAAGTAATGTCAGCTTGTACACCGATGCGGTGACCACCAGGTCATCCGCGCCGACGGCAACCTCCCCGCCCGCAGTGCCTCCGGATGTGTCGATGCGGCGCGCGTGCAGCCACCCGACGCATCCGGCATCGGCGAAGACATCGAGGATGCTCTTCTCGGTGTCCGTCGTCATCGTCCCGCTTTCAGAATCACACGATCGAGGGCCCGAACCTCCATGTCAGGTGAGTGACCCTGCCTCCACGCGATGCGCATTCGGGCAGCGAGTCCTCGACGCAACAGGTCGACCCACACGACACCGGGCATCGAGCGCGGCGCCTCCGATGTCACGCCGAAACAGCCGCCGGCGGCAACCTGACCAACCAGATCGCGGAAGTCCTTCGAGACGCGCACCTCCGGGTCTATCCCTTTGGCCCGAAAAAGGTCGAGAAGTAGGTCGTGCCCAGGCTGATTGTCGGATCGGGGCCGCGTCGTCAGGCTCAGTCCCTGCAACATTCGCAGTTGCGGCTTCTGTGCGATCGCGACTGGGTGGCCTTCGGGAACAACCACCCAACGACGAAGTGAGAGCACGGGACCGCACTCGAGGCCCGTGACAATCGCGGGATGATCAACTACGGCCACATCGAGGGCTCCGTTACGGAGCGCATCCACGAGTTCGTTGGTCGAGGCCGTCATAGTGGACACGCGCGTTTCGCGGCGAGAGTCATTACCGCCGAGCGCTTTCACGCACCCGACAACCACCTCGTCCGGAACAGCGGCACTGACCCCCCATCTGACAACTGCCCTGGGACCGCCCGCCACTCTACGTGCCTCGTCGTCAAACCTTGCAGCATCCGCAACCAGAAGGCGGGCACGAGGAAGAAGTTCTCGCCCCGCTTCGGTAAGCAACACCGAACGAGCACCCCGATGAACGAGCTCGGTCCCGATCCGCTGTTCGAGTCTTCGCATACCCTGCGACAGCGGAGGTTGCGTCATACCGAGCCGTTCCGCGGCATGGCCGAAGTGCCCTTCCTCCGCCACCGCTACGAAGAAGCTCAGATGCCGAATCAGATCCATGGAGGGCATTCAACCAGGTAGTCGGGTCTCTTCGTGTCCATGAGATAGACCGCATATACGCGTAGGCAGACCAGCACCCATATCGTTCCCGACTCGCACCAACCCCGTCATCGTATTTGTGAATGGCAAAGGACGACCCGAGATTGTTCGACATGACATGGAACTCGCGAGCATCTCGTGGCGCCATTGCCAGCGCTGCCGCCCTCCCTCTCCTTCTCGCTGGGTGCGCCAGCGCCGATACCACTCCCGTCGTTTCAGAGCCGACAGCAACCTCTGCTCATGTCACGGACGAACACACCCGACTCGACGCCGTACTGCGCGACCTCGAAGACTCCACCTCCACCCGCATCGGCCTGGCAGCCCTGAACACCGTCACCGGGGAGTCGTACGAACATCGCGGTGACGAATCGTTCGCGCTGTGTTCGACATTCAAAACCTATGCGGCCGCGCAGGTGCTTCGCCTCGAGGACGCCGGTGAGACGTCACTCGACAAAGAAGTGATGATCGACCCCGCGAAAATCGTGGAGTATTCACCGGTCACGGAGCCGGCCGCGGGCACCACCATGACCCTCGCAGAACTGGCCGCGGCCGCGCTCACTCGCAGCGACAACACCGCAGGCAACTACCTCCTCGAGGAGATCGGTGGGCCGCCCGCAGTCACCACGATCGCCCGCGACATGGGCGACGACAGCACTCGCCTGGACCGCTGGGAACCCGAACTCAACGAGGCACTCCGAGGCGACCCTCGTGACACATCCACACCCGGCGAGTTGGCCGAGGGGTACGAGGAGCTCCTCCTGGGCGACGGTCTGACCGGCTCCGCCCGCGAGCAGCTCGTCGAATGGATGCGCGGCAACACCACCTCGGATGAACGCATCCGTGCAGGCCTGCCGACCGGCTGGACTGCAGCTGACAAGACCGGTGGAGGGAAGTTCGGTACCAACAACGACGCCGGGGTCGTGTGGACGCCGGAGGGTGATCCGATCGTCCTCGTGTTCCTCACCGACAGCAGTACCGGTCTTCCCGACGTGAAGGCCGACAACAGTGTGATCGCCGAATCGACTACCGCAGTGATCGACGCGCTGAAGCAATGATCGGGCAACGGGGGCTGGTTATCCTTCGGAGCTCGGGCCCGTCGCTCGCTCTGCGGCAAGCTCACGCGCACCGGCGAGAGCTGTTCGAGCAATCGCATCCGCCTCGTCGGAACCGGTTGCGGCCGAACCACCCCAGGCCGACTCACTTTCACCGGGGTCGGCAAGGGTGAGGTACTGGCCGCACACCGGCCACGCACCCGGGCCTTGAGTCTTGAGAACCCTTTCGGCCACCAGGATCTGCTCGGCCTTGCTCGCTTCCGATGCAAGCCCCTCACCGCCGTGGGACTTCCAGGTTTCCGGAAGGAACTGCAATCCGCCGAAGAAACCGTTTCCGGTGTTCGTGGTCCAGTCACCGCCGCTTTCGCATTGCGCAACCTTCTCCCAGTTGTGTGGTGCGGCTGCGGCGGTTCCGGCGCCCAGCCCCAGCACGGCGGCGCATACCACTCCGACGACGGTGATCAGGCCCGCTGTGAATTTTCTCGATCTGCGTTGGATCATGCTGGCTCAATCCTCTCCGCTTCTGCGGAAATAGGCGTGCCGGCAACGTTGCGTTGTCAGCCAACGTGATAGACGTTCGACTGCCGACTATCCGAGTGACTGAAGTGATACGTGTTCGGTTCTGAGGTTTTGTGATGGCTTCGACACCGTGTCGCAACCAGTCTGTTATGTTAAGGATGCGATCCACGTGACTGCGCCGGGCACGTCAACCACCGTCGCCACACCGGCGGGCAGCGGTGGGCGCTCGATGACGACGACCGGTATATCGAGCTGACCAGCAGCTTCCAGTTTCGCCGCGGTCTGCTCGCCGCCACTGTTCTTGGTGACGAGCACGTCGATTCGGTGCCGGCGCATCAACGAGGCTTCTCCGGTCACCGTGAACGGACCGCGGGCCAGAGTCAGCTCCGATCGAGGAGGCATCTTCCCTTCGGGTGGATCGATCGAGCGAATCAGAAACCACATCATGTCCAGCCCAGCGAAGGCATCGACCCCTTGCCTGCCGATCGTGAGGAACGCTCGGGTTCCGACCGAGGGAAGCAGTTCCGCGGCGGCCACGGTATCGGACACGCTGTTCCAGTTCGCGTTGTCGGGCGCGTACCATTCGGGCCGCCGCAGCACTACGAGTGGAATGCCGCACTGCTCGGCTGCGAACGCCGCGTTCTTGGTGATCCGTGCGGCGAAAGGATGGGTCGCGTCGACGATCGCGTCTATCGACTGTTTCCGAATCCATTGCGCCAGTCCGTCCGCACCGCCGAATCCTCCGGTGCGGACCTCGCCGGGCGGCAGGGTCGGGTTCGCCACTCGCCCCGCGAGCGAAGACACCACCTGCATGTCTGGTATTTCCGCGAGCGTCGCAGCGAGCGCACGAGCCTCCCCGGTGCCGCCGAGAATCAGAATGCGTGGCACGGTCAGTGGGTGCCGCGCGAACGGGTAGCGGAGTACAGGTAACTGTCCGGAAATCCTTCGGCAGCAAGAACTCCACCCACAATCACCACCGCGGTCTTGGTGATTCCGGCTTCCTTCACCTGACCGACGAGAGTCGCCAGCGTTCCTCGCAACACGATTTCGTCGGGACGCGATGCGAATGCCACCACCGCTGCTGGGCAGTCGGTGCCGTAGTTGTCCGACAGTTCTTCTACGATCTGCTCGATACGATGCGCTCCGAGGTGCACAACCATCGTGGCGCCGCTGCGGCCGAGAGTGCGCAGGTCTTCGCCCTCTGGCATCGCCGTCGACAACGTCGACACTCGGGTCAGCACGATCGACTGCGACACACCGGGAACGGTCAGCTCACGCCCGAGAGACGCGGCAGCGGCGGTGAATGCGGGAACGCCTGGCACCATCGTGTACGGAACCCCCGCCGCATCGAGGCGTCGTGCTTGTTCTGCCACGGCGCTGTAGATCGACGGGTCACCGGAATGCAACCGGGCAACATCGTCGCCGGCCTCGTGCGCTTCGACCAGGAGGGCAACGATCTCGTCGAGGCTCAGTCGTGCGGTGTCGATGAGCCGCGCATCCGCTGGGCATTCCGCCAATAGTTCGGTAGGAACGAGACTGCCCGCGTACAAGCACACGGGGCTGCTCGCGATGATCCGCTGCGCGCGCACGGTCACGAGATCTGCCGCACCTGGTCCGGCACCGATGAAGTACACGGTCATCGTCGTTCGTCCTTCTCTCGTTTCGTCACCGACCACTGCACGACAGGCAGTTGCGGTCGCCACGTGGTGAACTCGCCGAGCGGCTCACCTCGATACATCTGAAATTTGCGTAGCTGACCACCGTGCGCGGCATACCACGCGAGAAGCAACGCTTCCGATTCTGCGGTGACCGCGTTGACGACAAGACGGCCGCCTTCAGGCAGTGTCGCCCAACATCGCTCGAGCATCCCCTCTTGGGTGGCACCGCCACCGACGAAGATTGCATCCGGGACCGGCCCAGCTGACGAGAACGCGGCGGGCGCTTCGCCGCCGACAATCAGGTCCGGAACACCCAGTTCGACCGCGTTGCTTCGAATCTGGTCGCACCTGTCGGTCTCACGCTCGAACGACACCGCTCGACAGCGCGGGTGCGTTCGCATCCATTCGATCGCGATGGTTCCGGAGCCGCCACCCACGTCCCACAACAATTCGCCCGGTGCCGGTGCCAGCGCGCACAGAGTCAGCGCCCGAATCTCCTGCTTCGTCATCTGGCCGTCCCCGGAGTAGGCGCTGTCCGGAAGGCCCGGCAACCGCCCCCGTCGGCTGGCAGCGACGTCGGCGCAGCACTCGAGCGCGATCACGTTCAGAGCGGTCGACGGATCATGTGCCCACGTTCGGGCGATGCCGTCGATGCGTGACTCCTTCTCGCCCCCGAGTTCGGCGAGCACCGTCATGCGTGTGTCGCCGAAGTCATGCGCGGCCAACAACGCGGATAGCCGTACCGGAGTGTCTTTGTCGCGACCGAGCACCAGCAGGCGCCCACCGTCGCGTAGATCCGGTAGGACGGTCTCGAGCGCCCGAGAAACCACGCTCCGCACCGGAGTCTCGTGTGCGGCCCATCCCATTCGCGCGCAGGCCAAGGCCGCTGACGAGGGGTGCGGCACAATCCGAACCCGATCCGCACCCAACAGATCCACGAGGGTCACGCCGATACCGTGGAACATCGGGTCGCCGCTCGCCAGTACGCACACCGAGCGGTTGACGTACTCCTCCATCAGGGCAGGCAACGCGGGAACAAGAGGCGACGGCCAAGCAACCCGCTTCGCGGCGGAACCCGGCACCAGATCCAGCTGCCGGGACGAGCCCATCAACACCTCTGCGGCGTTGACCTCGCGCTGCGCGGCAGGCGAGAGACCGTCCCAGCCGTCTGCGCCGATACCCACGACAACGATCTCCGTCATCGCGGCATCCGTCGCCAGACTGCTTGTGGAACCATCCGCATCACGAAGAACGCCAAACGCAGCTTCCCCGGGACCGTCACGCGGATCGCCCCACGCCTCAAACCGTCCACCACTGCGTCGGCAACCTGACCGGGCGTGCTCGACATCGGTGCGGGCGACATGCCCTCGGTCATCCGACCGATCACGAAACCCGAACGTACGAGCATCAGCGACACCTTCGTGTCGTGCAGTGCGTCGCCGAGTCCGCTGGCAAAGCCGTCGAGCCCTGCCTTCGCGGATCCGTACACGTAGTTGGCCCTACGCACCCGCACACCCGCGATCGACGAGAACACCACGATGCGACCGGACCCCTGCGTCCGCAGGAGGTTCGCCAGGTGCGTCAGCACGCTCACCTGGGCGACGAAGTCCGTGTGGATGACCTGGACGGCGTGGCCTGCATCCCGCTCTGCGCGCTCTTGATCCCCGAGAATGCCGAAGGCCAGGACCGTGACCGCCAAGGGCCCATGTTCGGCCGCCACCGACGAGAGAAATGATTCGTGCTTGTCGACCTCGTCCGCGTCGAACTCGGTGCACACCACGGCGGCTGCGCCCGCGTCCAGCAGTCGTTGCCGCTCGGACTCCAGCTGGTGGCTGCGCCGAGCAGCCAGGATGATCGTGCGTCCCGGCGCCAGACGCGCGACGATCTCGAGGCCTATCTCGCTGCGACCACCAAGGAGCAGCACTGCGCCACCGCCTGGCAACTCATTCCTTCTCGATCCCACGCTCACTCCTCAATAGTCCTGGATTACCGTTTCCGTATGGACCGCACCCCCGACAAACCGCTCCGTTTGAACGATGCCGCGCTCGTCTTCCTCTCCGAGTACCACCTCGGGACGCTGACCACCATGCGCAAGAACGGCACACCGCACGTCGTCGCGGTCGGGTTCACCTGGGACCAGGAACACGGGCTGGCGCGGGTGATCACCAATGCCGGATCGCAGAAAGCGATCAACGCGGAGCGAGGTGGCTACGGCGCCGTCAGCCAGGTGGAAGGTGCCCGTTGGCTCACCCTCGAGGGTCCCAGTCGAGTGCTCACCGACCCGGAATCGGTCGCTGACGCCGAGAACAGGTACGCCGCCCGGTATCGGCAGCCGAGAGAGAATCCCAACCGGGTCGTGGTGGAAATCGCGGTCACCCGGATCCTCGGCTCGGCGACGCTGCGTTCCTGACGACTGGCATCAGCCGAGAACGGTCAGCCCGTGAGGCCGGACGTTCACCGGTTCGCACCCATCCGCGGTGACGACGACAATGTCCTCGATACGTGCACCCCACTCGCCGCGGAAGTAAATTCCCGGCTCGACGCTGAAGGCCATTCCCTCTGCGACCTCGTCGGTGTTTCCTTCAACGATGTAGGGCTCCTCGTGCACCGACAAACCGATGCCGTGTCCGGTGCGGTGGACGAAATGCTCGGCGAGTCCTTGCGCGGCCAGCACGTCGCGCGCAGCGGCGTCGATCGCTTCCGCTGTCACCCCCGGCCGGATCAGATCGACGGCTGCTTTCTGGGCTTCTTCGAGCACTGCGTACTTCGCTGCAACATCCGGATGAGGCTCACCCATGCTGTAGGTGCGGGTGCAGTCGGAGTTGTATCCCGGTTCCACCGGTCCCCCGATGTCGATGACGACCACGTCGCCCTTTTCGATCACCCGGTCCGACACCTCGTGATGTGGGTCGGCGCCGTGCGGCCCGGAACCGACGATCACGAACGCGGCCTCGGTGTGTCCTTCTTCGAGAATCGCTGCCGTGATGTCTGCCTCGACCTGCCGCTCGGTACGTCCGACGACGAGAATCTCGCCCATGCGGGCGTGAACGCGGTCGATTGCCTGGCCTGCCCGGCGCAAGGCTTCTATTTCCTCGTTGTCCTTGATCATGCGCAACTCGCGGAGCACGTCGGTCGCCAGCACCGGCAACGCGCCGAGGCTGGTCGCGAGTGGTACCAGGTGCAATGCGGGCATCGCGTCCGCCACGGCCACAAGCGCCGGGTGTGGCAACCCGTCGGCGACGATCGCGTAGGGATCCACGCCGTCGACCCAGTCCACGGTCGTCAGACCCAACTCGCCCACGGCCGAATCGTTCAGCGCCGCAAGTTCGAGCCGAGGCACCACCACCGAAGCGGGGTCGCCGTTCGACGGAATCACCAAACAGGTGAGCCGCTCGAAGGATGCAGCGTTCGATCCCAACAAGTACTGCAGGTCGGGGCCGGGCGTGATCAGGAGGGCGTCCAAGCCCGCTTCCCGGGCCGCTGCCGCGGACCGGACGAGGCGATCGGCGTAGACCGCTGAGGAGAATCGAGTGCTGGCTCCGGCATGAGTGCTCATGGCCCACACGTTAGCGCCGTTTGGCAGGATGGAGAGCCATGAGTGGAATCTTGCGGAGTGGACCGTTGCTTGTCCTCGACGGCGCCAGCCTCTGGTTTCGTGCGTACTTCGCGCTTCCCGATTCGATCACGGCGCCGGACGGGCGACCGGTCAACGCCGTGCGCGGTTTCACCGACATGGTCGCCGCCCTCGTCGCGAAGCATCAGCCGTCCCGATTGGCGGTTTGCCTCGACCTGGACTGGCGGCCCCAGTTCCGGGTAGACGCGGTACCCACCTACAAGGCGCATCGAGTGGCCGAGGAGTCCGACGGCACGTACGAGGAAGTCCCCGACACGCTCACGCCGCAGGTCGACATGATCATGGACGTACTCGACGCCTTCGGGATCGCCACGGCCGGCGCCGAAGGCTTGGAGGCCGACGACGTGCTGGGCACTCTTGCGGCGCAGGAGAAAAGCGACGTGGTGGTCGTGGTGAGCGGCGACCGCGATCTCCTGCAGGTGGTCTCCGACGACCCGGTTCCGGTTCGGGTGCTGTACGTGGTGCGCGGACTCGCCAAGGCCGAGTTGTTCGGCCCCGAGGAAGTTGCCGCAAAGTACGGAGTGCCCGCACACCGAGCCGGACCGGCCTACGCGGAATTGGCCACGCTACGCGGAGACTCCTCCGACGGACTCCCAGGCGTGCGCGGCGTCGGTGAAAAAACTGCGTCCACCTTGCTGCAAAGATTCGGGTCGCTGGAGGCACTCAGAGCTGCTGTCGCCGATCCCGGATCGGATATGGCGAACGGCATACGGGCCAAGTTGAACGCTGCCGCCGATTATCTCGATGCGGCACTGCCGGTGGTTCGGGTCGTCACCGACGCAGACGTCTCGATGTCGCGACCAGACCGGTTGCCTGCCGAGCCGGCCGACACCGACCGACTCGACACGTTGGCCGACGAGCTCGGGATTCACAATTCCGTCGAGCGTCTGACGAAGGCACTGGCAGCGGCCGCGGCCGCGCACGCCTAGCTGGGTCGACTGACCTCGTAGGTTCCCTCGTCGTCGGTGAAAGTCACCGTGACCTGCTTCATGGTGCCTTCGACGGTCAGTTCACATTCGAAACTCGCGCCCTCTTGCAGCTCTTGCCCGGCGGGGCAGGACACGCCCTCGACCTGTTCGGCGCCGTAGGACTCGGTCACGATCTTCGCGACGCCAGCCTGTGCGGCTTCCTGATCGAGCGTGTGGGTTCGGAGCGTCAAACCGGCCACCACTGCTCCGGCGACTGCCAAGAGCAGCACGAACACGCCGAGGCCGATGAACAACGGTGCTTTCGACTTCTTCGCGGGCGCCTGCCCAGGCTGCTGACCCCACTGTGGTTGCCCGGGTTGCTGACCCCAGTGCGGATCACCCCACTGCTGATCCGGGTTCTGCCCCGGCTGCTGAGCCCACTGCGGCTGCTGTTGCTGAGGTTGGGGTTGCTGCGGTTGGCCTGCCCATTGCGGGGGCTGCCCTGCCCATTGCGGAGGCTGGCCGAACTGCGGCTGTCCTTGTGCGGGTGGTTGTCCCTGTGTGGGCGGCTGGGCGGGCTGACCGAACTGCGGTGCACCGGTTCCCCCATTCGGATCGGGGTTGCCTCCCGGTGCCCACTGACCATTCGGGTCGTTCGGTCCATAAGGGCCGCTCATCTTCGCCTCCCGCTCGCATTGCCTAGTCGTAACCACCGTAGCGTCCGCGCCCGATTCGAGCGTCGGACAGCATCCGGATCACACCACGTGCGGAATCCAACCACAGGTGACAAATCACCCTGCGTCCACACCGACCACACCCCTACGGATGCTGGCCACAGCTCGGCCTGCAGCCTTCGCGACGTCGGGGTCGGGAGACGTCGAGCGCACCTGCTCGAGCAGATCGATCACCTGCCGGCACCATCTCACGAAATCCCCGGCAGACAGCGCCCGCCCGTGGTCTCCGGCGGCGATCAGCGCCTCCATGAGGGAGTTCTCGCTCGCCCACTGGTAGATCGCCGAAACGAAGCCCAAGTCCGGCTCACGAGTGGGCGGAAGTTTGAGCCGAATCTCGTCCGAGCGCAGCTCCCGCCACACCCGAACCGTCTCGGCCAGGCCATGCCGCAACGGTCCCGTCGGTGCGTATTCGGTGGTGTCGCCTTCTCGTCGTGACTCGTATACGACGGACGACACAACTGCGGCCAGCTCCGGCGCACCGAGGCCCTTCCATACGCCTTGGCGAAGACATTCGGCGACCAGCAGATCACTTTCGCAATAGATCCGACTGAGCCGGGCACCGTCCTCGGTGGCCTCCGGGTGCTCGCCAGTAGTGACGTACTCACGTTCCGTGAGTAGTGCGAGGATGCGGTCGAAAGTCCTCGCCAGCGAGTTCGTGGTCGCGGCCACCTTCTGCCGCATCGTGTCCGTCTCGCGTGCCAGCCTGTTGTGCCGCTCCCCCAGTCTGGTCAATTGCTCACGGTCGGGCCAATTGTGGCAAGGGTGCTGCCGAATCGCCTTCCGCAGACGTGTGACCTCGGCATCCGATGAGCCGGACTTCTTCCGCTTTTTCCGACCGGGCACGACAATGCCGGTACTCCGTAGCGCGGACGCCAGATCACGGCGACCGCGTGCCGTGTGGTGATCGAACCGTTTCGGCAGGCGCATGGCACCGAGCACCCTGGTCGGTTCCGGGAAATCCGCTGCCGAGACGCGACCCGACCATTTGTCGGCGGTGAGCACCACAGGCCGCGGGTCGTCGCGATCGTGGTCCGGTTCCAACACCACAGCCAGCCCCGAATGCCGTCCCACCGTCAAGCCCACGATGTTTCCGCGCCGCAACGTGGCGAGTGCCTCGGCGGACGCCTTCCGGCGTTCGGCTCGGCCTTGTTGCTCGAGTGACTTCTCACGCCGACTCAGCTCACCCTTGAGCGCCACGTATTCCAGGTACTCACTGTCCTCACCGCCGAGCCGTTCACGAAGCTGACGCAACGCCACCTCGTTCTTTTCGATCCCCCGGATCATGCCCACCACCGATCGGTCGGCCTGGAACTGGGCGAACGAACGTTCCAGCAACGACCTGGACTCGGCGACGCCCATGCGATCGACGAGGTTTATGGTCATGTTGTATGCAGGCCGGAACGAACTGCGCAGCGGAAAGGTGCGGGTGGATGCCAGCCCGGCGACGTCGACAGGTTCCACACCCGGCTGCCATAGCACCACCGCATGACCCTCGACGTCGATGCCCCGGCGGCCTGCCCGCCCGGTCAACTGCGTGTACTCGCCCGGCGTCAACTCGGCGTGTGTTTCACCGTTGTACTTGACGAGCCGTTCGAGCACGACGGTGCGGGCGGGCATGTTGATGCCCAGCGCCAACGTTTCGGTGGCGAACACCGCCCGCACGAGACCCTTGACGAACAGCTCCTCCACCGTCTGACGGAACACGGGCAGCATTCCTG
This sequence comes from Rhodococcus quanlei, assembly GCF_055231015.1. Taxonomy (NCBI): domain Bacteria; kingdom Bacillati; phylum Actinomycetota; class Actinomycetes; order Mycobacteriales; family Nocardiaceae; genus Rhodococcus; species Rhodococcus quanlei. The sequence goes on along the minus strand of NZ_JBUYWD010000001.1, from coordinate 96,676 downwards.
CGTGGTGGGCGGCCAGGCCACGTTCGAGAGCTTTCCGCCACTCCCAGTAGCCCAGAACTTCGAGGTCGCCACGAGGGAGGTCCGACGTGTGCTTGTCGATGATCTCGCGGATCTCGGCGACCTGCTCGTCCGTCGTCAGATCCAGTCGTGAACGCAGGCACTGGCCGAGAGCAGCATCGCAGCCTGCCCTGCTGAAGATGAACGTGATGGCCGGCAGCAGCCCCTCGTCGTCGAGGCGAGCGATGACCTCAGGCCGAGGCAGGGGGCGGAAGGTGCTGCGTCCACCGAATCCGCCACGAGGTCCCCCACGCTGACCACGACCACGATCGCGTGGTTGCCAGCGGTCTTCGCGATCCTGCATCTGGCGCTGTTTCACATAGCGGACCAGATCCTGATCGACGACCAGTTCCTTCTTGGTCGGATCTGTGCGTTCGGTCGAATCCGAACGCAATGCACGTACGTCGAACAGGTCGAAGAGTCGGCGCCCGACCAGGATGTGTTGCCACAACGGAATCGGTCTCGTTTCGTCGACGACTACCGTGGTGTCGCCGCGCACGGTCTCCCTCCATGCGCCGAACTCCTCGGCATTGCTGACCGTCGCTGAGAGACTGACCAGGCGCACGTCCTCCGGCAGATGGAGGATGACTTCCTCCCACACCGCGCCGCGGAACCTGTCTGCCAAGAAGTGCACCTCATCCATGACCACATGCGAGAGCCCGCGCAGCGCCGGAGAGTCCGCATACAGCATGTTCCGCAGTACCTCCGTGGTCATCACGACCACGGGAGCATCCGCGTTGATGCTCGAATCACCGGTCAGCAACCCGACCTCGTCGGTGCCATAGCGCTCCACGAGCTCGGCATATTTCTGGTTGCTCAGCGCCTTGATCGGGGTCGTGTAGAAGCACTTACGGCCCGCACCCAATGCGAGGTGGACGGCGAACTCGCCGACCACGGTCTTGCCGGCACCGGTCGGCGCACACACCAGGACGCCGTGCCCGGATTCGAGCGCACGGCAGGCCTCGATCTGGAACGGATCCAACTCGAACCCCAACTGCGTCGCGAACGGATCGAGCTGCGTTCCGAGCTTCGGTTCCTCAGGTGTCACAGCCACCCCGCCAGGTTGTCACAACGTGTCGGAGAAGTCCTGCCCGCGCCCGGCGTGCGAGGTGCGCGGTGCGTCGTCGAACTCGTCGTCCAGGCTGCTCGGACCGCCGATCGTGGACGCTTCGTCGTCTCCGACCGCGTCCCAGTCACCACCCTTGCGGGCCTTCCTGCGGTCGTTCAGACGCGCCACCTGTACCGCGAACTCGAACAGAACGGTGAGAGCAAGCGCCAGGGCCAACATGGAGAACGGATCCTGGCCGGGTGTGGCTATCGCCGCGAACACGAAGAGACCGAAGATCAGACCACGTCGCCACGCCTTCAGCTTCTCGTAGGGCAGGATGCCGACGACGTTCAACGCCACTATGAGCAGTGGAATTTCGAAGCTGACCCCGAAAATGATGAGCAGATTGATGATGAAACCGAAGTACTCGTTACCGCCGAGTGCCGTGATCTGCACGTTGTCGCCGATGGTGAGGAGAAAGTGCAACGCCTTGGCGACCACGAGGTAGGCCAGCACTGCGCCCGAAACGAAAAGCAACGCCGCCGAGACGACGAATCCGACCGCGTAGCGGCGTTCCTTGACGTACAAACCAGGGGTGATGAATGCCCACAACTGGTAGAGCCACACGGGACACGCCAGGACGATGCCGGCGGTGATGGCAACCTTGAATCGGAGCATGAACTGTTCGAACGGGCCCGTCGCCAACAGGCGGCACGTGCCGTCCGAGCTGAGATCGGCGCGACTACTGTCCGGCAGCGAACAGTAGGGTCCGCGCAGCAGTTCGCCCAGGCTTTCGATACCGAGGATCGAATGGGCGTACCAGAAGAACCCCACCACCGTGGTGACCAGGATCGCCAGGATCGCCCACAACAGTCGTGTTCTCAGTTCGTACAGATGATCGACCAACGACATGGTGCCGTCAGGATTGGTCCGCCGCTTGCTACGACGAGGATCGAACGGAATGCGCACGTGGGCCCTGGTTCCTCGGTCTACAGGAGAAAGGTGGTTCGGTCAGCACTGACCCGGGGTGAAACATGCTCACCCCGGTACGCTGCCTGTGGAACTACGCGGACTTGGGTTCGGTGTGCTGCTCGGCAGTAGGCGAAGCGGCAGGGGTCTGGCCCGACGGGAGTTCGGCAGACTGGGCGACACCTGATGCGGCGGTGTTGTCCGACCGCGAGGAGTCGTCGTTCTGCATTTCCTTGACTTCGCTCTTGAAGATGCGCAGCGAACGGCCGAGTCCGCGGGCAGCGTCAGGCAACTTCTTCGATCCGAACAGGATCAAAAACACCACTGCTACGACAACCCAGTGCCAGGGGCTCATGGCTCCCATGTGAAACCTCCAATAGATCAGTTGGCGCAATGGTACCGGACAGAGTGGGCACCGCGCTGACCGAAGAGACCCGTCGACTACCGTTAACCTGCCGTTTTTCTCCATGTCGAGTGTGATCGCAGGTAGGCAGCCCTCTCAGGTGCCGATCGCGTCGTACACCGCCAACGCGTCTGCCGCACGGGAGCGAACCTCGTCGACCAGTTCTGCTGGTGCCAGCGCTGTGATACCGGATCCGAACCCCAGCACGAGTCGAGCCATCCAATCCAGCGTCGCATAGTTCATGGTGGCCTCGACGGTGCCGTCGTCCGCGATCTCGACGACGTCCATCGGGTAGTAGTCGATCACCCATGCGCTGTCGGCCGCGATCCGCAAGTGCGCCTGTGGCAGCGATGAGTCGCCGCTGAACAGTTCGAGATTCGCGTCGTCGTCGAGCGCCTGCTGCGGTGGTGCGGACGGTTCGTCCAGCGCCGTGACCGCGTCGATTCGGTCGAGCCGAAACAACCTCACGCCTTCGGCCTGGCGACACCAAGCCTGCACATAGCTGTGCCCGTCGACGAGGACCAGCCGGACGGGATCCACCGTTCGTTCGCTGACCTGATCACGCGATGCGGAGTAGTAGGTCAAGTGCAACGCGGTTCCCTCACGCAATGCCGAGCGCACCGTAGCCGCGGTAGGGCTTTCCGACACCCGCTCGGCTGCGATGCCGGCCCCCGTGTCCTGGTGGTCCGGGTGGGCTGCCGCGGTCCCGGCAGCATTCTCGATGCGGGCGATGGCCCGCAGCGCCGCCGAGGGGTCGACCGTCCCTGGCATCTCGACCAGCGAACGCAAGGCGATGAGCAATGCGGTGGCCTCCGTCCGCGTCAGTCGCAACGGACGATCGATACCGGCCGAAAACGTGACCTCGATACTCTCCTCGGAAAACGCCAGGTCGATCAGATCGCCCGGACCGTATCCCGGAAGGCCGCACATCCACAGCTGGTCGAGATCGGTCATCAACTGGGCAGTCGTGACACCCAATTCGGCCGACGCCTCCGCCGCGCTGATGCCCGGGTTCGCCAGAAAATAGGGCACCAGATTGAGCAGACGTCCAAGCCGTGTCGACAGTTTGCTCCCCGCCGTCCTCGGCTTGCTACTCGCGGATTTCGGGCTCCTCTTCGAAGACACGGGACTGCTCGTTGACTCCGTCATCGGAACAACCCTTCTGTCGAGTCGGCGCCCTCGTCGGCGGACGCCGTCAATTTGGCAAGGACCTCCTGCCGCAGCTCCGCAGGCTCGAGAACCAACGCGTCGACCCCGTGACCGGCCACGACACGCGCAATCCAATCGCGCGAACGCACCGGCACCGACACCACGGTCCCCGCGCGACCGGCAAGTTCGCGCTCCCCCACTTCCGTACCGAGCCGACGCAACTCGTAGGCGCGTTCACTCGCCACCCACACCGTGGCAGTGCCGGTGACAGCACCGGAAGCGGTGACTCGGTCCACGATGTCGCGAAGGTCCACGCCATCCGGTTTGTGCACCACGCCGGCCGGACCGCATTCGGTGACGTCATCGTCGATGCGCGACAGGCGAAAGGTGCGAACAGCATTGCGATCGACATCGTGCCCCACCAGATACCACCGGCCATGAGTGGTCACCACACCCCACGGCTCGACCGACCTCTGGACGAACGGCTCGTTCAGTGCACTGCGGTGGGAGAACCGAACAGCACGGCCGGCGTCGATCGCGGCAAGCAGCCTCCCCAGTGCCGGCTCCGATCCGCGGGTGCGTGCCGGCACCGCCGTGACCGGAGCTCGCGGCGACTCCGGGTCCACCTGCACACCCGCGGCGCGCAGCTTGAGCAACGCACCCTGAGCCACCGCGATCAGCTCGGGCGATTCCCACAAGCGAACCGCGACGGCCACAGCTGCCGATTCCTCACTGGTCAATTCGATCTCGGGCAGTTCGTACGCATCCCGGTTGATCCGGTACCCCTCCACCGAGCCGTACCGCGAGGCCTGCCCCGTCTCGAGCGGTACGCCCAGGTCACGCAACTCGTTCTTGTCACGCTCGAACATTCGACTGAACGCTTCGTAGCTCGCCGAGTCGTCGTACCCGGCGACGCTCTCGCGAATCTTCTCGGCAGTGAGGAACTGTCGGGTGGACAGCAGGCAGATGACCAGATTCATCAACCGCTCGATCTTGGAAGTCGCCACGTCCGGCAGCTTAGTGGGTGAGCTCGCCTCACATCGAGGCGATCAGCCGCTCCACTCGCTCGTCAACCGAACGGAACGGGTCTTTGCACAGCACAGTGCGCTGGGCCTGATCGTTGAGCTTGAGGTGCACCCAGTCCACAGTGAAATCTCGACCTGCCTTCTGCGCTGCCGAGATGAACTCGCCGCGCAGTTTCGCACGAGTGGTCTGCGGTGGATTGTCGACTGCTTCCTCGATCGACTCGTCCTCGGTGACTCGTTTGGCGAGCCCCTTCCGTTGCAGGACGTCGAAGACACCACGCCCACGTTTGATGTCGTGGTACGCAAGATCGAGCTGGGCGATCTTCGGGTCGGCGAGATCGAAGCCGTGCTTGTCCTGGTACCGCTGGAAGAGCTTCCGCTTGATCACCCAGTCCACTTCGGTATCCACTTTCGCGAAATCCTGAGACTCGACCGCGTCGAGCATGCGCCCCCAGAGATCGACCACCTGTTCGATTTGCGTGTCGGGTTCACGGTTCTGCAAGTGCTCGACCGCGCGCGCATGATACTCACGCTGGATATCGAGTGCACTGGCCTGTCGGCCTCCGGCCAGACGCACCTGGCGGCGCCCTGTCACGTCGTGACTGACCTCGCGAATGGCTCGAATCGGATTGTCGAGAGCGAAGTCCCGGAAAGACACGCCCGCCTCGATCATCTCCAGCACGAGTGCCGCGGTGCCCACCTTCAGCATCGTGGTGGTCTCGGACATGTTGGAGTCACCGACGATGACGTGGAGGCGTCGGTACTTCTCGGCGTCCGCGTGGGGCTCGTCACGGGTATTGATGATCGGACGCGACCGGGTCGTAGCCGACGACACACCTTCCCAGATGTGCTCGGCGCGCTGTGACAAGCAGAACGTTGCCGCCTTCGGGGTCTGGAGAACCTTTCCAGCGCCGCAGATCAGCTGACGGGTGACCAGGAACGGAAGGAGAACGTCGGAGATGCGGGAGAACTCCCCGGCTCGTGCGACGAGGAAGTTCTCGTGGCACCCGTAAGAGTTTCCGGCGGAATCGGTGTTGTTCTTGAACAGATAGATGTCGCCGCCGATGCCCTCTTCGGTCAATCGCTGCTCGGCATCGATCAGCAGTTCCTCGAGCACCCGCTCTCCGGCCCGGTCGTGGTTGACCAACTGCACGAGATCATCACACTCGGCGGTCGCATACTCCGGGTGCGACCCGACATCGAGGTACAGGCGTGCACCGTTGCGAAGGAACACGTTGGAACTACGACCCCACGACACCACCCGCCGGAAAAGGTACCGCGCAACCTCGTCCGGGCTCAGCCGCCTGTGCCCGTGAAAGGTGCAGGTCACACCAAACTCTGTCTCGATGCCCATGATTCGTCTCTGCACACCTCGACAGTACAACGGCTCCGCACCGAGACGAGCGATTAACGACGGCAACGGCGTCGACGCCGATTGCCTACGCTGATGTCTATGGACCGGCCGCTTCGCAAGTTGCATCTCGCCGATGTCGAACTGATGGACCGGGGGGCCGCACTGCGACCCTCTCGTGCCGACCGCGTCCTGCAAGCACTCAGTCGCTCGGCCGACCACGGATCGCTGTGGTGGGCGGTCGCGGGGATACTCACGCTCGTCGGTGGCCGCCCGCGACGCGGCGCTGTACGTGGACTGTTCTCACTTCTGTGTGCCAGCGCCGTGGCCAATGGCGTACTCAAACCGACAATTCCTAGGCGCAGGCCGCCACCACGAGTGTGGAGCACGCCCCTGCGCGGTGTGCCGACCCCTCGATCCTCGTCGTTTCCCTCCGGACATGCGGCGTCGGCCGCAGCATTCGTCAGCGGCGTCGGATTGGAGTCACCGGTTGCAGGGATCGCGCTGGCTCCGCTTGCCGCAGCGGTGGCCTATTCGCGAGTACACAACGGCGTCCACTGGCCGACCGATGTCGTTGCGGGAACCATGGTGGGCGGCGCGGTTGCGTTGAGCACCCGGCGTTGGTGGGCATTACGGCCGGTGGATCAGGCCGCCGAAGGCCACCCGGCAGATGCACCGGTGCTCCCCCGCGGTGATGGGCTGTTGGTGATCGTCAATCGCACGTCCGGCGACACCGACTCCGATCCCACCGAGGAACTGGAATCAGCCCTTCCATGCGCACGCCTATGCGAACTCGACTCCACAGAAAACTTCTCCCGCCAGATCGACCAGGCCGTCTGTCGATACCGCCCGACGGCACTCGGGGGCCACGGTGGAGACGGAACCGTCCGGGTCGTCGCCGACGCCGCTGTCCGGCACTCGCTTCCGCTGGCCGCATTCGCGGGCGGAACTCTCAACCATTTCGCCACCGATATCGGCACACCCGACATCGGAGATACCGCGGCAGCAGTCGAATCCGGGTCCGCCACCCTCGTCGACTGCGGCACGGTGTCCATGGGGTCACGCACCATTCGGTTCCTCAACGCGGCGAGCCTCGGCGGCTACCCCGACGCAGTGCGACTGCGCGAGAAATGGGAGCCGAGGTTCGGCAAATGGCCGTCCGCCGCCGCCGCGATGATTCGCGTCCTCGGCAGGGCAGAACCCATCCGCCTGTCCATCGACGGTCAACACGTCTCTGCGTGGATGTTGTTCGTCGGGAACGGTCACTACTCACCCGGAGATCAAGTTCCCATGTCGAGACCGGACATCACCGGCGGTCTCCTCGACGTCCGGTGTGTGCGTGCAACCGGACCTGGGTCACGATTGCGCCTCGTCCTGGCAGCAGCGACAGGCACTCTCGGACGATCCCGCGTCTATCAGCGCGTGCGGGTGTCCTCATTGACCGTCGAAGTTCGCGGAACGCCGGTCGCACTCGCCTGTGACGGCGAAGTCGTCGGGGACTCACGGAACTTCGAGTTCGCCTCGGAACCGCAAGCAGTCGTCGTGTACCGCTGACAGTAACTGTCACGCGGTGCTGCCGGGAGAACCCTTACCCGAAGACTTACCGGTCTCCGTGCCGGGCAACAGCGCCTCGAGACGGGCACCCGCAATTCTCCGGAAGGCGCGTCGCGGTCGGGCTTGCTCGAGCACAGCCACCTCGAGCGCATCGACCCCCAACGTCCGGCCCTCCCCTTCGGGGCCGCCATGCTGCAAAGCCTTCACAGCCACCGCCACCGCCGATTCCAGGTCCAGATCGAGGCGGAAGGACTCCTTCATCGCCGCCGTGATCGGCTCCGTGGTGCCACCCATCACGACGTAACCCTGCTCGTCGACAATCGAACCGTCGTAGGTGATGCGATACAACTGTGCCGGCGCCGGCGAGGAGAACCGCCCGATCTCCGCCACACAGATCTCCACCTCGTACGGCTTGGGCTGTTCCGTGAAGATGGTGCCCAGCGTCTGCGCATAGGCATTCGCCAGCGACCGTCCAGTCACGTCGCGCCGATCGTACGAATAGCCGCGCATGTCCGCATGCACGATGCCGGCACGACGAAGATTCTCGAACTCGTTGTACTTGCCGACCGCCGCGAATCCCAACCGGTCGTAGAGTTCGCTGACCTTGTGCAGAGCCGTGGACGGGTTCTCGGCAACGAACAGCACACCACCGTCGTACGTCAGGACCACGACGCTGCGCCCCCGCGCGATACCTTTGCGTGCCAGTTCCGAGCGGTCCCGCATGATCTGCTCGGCAGATGCGTAATACGGCATCGTCATTGCGCTGCGCCTCCTTCCACCGTTCGGTCACCGACGACAGCACGCGCCAACTCGGATGTGCGCGTCTGAGGAACCTCCACGGCGCCCGCATCGGTGATGGTCACCGCCGTTGGATAAATACCGCGGGTCACGTCGGGGCCGCCGGTAGCGGAATCGTCGTCCGCGGCGTCGTACAGCGCCTCGATGGCGACACGGAGCGCGGAATCTTCGTCGCTTCCAGCCGAATACAGCTTCTTGAGCGCCGACTTGGCGAACAAGGATCCCGAACCGACCGCATGATATCCGGCGCGCTCCTCGTACCGGCCACCCACCACGTCGTAGGAGATGATCCGGCCGGCGCGGTCCGGGTCGTCGGAGTCGACGTCGAAGCCGACGAGAAGCGGTACGACGGCCAGGCCCTGCATGGCGGCACCGAGGTTGCCACGCACCATCGACGCCAACCGGTTCGCCTTACCGTCGAATGTCAGCGGGACGCCCTCGATCTTCTCGTAATGTTCGAGTTCGACCGCGAACAGCCGAACGAGTTCGACCGCGATTCCGGCGGTCCCGGCGATGCCCGCCGCCGAGTACTCGTCCGTGACGTACACCTTGTCCACATCACGACTCGCGATCAGGTTCCCCTGAGTGGCACGCCTGTCCCCGGCGATCAGAACGCCCCCCTTGTACGTGAGCGCGACGATCGTGGTGCCGTGTGGCGCCAGATCGCTCCCTTCCATGCCGTCACCACCTCGGGACGAGGACGAACGAATACCTACCCGATTTTCCGGCAGCAACTCGGGTGCGTGACTACGCAGGTAATCGCTGAACGACGACAGATTCGAACCGAACCCGTCACCCAGACCTGCGTCGGCCGCACGAAGTGCCGGTCGATCGGCCGTCACTCGCCGCCCTTCTGGACATACGCGCGAACGAAATCTTCGGCGTTCTCCTCGAGCACGTCGTCGATCTCGTCGAGGAGATCGTCGGTGTCCTCGGCCATCTTCTCGCGGCGCTCCTGACCTGCAGCCCCGTCGCTGCCGGGGGTGTCGTCGTCTTCGCCGCCGCCCGCACGCGTGGTGTGCTCCTGCGCCATAGCCGGCCTCCTCGTGTGAAGGACGCTCTCTTCCGAGCGTCCTGTTCTGCCAAGCAGTCTGACATCGGTGATCCCGCTCGGACCTTCACCCTACCGACGCCGCCGCCCGTGCGTGCCGCGACGGCGCGGCGTGTTTCCAGGCTGTCGTCAGTTCGTGAGCTGATCAACCAGTTCAGCAGCGGATTCGACTGATTCCAAAAGCTCGCCGACATGCGTTTTGCTGCCACGCAAAGGCTCGAGAGTGGGGATCCGAACCAAGGAATCGCCGCCGAGATCGAATATCACGGAATCCCAGCTTGCCGCGGCAATATCCGCACCGAATCGACGCAGGCACTCACCCCGGAAGTATGCCCGCGTATCCACAGGAGGCGCCGACACGGCGTCGATCACCTGTTGTTCGGTGACAAGTCGCTCCATCGAGCCCCGGGCGACGAGCCGGTTGTACAGACCCTTGTCCAGTCGTACATCGGAATATTGGAGGTCGATCATGTGCAGCCGCGGCGCCGACCATGCCAATCCCTCTCGGGTCCGGAACCCCTCGAGCAGTCGCAGTTTCGCTGGCCAGTCCAGTAGATGTGCGCATTCCATCGGGTCGCGCTCCAAGAGGTCCAGAACGTGCGCCCACTTTTCGAGAATATCCTGAGCCCTTGCGTCGTAATCGGTCTCCGACGCAAGGTAGCTCGCTACTCGCTCGTGATAGATCCGCTGCAACGCCAACCCCGTCAGTTCGCGTCCGTCCGCCAACGCAACGGTGGCGCGCAGGGTCGGATCGTGGCTGATGTGATGGACGGCCGTGACCGGGCGCGCCAGCTGGAGGTCCGTCAGATCGACGCCGGCCTCGATCAAGTCCAGAACGAGCGCGGTGGTGCCGACCTTCAGGTAGGTCGACATCTCGGCCAGGTTCGCGTCACCGATGATCACGTGCAGTCTGCGGTACTTGTCCGCATCCGCATGCGGTTCGTCGCGAGTGTTGATGATCCCCCGCTTGAGAGTGGTCTCGAGACCTACCTCCACCTCGATGTAGTCGGCGCGCTGAGACAACTGGAATCCGGCATCGTCACCCGACTGCCCGATACCCACCCGGCCGGACCCGCAAATCACCTGCCGGGACGCGAAGAACGGGGTCAAACCATTGATCGCGGCAGAGAACGGGGTGTCGCGCGACATCAGATAATTCTCGTGTGTGCCGTACGAGGCGCCTTTGCCGTCGACGTTGTTCTTGTACAACTGCAAGCGGGGTGCACCGGGAACGCTCGAGGCGTGGCGTGCTGCGGCCTCCATCACCCGCTCGCCTGCCTTGTCCCAGATCACGGCGTCCAGAGGGTCGGTCACCTCGGGCGCGGAGTATTCGGGATGTGCATGATCGACGTACAGCCGTGCACCGTTGGTGAGAATCATGTTGGCTGCACCGATCTCGTCGGCATCGATCACCGGAGCGGGACCACTGGACCGTCCCAGATCGAATCCGCGCGCGTCCCGCAGAGGCGACTCCACCTCATAATCCCAGCGTGTGCGCTTGGCCCTCGGAACACCTGCAGCGGCCGCGTAGGCCAGGACGGCTTGCGTGGACGTCAGGATGGGATTGGCCGATGGGTCGCTGGGTGAGGAGATGCCGTATTCGACCTCGACTCCGATGATCCGCTGCATGGCCCGAGCCTAAGGGATGGTGTTCCTGGACAGCGAGGCATACTCGATACCCAGCTAGCCGACTCGACCTCATCGAGCAGCAAGAGCGTCGAATGATATCAGGGCGTGAACTTCCCGACTGCATCGAGGTTGGCGAATTGCTCGCCGGGCACCACTACGTCGGCTCCAACGAGTTCGTTGAAGACCTGCGCGAAATACGGGGTGAAGTAGAACGGCCAGTATGTGGGACCGATACCACCACCGTGCGGCGTCATGAGCGTCGGCAACATCTGGTTCACGTCGTAACTCGACACCATCCGCTCACCTTGGGAAACCCCGTTGATATCAACCGTGCCGTAGGCGCCGTCCATTCGCAGCCAAATGTCCACGACTGAAACGGAAGTCCCCGACTTGCTGGTGAATTTCGGTCCGCCGGGGTAGTACACACCCAGGCACGCGTCGATATGGTTGTTCTGCGATCCGATCGGTAGTTCGAGGCCTGTCTTCCCGGATTTGGCGTGAAACGGCGCGATTCCCTCGACGGCAATGTCGTTTTCGTTGAGTAACCCAACTATCCGCGGGGGGAAATCGAAGTTGGCGTACCCGAATGGGGTGAAGTACGGCATGGTCATGCACGAGGGCTGGGCGGCCGCAATGGGAGCGTGAAGAGTCAGTGCCAGAACCATCATGATCGTGCACCCGACCGAACCCACGAATGCACCCAAGACGCGCATCTTTACTCCAAGTTCCGGAAGAAACCCAAGTTCCTCGATTACGAGATCCAAGTTCCTCGATTACGAGATCGTCCGCATATGAGGATACGCCTTCGGCACTGACATCACATACCCCAAATAGTCACCACGGGTGGATCGGCTGCAGAGAGTCGACGGCACGCCGAGGCTCACGACCGATGCAACACGACAGCAAGTGAGAACGGGCGGCACCGTTCAACCGTTCCCGACTTGCAGGCGTTCGCGGTCTCGTGTTCGAACCGACAGGTTCTTGACACGCAAATGGAGATCACGGGGACGGACTGAAACACTCTGTGCCAACCGACCTCCAAGGTTCTGGCCCGCCGGACTCCGGAGGCCTGGCTCAACGCCGAGATTTGGTCCGTTCGCTGGATGACATTTCCCAAAAGCTGCTCATGCAGGCTCCGCGGGCCAGAAGCGCCCTGGCCTCGCCGAGCGAACCCTGCATCTCCCCAGGCCCCCGGGCGGAGTCCGGAATCGCCAACGCCGGGCGGAACCCTATTGACGTCCGCTCGGCCACGCAACTGGCATCATCGACACATGCATTCGCCACACGGGCCCGCTTCGCCCGCAGATGAAGTGGTGGCGGTATTCGACCGTTCCGGACACGTGTGCGGAACGGCTAAACGGAGCCGTGTGTATGCGGAGGGGCTCTGGCACGCCAGTGCAGGAGTACTCGTCCGTTCCACGGACGGGAAACAAATCTACGTTCATCGGCGGTCCGACACCAAAGCGGTGTTCGCGGGTCATCACGACTGCCTCGCCGGTGGGGTCGTCGACCCGGGAGAAACACCCGAAACCACCGCACGCCGCGAACTCGGCGAGGAACTCGGTGTGGAGGGCGTCGAACTCACACCGCTGGCTCAGACGTCCTGGGACGGCAGGTGGAACGGACGCCCGCTGCGATGCCACCTGTATGCGTTCGAGACCCGCCACGACGGCCCCTTCGTGCACCAGCCGACCGAGATTGCCGACGGATGGTGGTGGACACACGAGCAACTGCTCGAGCACCTCGCAGACCCCTCGTGGCCGTTCGTCCCGGATACCCGAGTCCTGCTCGCCAACTTTCTGACCGCACCCTGACCTCGCCGCCCGGCGAATGTCACACCGGTTCGCCTGAGGCGAACCGGTGTGACATTCGTAGTGGAGGAGGGTGAGTCAGAGGTACTGGCCGGTGTTGGTTTCGGTGTCGATGGCGCGGCTTGCACTGGCGTTCTTGCCGGTCACCAGGGTGCGGATGTACACGATCCGCTCACCCTTCTTTCCCGAGATCCGCGCCCAGTCGTCCGGGTTGGTGGTGTTGGGCAGATCCTCGTTCTCCGAGAACTCGTCGACGATGGAATCGAAGAGATGCTGCACCCGCAAACCGGGGTTACCCGTCTCCAGAACCGATTTGATCGCGTACTTCTTCGCACGGTCGACGATGTTCTGAATCATGGCACCCGAATTGAAGTCCTTGAAGTACAGGACTTCCTTGTCGCCGTTTGCATACGTGACTTCGAGGAACCGGTTCTCGTCGCTCTCGGCATACATGCGGTCGACGACCCGCTCGATCATCACCCGCACGCATGCTGTGCGGTCGCCGTCGAACTCGGCGATGTCGTCGGCGTGCACAGGAAGTGCTTCGGTGAGGTACTTCGAGAAGATGTCCTGGGCCGATTCCGCGTCCGGACGCTCGATCTTGATCTTCACGTCCAAACGACCGGGACGCAGGATCGCGGGATCGATCATGTCCTCGCGGTTCGAGGCACCGATGACGATGACGTTCTCGAGACCCTCGACACCGTCGATCTCACTCAGCAACTGCGGGACGACGGTCGTTTCCACGTCCGACGACACACCCGACCCACGTGTGCGGAAGATCGAATCCATCTCGTCGAAGAACACGATCACGGGGGTTCCCTCGGACGCCTTCTCACGGGCCCGCTGGAAGATCAACCGAATGTGCCGTTCCGTCTCACCCACGAACTTGTTGAGCAACTCCGGACCCTTGATGTTCAGGAAGTAGGACTTGGCTTCTTTGCTGTCCTGCCCGCGCACTTCGGCGATCTTCTTCGCCAAGGAGTTGGCAACCGCCTTGGCAATGAGGGTCTTACCGCAGCCAGGTGGGCCGTAGAGCAGCACACCCTTCGGCGGGCGCAGTGCGTACTCGTGGAACAGATCTTTGTGCAGGAACGGCAGCTCGACCGCGTCCCGAATCTGCTCGATCTGACGACCGAGCCCACCGATGTCGTCGTAGTGGACGTCCGGCACCTCTTCCAGCACGAGGTCCTCGACCTCTGCCTTGGGGATGCGTTCGAACGCGTAGCCGGCCTTGGTGTCCACCAGCAGCGAGTCCCCCGGACGAAGCTTGCGGGTCGGCGAGTCCAAGTCGTACTCGACGTCCGCATTCTCGGCGTCGGCAAACACTTTCGCGAGCGGTGCGGACAACCACACGATGCGCTCCTCGTCGGCATGTCCGACGACCAGCGCCCGGCGGCCGTCGTCGAGAACCTCCCGTAGTGTGCTGATCTCACCCACACCCTCGAAGCCGGTGGCTTCGACGATGGTGAGTGCTTCGTTGAGGCGCAATGTCTGACCGAGTTCCAGGGTGTCCGCGTCCACGTTCGGCGAGCAGGTCAGCCGCATCTTACGACCGGACGTGAACACATCCACCGTCTGATCGTCGTGCGTTGCAAGCAACACACCGTAGCCACTCGGCGGCTGGCCGAGCCGGTCGACTTCCTCACGGAGTGCGATGAGCTGTTGACGTGCTTCCTTGAGCGTGTCGAGCAGCTTGGTGTTTCGGATGGACAACGAGTCCACCCGCGATTCCAGCTCACGCACCTGATCCGGCGACTCCGCGAGTCGGTGCCGCAGCGCCGCCGCCTCGGCACGCAACGACTCGAGCTCACGCACGGCCTCGTTGGGATCGGGGTTGTCAGTTGAGCTCATGTGCGTCTCCTCCCACTACGGTCTGTCAACGCTACCGGCAACGGCCGGAAAGTGCGTTCTGACACGGATTCCTTCGAGTACCGGATCGAGAAAAACATCTCATGCCAGCCACCGACCCGCCATGTTAGCCTCACCTATCCTTGAACGGATTCACCTCTGTTCTCTGTAACGAAAGGTTCTGCCTTGATAATCCGCAAATCGGCAATTGCCGCGGGTGCGATCGTCATCGCACTGGGAATGTCCGCATGTTCGTCCGATGATTCGAGTGACGCCGCCGACGCCACGAGTTCGACATCTTCCTCGGTTTCCGCGGGCGAGCAGGAGACGACGGCGGCTGATCCGGCCGCACCCACCGCTGACGAGCTCCAAGCCACACTCGCTGTGCTCGTGGATCCCCAGGCCCCCGTCGACGAAAAGGTCGCGCTCGTCGAGAACGGCGACGAGCGTAGAACCAATATCGAGGCGATGACCGCTGCGATGCAGAACTACCAGGTCGGCTTCGAAATCACCAACGTGCAAGTCGACGGCACGACCGCCACCGCAGACGTCGCCGTCACCAGCCCGCACGGTACTGCCGGTGCCACCCCGTGGACCTGGGAATATGTGGACGGGACCTGGAAGGTATCCGACGGAAGCACCTGCGATCTGCTCGGTATGGCCATGGCCCCCTGCAGCTAGCCGAAACAGAGCCGAGCCGGGTTCGGAGCCGCCCCCGACGCGCGTCACCGAACCCGGACGGCGCTCAGCGCGGCGCGCTAACCTTTGCCGGAGCGGCGTTGAGGTTTCGGGGTGACGGTACCTTCGGCGAGGCGCCGGACACTCACGAGGAACGCCGTGTGACCTTGCATTCGGTGCTCGGGGCGCACGGCCAGGCCGACCACGTGCCAACCACGAACGATCGATTCCCACGACCGCGGTTCTGTCCAGCATTCTTGTTCACGCATGGCTTCGACGACTCGTGACAGTTGGGTCACCGTCGCGACGTATACGACAAGCACTCCGCCGGGAACCAACGCCTTCGAGACCGCGGGCAGCGCGTCCCACGGGGCGAGCATGTCGAGAACCACGCGATCGACCGGCCCACCGGCGGTCTCGGCGTCGAACTGGGCGACGTCGGCGATCGTCAGATCCCAGTTCTCCGGACGCTCACCGAAGAAGGTTTCGACGTTGCGCACCGCATGTTCAGCGTGATCGTCGCGCACCTCGTACGAGATCACCCGGCCTTCCGGTCCCACTGCGCGCAGCAGCGAGCACGTCAGCGCACCCGATCCGGCACCGGCCTCGAGGACCCGGGCGCCGGGGAAGACGTCGCCCTCGTGGACGATCTGCGCAGCGTCTTTCGGGTAGATGACCTGGGCGCCTCGCGGCATCGACAGCACGTAGTCGACCAGTAGTGGACGCAGCGCCAGATACGGCGTGCCGTTGGTGGATTTGACGACGCTGCCCTCGTCCGTGCCGATCAGGTCGTCGTGCAGGATGCCGCCACGATGGGTGTGGAACTCTTTTCCCGCCTCGAGATTGACGGTGTAGTGACGCCCTTTGGCATCGGTCAGTTGGACTCGATCGCCCACTCGAAACGGTCCGCTCGGTCGCGTCTCACGCCCAACCATCGTCGAATACTCCTTGTTCGGCATGTCCGGCCGACGTCGTGTCGGACCCCCCACCTACCCTGCCAGGTGTGAGCATTGCAGCGTCGTCAGCCCCCATCGGCAAGGGTGCCACGTCACAAGAATCCGCTGATCCGATCGCACCCGAACGCATCGCTCTGTCACCTTCGCGGGCCGGGGATTTTCGGCAATGCCCACTGCTCTACCGGTTCCGGGCAATCGACCGAATCCCGGAGCAACCAACCAAGGCGCAGGTCAAGGGCACGGTGGTTCATGCCGCCCTGGAGTCTCTGTTCACGCTCCCAGCCCATGAGCGTGACCAGCAAAGCGCTGTCGACCTCGTGGCACCGTCATGGGAACGTCTCGTCGGCGAATCACCGGAACTCGAAAACCTCGTCGAGGGCACCGATGGGCGCGAGCAATTCCTTCGAGAAGCTGCGAAGCTCGTCTCCTCCTACTACCGCCTAGAGGATCCGACCAGGTTCGACGCCGAGTCGTGCGAACTCAAGGTCGAAACAGAACTCGACAACGGCGTCGTACTCCGCGGGTTCGTGGACCGAATCGACGTCGCCCCCA
This sequence comes from Rhodococcus quanlei, assembly GCF_055231015.1. Lineage (NCBI taxonomy): Bacteria > Bacillati > Actinomycetota > Actinomycetes > Mycobacteriales > Nocardiaceae > Rhodococcus > Rhodococcus quanlei. Next base: position 79,794 of record NZ_JBUYWD010000001.1, on the reverse strand, counting down.
CCGGGGAGGTCCGCGTTGTCGATTACAAGACGGGGCGTGCACCGACCGAAGCCATGGAGTCGAAGGCGCTGTTTCAGATGAAGTTCTACGCTTTGGTGCTTCTGCGCACACGAGGGGTCGTGCCCGCACAATTGCGGCTGTTGTACCTGGCGTCCGAGACCGTGTTGACCTATGCCCCGGACGAGGAAGAACTGCTGCGATTCGAGCGCACCCTCTCTGCGTTGTGGAAGGCCATCCTGGCGGCCGGCGCCAGCGGTGACTTTCGACCCAAACCAGGGCGATTGTGCAACTGGTGCGACCACAAGGCGCTCTGCCCCTCCTTCGGCGGCACCCCTCCCCCGTACCCCGGTTGGCCCGATTCCACGACTACGTTGGATGCGACTACCTCGACTGTGGAGCAGACATGAGCGACGACGCATACTTCGTACCACTGGGGCCGGGGGAATCGGACGGTACCGAACGATTCCTTGCGACCGACCACACGGTGAGCCTGTGGGCCCCGACCATGCAGCACGGCGCCCCACCGTCTGCCCTGCTGGTGCGCGCTCTTCAGCGCTGCGCCCCGAGAGACGGCGCCCGGCTCACTCGTGTGGTGGTCGAAATTCTGGGGCCGATTCCCATCGCCGAACTCGACGTTCGCGCCTGGGTTCAGCGTCCGGGCAGGCGTGTCGAGCTTGTGTCAGCCGAGTTGTCGGCAGCTATGACAAACGGTGAGCGCCGCGTCGTCGCCAGTGCAACCGGCTGGCGCATGGCCACCGCAGACAGCACAGCAGTGCGCCACGCTGCAGATCCGGTTCTTCCGCCGGTCACCGACGGTCGGGAGGGCAAAATGGACGGCATGTGGGGCGTCGGCTATCTCGACACCCTCGATTGGCGCTGGATCGACGAGATCGGCGGCGAAGGCCCCGGCCGGGTGTGGGTTCGACCGAAACCCGACCTCGTTCGGGGAGAATCGCTCACACCCCTGGATCGGCTCTTCTCCGTGGCAGACATCGCAAACGGCGTCGGAGCCAAGATCGATCCCGAAGAATGGACGTTCTTGAACACCGACATCACGGTGCACGTGTTCCGTGTACCCGACGGTGAGTGGATCGGTGTCGGCGCCGAGACCTCCATCGGTCCCGACGGTGTCGGCATGTGCGCCGGAGTGCTCTACGACGAGAACGGTCCGGTGGGCCGCATCGCGCAGACCGTTCAGGTCAGAGAGCGCGCACGGACCTGATGTTCGACGCAAGGATGGCCTTCGCACCGAGCTGTGCCAGCTGATCCATCACGTCGTTGTGCCCCTTGATCGGAACCATGGCGCGCACGGCGGTCCACCGATCGTCGGCCATCGGCGACAACGTCGGCGATTCGAGTCCCGGCGTGATCTTCAGTGCGTCCTCGAGGATCGTCTTCGGGCAGTCGTAGTCGAGCATCAAATTCTGCTGAGCGAACACGATGCCCCGAACCCGCTCGATCAGCTGGTTACGCGCCGCATTGTCGGCGGGCGACCCGGCCTGCTCGATCAGCACACCCTCCGAATCGCAGAGCACATCGCCGAATGCGACGAGGTTGTGCTGCTTGAGGGTGCGCCCGGAGCCCACCACATCGGCGATCGCATCTGCGACGCCGAGTTGGATGGAGATCTCGACGGCACCATCGAGACGGATCACCGATGCTTCGATTCCGTGCGCCTCCAGGTCGGCGCGTACGAGGTTCGGGTACGAGGTGGCAATCCGGCGCCCCGCGAGGTCTTCGACAGCCCAGTCGCGGCCGGCAGGTGCGGCGTAACGGAAAGAAGAACGCCCGAAACCGAGCGACAGCCGCTCAGCGACCGGAGCGCCGGAGTCACGGGCAAGATCACGCCCGGTGATCCCGAGATCCAGCTCGCCCGAGCCGACGTAGATGGCGATGTCCTTGGGACGAAGGAAGAAGAACTCGACCTGATTGGACGGGTCGAGGACGGTGAGATCACGCGAATCCGTGCGGCGACGGTAGCCGGCCTCGCTGAGAATTTCGGCGGCGGACTCGGACAGGGAGCCCTTGTTGGGAACTGCAACTCGCAACACGACGGTGCCTTTCGGGGATACGAAGGAAGATGGGGTCCTGTGAACGGCGCGGTTCACAGATGTCGGTAGACGTCCTCGAGCTTCAGACCTTTACCCACCATCAACACCTGAACCCAGTACAGCAGCTGGGAGATCTCTTCTGACAGTGCCTCGTCGCTCTCGTGCTCGGCTGCGATCCACACTTCACCGGCTTCTTCGAGGATCTTCTTACCCTGCGAATGGACGCCGGCGTCCAAGGCGGCAACGGTGCCGGAACCCTCGGGGCGGGTTTCGGCACGCTCGGTCAGCTCGGCGAACAGGGATTCGAAGGTCTTCACGGGTAGCCATTGTTTCATGACGTCATAGAGTGCCCCGATCGGGACTCCTCACCAGCTCAGGGAGCGCCCAGTTTCGAATCTGCGATGACCCCCTCCCAGCGGATCCTCGAATTCGATCGCGGAGGAGAGCAGTCGCAGCGGCGTCGAGAAGTCGCCAGGAACAGACCGTGAGAACTCGGGGTAGTAGTTGTCTCCCTCGATCGGAATCCCCAGCGAAGACATATGCATTCGCAACTGGTGAGTTCGACCGGTTCGGGGTTCGAGGTGATACAGGGCACGCTTCCCGCGAACCTCGACCAGGTCGATGGCAGTTTCACTGTTGGGCTCCCCTGGCACCTCCTCCGCAGTCATCACACCGTGCTCCTTCACGATCCGGCTGCGGATGGTGCGCGGAAAGGTGAGGTTCGGGTCGTATTGCGCCACCGCGCGGTATTCCTTGCTCACCTGCCGGTTCACGAACAAGTCCTGGTAGGGACGTCGGTGACGCTGCTGAATCACGAATACCAGCACACCTGCGGTCATTCGATCGAGGCGGTGCGCAGGCGTCAGTTCCGGGAGATCGAATTTCTTTCGCATACGCACCACAGCGGTCTCCGTGATGTGGGCGCCGCGTGGGATCGTCGCCAGAAAGTGTGGCTTGTCCACGACCAGCAGTTCGTCGTCTCGGTGTAGTACTTCGATGTCGAATGGGACGGGAATCTCCGGCGCCGGTTCACGATAGAAGTACAGGAATCGCGTCGGCGCGTACTTCGTGTTCCGGTCGACGACCCGCGCGTGTTCGTCCACGATCTCCCCACGGTCGACCATTTCGAGCCACTTTTCGGTCTCGCCGGGAAACTGCCCCGTCAAGAACTCCACGACGGTCGTGATGTCGAGCCCTGCCCGCATACGGATTCTGTCCGGCCCCAGCCCGTCCCGAATGGGAAGTGGTGCGTTTGCCACGGGCGGTCACTCGCTCCCGGCTGCGTCGGCGCACGCGTCGCACATCAGCACGAGCGTGCGCTCGGGTTTCGTGTCGTCGTTCTCGTAGCGAGAAGTGGGTGCCTCACACAGCGAGCAGTGACCCAGGGTTATCGCGCTATCACTGAATTCGATGTTCATCCGGTTGTCGAAGACGTAGAGCGAACCCTCCCACAATCCGCTGTCCTTGTACTTTTCCCCGTATCGGACGATTCCACCGTCCAGTTGGTACACCTCGTCGAATCCACGGGACCGCATCAGCGCGGACAGAACCTCGCACCGCACTCCCCCGGTGCAATAGGTGACCACTGCTTTGTCCTTGAGATGGTCGTATTTTCCGCTGTCCAGTTCACTCACGAAATCACGTGTCGTGGCCACATCCGGAATCACGGCGTCCTTGAATCGACCGATCTCGGCCTCGAACGCGTTACGGCCGTCGAAAAACACGACGTCGTCGCGCCGATCGTCGACGAGTCGATGCAGTTCGTCGGGTGCCAGGTGCACCCCGCCACCCACCACGCCGCCGTCGTCGACCTCGAGTTCGTCCGGTGCCCCGAAGGTGACTATCTCGTCCCGCACCTTCACGCTCAGACGCGGAAAATCGTTCCCGAAACCGTCCGACCACTTGATGTCCGCAGCCTTGAACGGCGCGTAGCTGCGTGTTCCCTTCACATACCGCTTGACGTTCGCAAGTTCTCCACCGATCGTGGCGTTGATGCCGTGCGGGGACACGATGATCCGACCGGTCAGGTTGTGAGTTTCCGCCAGGGTCTGCTGCCACAACCGAATCGCCTCCGGGTCCGGAAGCGGGGTGAACATGTAGAACAGGACGATCTTCGGTACAGCCACGGGAATCTAGATTACCCAGTCCTGCACCGAAGGCGTCACGATGCGCAATGCACGATGCTTCACCCGCGAGAGCCGGTAGCCCACACGTCATGGAGTTCCGCACCGGTCAAACCTTCGAGGCTGGTCCGGAAGACACGGGCCGGCGATTCGGGAACCGGAACCTCGCACGGCACGACGAGAACCGAACACCCGGCCGCTTCGGCAGCTGACGCACCGGTCGGCGAATCCTCGACCGCGAGACAACTCGACGGATGCAGTCCCAACAGGTGCGCGCCGCGCCGATACGGACCCGGGTGCGGTTTTCCTTCTGGAACATCGTCGCCGCACACCGCGTCGTCGAAGTACTCGCGTCCCAACCTGTCGAGCGCACGATCGACCAACCGGCGTTCTGTGTTGGTGACGAGCGCAGTTTTCAGTCCTTGCTCGCGCGCGAGTGCCAACGCTCGCTGGGCGCCCGGTCGCCACCGCACGTCGACGAACAGCTCCTCGACCCGCGAGTACATCCAGTCCTTGGCCTCGGAAAGTGCGTCGGGATGGGGTTCGAGACCCAACGAGTCGAAAATGATCGCCAACGCGTTCGTACTGGAGGCACCGATCGTCTTGCGGCGAGTGTCCTCGGTCATCGTGCCGCCGAGATGTACGGACAGCTCACGCACCGCAACGTCCCACATCCGCTCGGAGTCGAGCAGCGTCCCGTCCATATCCCACATGACGCCCGCGAGCCTGCCGTCGGCCGTGCTCGCTGGGCCGAAGTCCGTCAACACCTCAGACATTGAAGTACTTGGCCTCCGGGTGGTGCAGCACGAATGCGTCTGTCGACTGCTCGGGATGAAGCTGCAATTCTTCCGACAACTTCACGCCGATTCGTTCGGGCTCGAGCAAAGCCATCAGCTTTGCCCGATCCTCGAGATTCGGGCAGGCACCGTATCCGAAGGAGTAGCGGGCACCCCGGTATCCCAGATCGAAGAACTCTTGAACGTCCGCCGGATCCTGAGTGGCGAGGTTGACGCCATCGGGAAGCACCAATTCCTGGCGCACGCGCTGATGCCAGTATTCGGCCAACGACTCGGTCAGCTGGACGCCGATCCCATGCACCTCGAGGTAGTCGCGGTAGGAATTGGCGGCAAACAATTCGTTGGCGAAGTCCGCGATCGGTTGTCCCATCGTGACCAACTGGAACGGCAGAACGTCCACAGTCCCCGAGGCCTGCGCATCCTTGCGTGAACGCACGAAGTCTGCGACACACAGGAATCGGCCACGCTGCTGACGCGGGAAGCTGAACCGGCACCGCTCCGCTGCATCGGGCTGTGAACCCTCGAGGACTACGACGTCATCGCCTTCCGACACGGCCGGGAAGTACCCGTACACAACCGCTGCGTGCGCGAGAATGCCCTCCGTGCTGAGCCGGTCGAGCCAGTACCGCAGCCGCGGACGACCGTCGGTCTCCACCAGTTCTTCGTAGGTCGGACCGTCGCCCTTGCGTTGACCTCTCAGCCCCCACTGGCCGAGGAAAAGCGCGCGCTCGTCGAGCAGATCCGAATACTCGGACACGGCAACACCCTTGACGATCCGGGTGCCCCAGAACGGCGGCGTCGGAACCTCCAGGTCTGCCGCCACATCGGACCGTTCCGGAACCACGACCGGAGTTGCCTCCGCCTTGCGCTTCTCTGCGATCCGCTTCGAACGCTCGTGGCGGGCCTTGCGCTCGGCAGCCTTCTCACGTGCGGCAATGGCCTCGGGGCTGTTGGGATCGGGGCCCTCGCCTCGTTTGATCGCCATGATCTCGTCCATGAGGTGCAGGCCTTCGAATGCGTCACGTGCATAGGAGATGTCGCCCTCGTACACCTCGGCGAGGTCGTTCTCGACGTAGGACCGCGTGAGCGCGGCCCCACCGAGAAGAACCGGGAACTGTTCCGCCACACCACGCGAATTAAGTTCTGCCAGGTTGTCTTTCATCACTACCGTCGACTTCACCAGCAGACCGGACATGCCGATCACGTCAGCCTTGTGCTCGATAGCAGCATCGAGAATGGTGGCGATCGGTTGCTTGATTCCCAGATTGACGACGTCGTATCCGTTGTTACTGAGAATGATGTCGACGAGGTTCTTACCGATGTCGTGAACGTCACCCTTCACGGTCGCGATGACGAGTCGGCCCTTGCCGTCGTCGTCCGTTGCCTCCATGTGCGGCTCGAGGAAGGCCACCGCCGCCTTCATCACCTCGGCCGACTGAAGCACGAACGGCAACTGCATCTGGCCGGAACCGAACAGTTCTCCGACGGTCTTCATTCCGGACAGCAGCGTCTCGTTGATGATCTCGAGCGGGGGTTTCTCTTTCATTGCCTCGGCCAGATCTTCGTCGAGACCGTTCCGTTCGCCGTCCACGATGCGATGTTCGAGCCTCTCGAACAGCGGAAGCGCCGCCAGTTCCTGAGCACGCGATTCACGTGCCGAGGCCGCCGACACCCCCTCGAACAGCTCCATCAGCTTCTGCAGCGGGTCATAACCCTCGCTACGGCGGTTGTAGACCAGATCGAGCGCCACCTCACGGTGCTCGTCCGGGATACGGGCCATCGGCAGGATCTTCGATGCGTGCACGATCGCCGTGTCCAACCCTGCCTGGGTGCACTCGTGCAAGAACACCGAGTTGAGGACCTGGCGCGCAGCCGGGTTCAGGCCGAACGAGATGTTCGACACTCCGAGAGTGAAGTGGATACTCGGGTAGAGCTCCTTGAGCTGACGGATCGCCTCGATCGTCTCGATGCCGTCGCGCCGTACCTCTTCCTGGCCCGTGGAGATCGGGAAAGTGAGTGCGTCGATGATGATGTCGGACTCGCTCAGACCCCAGTTGGTCGTGATGTCCTCGACCAGACGCCGCGCGATCCGGACCTTGTGTTCAGCGGTTCTGGCCTGGCCCTCTTCGTCGATCGTCAAGGCAACGACCGCCGCACCGTGCTCGCGCACGAGCGTCATGATCCGTTCGAACCGGGAACCGGGGCCCGTGCCGTCCTCGTAGTTGACCGAGTTGACGGCGCACCGACCACCCAGATGTTCGAGCCCGGCCTGCAGAACCGCCGGCTCCGTGGAGTCGAGCATGATCGGCAGGGTGGACGCGGTCGCGAATCGGCTTGCGAGGGCAGCCATATCGTATGCGCCGTCCCGCCCGACGTAGTCGACGTTGAGGTCGAGCATATGGGCGCCGTCACGTGTCTGCTGCTTCGCGATGTCCAAGCACTTCTGGTAGTCCTCCGCGATCATCGCTTCACGGAACGCCTTCGACCCGTTCGAGTTGGTGCGCTCACCGATGACGAGGATGCTCGCGTCCTGTTCGAACGGAACCGACGTGTAGAGCGACGACGTACCCGATTCGTGAACAGGATTGCGCGTGCCACGCTCGACTTCCCGAACCGCTTCTGCCACCTGGCGAATGTGCTCGGGAGTGGTGCCGCAGCACCCGCCGACGAGATCGAGGCCGAACTCACGAACGAACCCGCTCAGGGCCTCGGCCAACTCTTCGGCCGTGAGCGGGTACTCCGCACCTTTCGGTCCGAGCTGTGGAAGACCGGCGTTCGGCATCACCGATACCGGAATCGACGTGTTCTTCGACAAGTGACGAAGATGCTCGCTCATCTCGGCCGGACCGGTCGCACAGTTGAGTCCGATCATGTCGACACCGAGCGGCTCGAGCGCCGTCAATGCGGCACCGATCTCACTACCGAGCAGCATCGTGCCCGTGGTCTCCACGGTGACGTGGGTGATGATCGGCAACCGTCGGCCGAGCTTTTCCATCGCCCGCCGACTACCGAGCACGGCAGCCTTCACCTGCAGTAGATCCTGGCAGGTCTCGACGAGGATCGCGTCGGCGCCGCCGTCGATCATGCCCATGGCAGCTTCGACGTACGCATCCCGCAAGTCCGCGAACGGCGCGTGACCCAGGGTCGGCAGCTTGGTACCGGGCCCCATCGAACCGAGGACGAAGCGTCCCATCCCGTCGCGACCGGGCCCCATCTCGTCGGCGACGTCACGGGCAATCCGGGTGCCTTTTTCGGACAGCTCACGGATTCGGTCGGCGATGTCGTAGTCGGCGAGGTTGGGCAGGTTGCAGCCGAACGTGTTGGTCTCGACCGCGTCCGCGCCGGCCTCGAAGTAGGCTCGGTGAATCTCGCGCAGCACGTCAGGTCGAGTTTCGTTGAGGATTTCGTTGCAACCCTCGAGGTTCATGAAGTCGTCGAGTGTGAGCTCGGCGTCCTGCAACATCGTGCCCATGGCCCCGTCGCCGATCACAACGCGCTGAGTCAACGCATCGAGCAGGGCAGAGTGAAATGGGGCAGACATGCCGTCCACAGTAGTAGGCGCGCTCGGTTGCTCTGGTCGTAGGCTGGGCCTGTGAGCGCCAGTGAGTTCCCCGTCACGTCCGGAGAGCCGGACGACACAGCCGAGCGCAAGGAGTCCTTCGACGAGATTCCCGTACTACGCGACCCGATCCTCGTTGCCGCGTTCGAGGGGTGGAACGACGCGGGGGACGCCGCCAGCGGTGCGGTCGAGCACTTGGAACTCATCTGGGATGCGCAGCCCTTGGCCGAACTCGACTCCGAGGACTACTACGACTACCAGGTCAATCGGCCCACGGTGCGCCAGGTCGAGGGTGTGACCCGCGAGATCGTGTGGCCTGCCACACGCCTGTCGGTGTGTTCACCTCCGGGGAGCAAACGGGACATCGTCCTGCTCCGCGGGATCGAACCCAACATGCGGTGGCGCAGTTTCTGCGACGACCTGCTCGAGCTGGTGGACGATCTGAAGATTCACACGGTCGTCATTCTCGGCGCCCTGCTCGCCGACACCCCGCACACTCGCCCCGTACCCGTGACCGGTTCCGCATACAGCCGCGAAGCCGCGGAAAGATTCAACATCGAACAGACCCGCTACGAGGGTCCGACCGGCATCACCGGCGTCCTACAGGACACGTGTGTTCGAGCGGGTGTTCCGGCGGTCTCGTTCTGGGCTGCGGTCCCCCACTACGTGTCACAACCGCCGAACCCGAAGGCGACGGTTGCCCTTCTCCAGCGCGTCGAGGACGTTCTCGACGTCGAGGTCCCGCTCGGCGAACTGCCGAGCCAGGCCGAGGACTGGCAGGAAGCCGTCACGGACATGACGTCGGACGATGAGGAAATCGACGAGTACGTGCGCACTCTCGAAGAACGCGGCGACGCCGAAACGGATATTTCCGAGGCCATCTCCAAGATCGACGGCGACGCTTTGGCGGCGGAGTTCGAACGATACCTGCGCCGCCGCGGGCCCGGCGGTTTCGGAGCCTGACGCCGGCCGAACCGAGCCGAACGATGAGCTCTACCGCGATCCGGTCAAGGAGACACGGAGCCGGGCGACGGCCGGGGGATCGAACTCGCCCAATCGAGCGACCGAGCTGATAGCAGCCTCACGGATCGACAAGATCGAACCCCCTCCCCTCGATGCTGGTGGGTGGTGAGTGGTTGGTAACGGGACGATTGACGAGTGGCGATCGGTGTCGTCACCTATTCTGACTATCCAGCGATTCCGTCCGCGACCGATTATGGTACATTGTGGTCGTGCCCACCGATCGGAGCAAGACGACCGTCCCCAAACCCGAGCGCGACATCGACCTCTACCGGCGAGCCACCGCTGCGCTGCGGGCCGCACTCCCCCCTGGCTGGGATATCGAGTCCGGCAAGTCCCGCTCCCTCGCCGACGCGCCGGAGCGTTTGTCGATCTCCTCCCCCAATGGCGAGGTCGCGTCGTTCGCGGTCATCGCGGCGCGTGGCGTGCTCGCAGGGGACGCCGCCAAATTCGCCGAGAGCGTCGCAGGATCGGACCGGGGCTTCGTGTGCGCCCGTTACCTGTCGGAACCCGTCCGTAAACAACTAGACGACAAAGGACTCTCGTACGCCGACGCGACCGGCAACACCTCGGTGTTCGCGGACAGGCCGGCAATCTGGGTCCGCGATCGCGGCGCGGACGCCGACCCGTGGCGCGGCCCGGGCCGCCCTGCCGCACAGTTGACCGGTGATCCGGCCGCCCGTGTGGTTCGCGCCCTGGCCGATCATGTCGGCGAACTCACGGTGCCGGAACTCATCAGACTGTGCGGAGCCTCGACGGGAGCCACTTACCGCGTTGTCGAGACTCTTGTCGAGCGCAACTTGATCGAACGCTTACCGCGCGGCCCCATCATCAGCGTCAGATGGCAGGACATGCTTCGCGCGTGGAGCGCGGACAGCAGATTCCGGGACTGCCCCACCACCAGTTACTTCGCGCCGGGTGGAGTGGCGTCGGTCTTCGGCGGGTTGGCGAAGCATTCCGGGCTTCTCTACGCAGTGACCGGTTCTGCGGCCGCATCCCAGTGGACCGAGTACGCGCCTAGCACCCACTTGCAGATATACGCAGACAATGCCGACGCATTGGCCGAGGCTTTGGGGCTACGGGCGACCGAGGACAGCGGCGACGTCATCCTCGCCACGCCGCGGTCGGCGGCGATATTCGACCGGACGATCTTCCGCGACGACGTCCGTTACACCTTCCCGACGCAGGCCTGCGCCGACCTACTCACCGGCCGGGGACGGCAACCCGAGGAAGGTTCGCATCTGCTGACCTGGCTCGCGGACAACGAAACCGAATGGCGGGTTCCACTTCGCAAGAAGAAGCCGTCGTGACAGACCGCCGAAGGATGCAACGGGCCCATTCGCATCACTGTGGACTCTGTAGGGTTGCGCCCTACACGGTCTCGGATCGAAGATGACAGCGATCGAGCATCACGGAAACACAAGAGTTTCGGAATCGCGTGGCGGGGAAGAGCATCCGCCTGCAGCCGGAGTAGGGGTAGTCGTATGGCCATGGGAGTCGGGCTCAGGGTCGGCAACGTCGTGTCGACGGCCGTCGTGGCGTCGAACGACCCGGGTTCACCCGACCCGATCGTCATCGCCCGCGACACCGTCCTGCACATGTGCGGCGACGACAGCGCCGTCCTCGGTGGTTCCGCACCGGTGGACGTTCCCGGCGGGACGCAATCCGTGTCCGGCTTTCTGCCCCACGTGGGTGACCCGTCGGGCGTGACCACCAAAGACGGTTCACTGTTTCGCGCCGAAGACATCGTCGCCGGCGCAATGCGCTGCCTTCTTCGCGAGTGCGAACCGCTTCCCGATCACGGTGGCCGCACCGGTGGCGCACCCGACATCATGGCTGCGTATCCGACCAAATGGGACGCCACAGCAGTAGACGCTCTGCGTGATGCGCTCGATTTCGCCGACCTGTCATACGTGTCACTCATGTCCGACGCCGAAGCGACAGCAACGTGGTTCGAGTCCGAAATCGCCGAACGTCCAGGCAAACTGGTCGGCATCTATCACATCGACGACACCGGAGCCACCGTCGCACTCGTCCGCTCCGGTGTCGCAGCAGGTAAGGCATTTCGCTTCGCCGCGAGTGCCGACTCCTCCCCCACTTCCCGCATCGCGACAGCACTCGGAGCTTTCGGATGGCTGCCGGCCAACCTCGATGCAGTGGTCGTCACCGGCGACGGCCTGATCGCCCGAGACTCCACTGCGATCGCGGCAATTGCCGACACGGTCGGAACGAAGTTCGATGTGCACTGTGTCGTCGGCCCCGGGCCCGAGCAGACCGCAGCTCTCGGTGCAGCGATTCGCGCCGCCGGATTCAATCCGACCACCCACCGGGTGACCCCGATCGGGCTCCCTCCGTCCTACGACGTGACAGAGGTGATCGATGCCGTGGCATACGAGAAGCGCAAATCCGAACGCGACGGCGCATCACCCACACCGCCCGAATCTCCTGCCGGTGCCGGCAAGAAACAACCCCCTTTCACCAAGAAGTCGAAAGGGGCCGACAAATCGAAGAAGCGCCCTCGCCGGCGCTTGTTCGGCATGGTCGCAGGCATCACTACAGGCACTCTCGTCGCCCTTCTCGGAGTCTCGTACTTGGTTTTCGAACTCTGAAAGATCCGCACTGGTGCTGACCACGTCTACGTCGTAAACCGCAGCTCTCGCCCACGTGTTCGTTATATCCATGCATTCCGTCCGCGTCCGAGTCGTATCGCGGTTTCGCGGTGTCGAATCGACCGACAGCGTCACCGCCTAACCTGTCACGGTGACCGAATCCGCCGACCCCACCGAGTGGTCGCCCACGCCGAGCCGACTCGCCGGCCCCCTGGCCCAGGACGGCCGGTTGAAGCTGTTCGCGTTCGCGACCGCAGAGAAGCGAGCGGAATATCTCTGGGTACTGCGGGCCTTCGACAGCGCTCGGGCCAACTACGTCGTACTCCTGCATGCCGCCGAAGTGGCCCGCATCTTGGAGAAGATCGCCGCGGACGACCCGGCCGGGCTCCTCTCCCCTACCGAGATCGGCCCGTTGCTCGAGCAACTCCACGCCTGGGAGGTTCTCGAGCGCAGCTACGACGGCACTCGCGCCGCCACCCTCGCCGAATACCGAAACCGGCACTTCGTCTACCAGTTCAGCCAGGGCGGTTACCACACCTTCCGGGCGGTCGAAGGTGTGCTGGCGGCCAGGCACGACGAGGCTTCCCTGTCACGTCTGGCCCTGCCCGATCTCCTGGACGACCTGGTGGATCTGGCTGCGGCGAATCGCGGTGGAGACGAGGACGCGGTGTACCGCAAGCTCGGCCGTCTCGACGCCACGCTCTCCGAGATCGCGACCCGAGCGTCACATTTCTATCTGACTCTGGGAGATCTGGTGCGCACCACCGAGATCACCCCTGAGTCCTTCCTGTCGCACAAGGACGCACTGCTGACCCACATGCGGGAGTTCGGTTCCGATCTGGCCCGATACACACCCAAGATTGCCGACGCCATCGCGAACGTCGAGGCCACCGGAACCCAGGAGATGTTGCAGCGAGCGGCACGCTCCGACGAGAGAGTGTTCCTTCCGTTTGCCGAGCGACTCGACGACTGGACGGCTCGCTGGGCCGGAGTGACCAAGTGGTTCGTTGCGGAGCAGTCGGGGCGAAGCGAGTCCGAACGACTGGGTGACGGCACGATGAGTGCGATCAGCGCCGTTCTCGCCTTGTTGCGCCGGGTCACCGAAACCCGCAAGGGTGGGGTGAGCCGCGAAAGTCAGTTGCGTCACCTTGCCGGCTGGTTTGCGGCCGCGCCGTCCGAACCTGCCGCACACGCCTTGTTTCAGGTGGTATTCGACCTCGGTAGACCTCGGCATCTCGCGGTTGTCCATCCCGACGCGGACCTGATCCCCGACTCGCGATCCTGGTGGGACGCGCCGCCCATCGAGATCTCTCGCACTCTCGCCGAAACCGGCCGTCCGCCGTCACCGGGTCTTCCTGCACGCGTACAACGCAACGACGGCGGTGTACGCCGATTACGTGAAGAACAGCTGACGAAGCAACAAGCGCGAGCATCGGCAGCACGCTCGCTCGCCGACGGCGGCGCGTACGAGCGCACACTCGACGACGCGGAGACCGATGTACTCCTGAGTCTGCTAAACACTGCGCTCACTGCCCGGGTGCCCGTGAGTGGACGGATCGAGAAGGCAAGCGGATCCGAGAACGGAGTGAAATTGACGCTCAGCCCGCACGACGAATCCACTACGGTCCACACTGCCCGCGGCTCGCTGCACCTCGACGGGCTACGGGTGAGCATCCGGTGAGGGCAGAGCACATATCGCCGCTGACCCTCGATTCCTACCAACGCGCAGCGCGGGTCGTTCTGTCCCATCACCTGGTGACCCGGTCCTATCCGGATCGAGCCGCACTCCCCCAGGTCCGCCGGTGGGCCACGGAACTGCGCGATGACCTTCTCGAGCTGTTCGGATATCGACTCGAGGTCACCGAGACCACCGCGCGATTGTTCACCGTTGCCGATCACCTCGATCCCGCGATACCGGCCAGAACTCCCAGCGATCGAGTTTTCGACCGTTGCCGCTACGCGTACCTGACCCTGTGCTTGGCAACTCTCGGACGGGCCGGGAATCAGATCACGCTCTCCGAATTGGCCAACCACGTTGCTGCCTCGGCCGCCCAGGTCGACGGCGTCGACCTGTCCACCGAACGCGCGGCCGACCGCGATGCCTTCGTGGACGCCGTTGGTTGGCTCGCCGCTCGTGGAGCCATTGGTCTCACCGATGGCGACGCCAGCGGGTGGGCCGCGAATCCGGATGCGGGAGAGGCGCTCTACGACATCGACCGCGCTGTGGTGGTCGCGCTCTTCCGGCCTCCGCAGGCGCTCCAGCATCTACGGTCCGTTCAGGGCCTTCTCGTCGATCCCCCAACCGACGCCAAGGCAGTGCAGCGACGAGTCCGCCGCGCCCTGGTGACCCAACCAGTGCTGTACGCGGCGGAGCTGGACGACGACGAGCGCCTGCAGTTGGCACTGCCGCGCACCACATCGGAACTGGAGCTACTCACCGGCCTCGTAACCGAGCGACGCGCAGAAGGCGTCGCGATGATCGACACTTCGGGCCGCCTGTCCGACACGCGATTCCCTGGTACCGGCACCGTCTCACAGGTTGCCCTTCTCCTCGCCGGCGAAATTGCCGACCGCGTCTCGAATCCTGATGCGCCCGAGCTGACGCACCTTCCGCTTCCCGCGCACTCGACGGCACTGATCGACGAACTCGACGCCGCTATCCCCCGCTCGGGAATCTTCGAGGGCCTGGCCGACGAACTCGCGGCCGATCAGGATGCGCAGGCCCGGGTCGAGCGTGACGAAGTCACGACCTTCCCACTCATCGAGCACAGCTGGGTGACCGACACTCTCCACACCCTCGTGGATCGTTTCGGTAAGACGTTCGCAGCCGCATGGCAGGTCGACCCGGAGGGCCTCGGAAAGGCGGCAATCGACCTTCTGGAACGCCTCGGCCTGGTGACTTCGGTCCCAGGCGGCATCCTGATTCTGCCCGCGCTCGCACGCTACCGAGGGGTGACCGTCACCATCCGAGAACGCACTCCCGAGATCGACCTGTTCCAGGCCACCAGCAGTGAGGACACCAACGCATGAAGAACGCACGCTTTCGTCCCACGCGCGCCGGCATCATCAATCTGTGGGACTACCGGGATCAGGAATTCTCGTTCGCCGACGGCAGGCTCGTGCTGCGGGGACCGAACGGATCCGGTAAGACCAAGGCTCTCGAGGTGCTCTTCCCGTTCGTGTTCGACGGCAGAATCGAACCGCGTCGCCTCAATCCGTTCGCGGGCGAGGAACGCACGATGAAGTCGAACCTGCTCTACCGCGGCCAGGAAAGTGCCTACTCGTATGTGTGGATGGAGTTCTGCCGCGGCGCCAAGGATGATCCGGAAGCCGTCACCGTGGGGATAGGCATGCGGGCCAACCGCACCAACGACAAAGTCACCCGCTGGTACTTCGTCGCGGACGGGCGGGTCGGAATCGACTTCTCCCTCCTCGGCAGCGACGATCGCCCGCTCACCAGAAAGCAGCTGGCCGAGCAGATCGGCACCGACTGCCTCGAGGATCGTCCGGTCGATTACCGCGCCGCGATCGACGCCAGGCTGTTCGGCCTGGGAGTGGAGCGCTACGACCAACTCATCAATCTCATCCTCACGCTACGGCGGCCTCAGCTGGCGAAGAATCTGGACCCGAAGGGGTTGTCCCAGGCCCTGACCGATGGGCTACGTCCCCTCGACGAACAGCTCGTCCTCGAGGCGGCACGGTCGTTCAGCGACATGGAAGAAGTGGGTCGCGCACTCGAGGGCCTGACCGTTGCCGATCAGGCCGCTCAGAGTTTCGTGGGCGTCTACACCTGCTACCTGAAGCAACAGGCCAAAGCAGAAGTCGACCAGCTCACCGTTCGGCTCGACGCAGTTGCCCGGTGTGTGTCAGACCTGCACTCGGCCACGGCTGAACAAGAGCGTGCCCGTTCGGCGCGCAGTGCTGCCGAAGACGAGTTCGCCGCAGCCGAGCGGGAACTGGACCAAGCCACCGCGAATCTGGATGCACTCACCCGGTCGAGCGCGTACGAAGGTCGAACTCAACTCGATGACCTGGCGCAGGCCGTCTCCACCCTCGAACGTTCCACTGCGGCACAAGTGGACAAGGCGGGGAAGGCCGCAGTCGCCCTCGAACAGCGCTCCGAAGAAGCGGCGAGGTCACGCGACGCCGTCTCACGTGCGGCCGAGACACTGGTGCGCGCCGAGGACGACCTGCAGGCCGCTGCGGAGGACGCCGGAATCATGTGGACCGCGCTTCCGGAATCTGCACGCAGCGACCAGTTGACCAATGCACTTCGCGGCCACGCCGAAGAGCGTGACGGCGACGTGCGTGCGGTTCGCGCTGCCGCTGCAACCGTCGAGAAGGCCGCGGCGGCGCGTGAGCGTGCTGCTACTGCGACGCGCCGCAGTCAGGATCAACACGAGGCCGCACGGGCGGCGATCCTCGAAGCCGAGGCCGCGGTGACGGCAGCGCGAAGCGAATGCGGTGTCGGACTGCGCTCGTGGTGGACGAACAATTCCGACCTCTTCCGGGAACTCGGTGTGCCCGACACGCTCTTCGACGAACTGGACGCGGCACTCGGCCGCGTGGAGGACGACGACGCACCTTCCCTGGCCGAAGTCCTGTCACGACTGACCTCCGACGCGGCGGAAGCAGTGCGCGCAGACAGACACCGCGCCGAGGGGAGGGTCGAGGCAGCCGAGACGACGTTGACCGAACTGCAGTCGACGCGCCTATCGATCGAGGCAGAACATGACGATGCACCGCAACCATCGCCGTCGCGCACTGATGCCCGCACAGACCTTCCAGGCGCTCCCCTGTGGCGTCTGGTGCGGTTCCGTGCAGATGTGGAAGCGCCGGTAGCCGCAGCCGTCGAAGCCGCTTTGCAAGCTACGAATCTGCTCGATGCCTGGGTGACCGACGACTTCGACGCCCTCGCCAACGCCAAATCGGAGCAGTTCCTCCGTCCACTACCCGCGGGGCAGCGCCCCACGGACAACACGCTCGCAGATGTGCTCGAGGCCGAGGCCGACGCGGGAGTTCCGGAAAGGTTCGTGCGCGAAATACTGGCCTCCATTCAGTTGCTGGACAGCGTCTGGACGGATACCTCTCCGGCAGACGGCGCGATCTCACCAGTTCCCACTGCCCTGGACTCGACCGGGATGTTCCGTCAGGGTGTCCTGCTCGGCCGACACTGCAAGGCAGACGCCGAATACATCGGTGCAACGGCGCGGGAACGGCGCCGAGTTTCTCGGATTCACGAGCTCGACGAGTCGATCACTGCAGCCGAACGCACAGTGCAGGAAGCTCGCGCAGCCGAGGAGAGAGCGCGGATACTGCTGGCTCGGGCGGCCGAGGTCAGCTCGACTCTTCCGCGCACCAACAACATTCGGGCCACGCTGAGATCGGTGACCGAGTCGGCTGGTGTCCTGCGGACCAGATCCGAGTCCGCGACCGCCGAGGCTCGGACACTGGATCAGACGATCACCGAGCTCACTGCACAGGAGAAGAAGCTCCGCAGCACGGCTGCCACCCACCGGACATCTCACCTCGAACGTGAACTCGATTCGCTCGCCGCAGCAATTCGCCATTTCGAGCAGCGCGGCGAGACGGTCCTGCGGTGCAGGCGCGATCACGCACGCGACGTCGAGCATGCAGCGGAGTCCGCAGACAGGTTGACCGAGGCCCGTTTCACCGCGGAGGAGCTCGCGGAAGAGGCTGCCGTCGCGGAGGAGTCGCTCGTGCAGCAAGCCCAGCGCCTCGAGACTCTGCGTGAGTCGCTCGGTGCGAGCGCCGAGCAGATCGACGCACAGCTCGAGGAGGCGCACGCTCGTATCGAGGTGTGCAAGCGAGCGCAACGCACAGCCCGGAAGGCCGACAAGGATGCCGGAGAGGCGATCGGTAAGGCAGAAGGCGCGCACACCGCAGCGGTCACCGCTTTGCGGGTTGCTCTCACCGAGACTCACAACGATGCTTCGAGGCTCGCACCGTACGCGCGACGGGATCTGTTGGAACTCCTGGGAGTCGACACCGAGCATGCGTGGCCGGCCAGTGATTCTGCCTGGCTCACCCCGGATCAGTTGACATATCGCTTGCAGCACGGCGAAGACGTCGGCGTACTTCCGGCAGACGTACTAACGCTGCATCGGGCACTTGCTCAGGCCACCGAGTCGGTGCGTGCCGGCGGGGCCGCCCGCAAGTCCAGCCGAACGGCACTGACCGCCGCGCTGCAGGAGTTCGAATCGCAACTCGCCTCCTCCGGCCAGGATTACCGGCTGCAGTGGGACGCCCCGGAGGGTGTGACGAAGGTCCAGGTCCACGACGACGAGGGCACGTCCGCCGTCGGACAGTTCGCAACCAGAATTGCTGCGGCGCGGGCCGATCAGGAGCTTCTCCTCACCGATTCCGAGCGCCGTATTCTCGAGGACGCGCTGCTCACCGGCCTCGCGCAGCAGATCCACGAACGCACTGTCGACGCGCGCCAGTTGATCGCGAAGATGGGCGCCGAGATGCGCGAACGTCACATGTCCTCGGGCAGCACGATCGGCGTTCACTGGGTACTCGCCGACAATCTCGACGACAGCGCGCGGGCCGTGTCGAAGCTGTTGGAGCGGGATGCGACGGCACTCGGTTCGGACGAACTCGCCACCATGCGTGCACATTTCGCCGCGCAGATCCGTACGGCGCGGGCCGCTCATCCGGAGCGCTCGTATCCTGAGATTCTCTCTGCGGCCCTCGACTATCGTCGCTGGCGGGTGTTCTCGTTCACCCTCGTCGGTGCCGACGGCAGCGAGGACCGGCTCACGGTCGCGCGGCACAGCGCACTGTCGGGCGGCGAGCAGTCGGTGTCGCTGCACCTGCCGTTGTTCGCGGCCGCGCACGTGATGCTCGACTCCGCCGACCCGCACGCACCGAGACTCCTGGCGTTGGACGAAGCATTTGCCGGTGTCGACGACAACGGCCGCGCCGAACTACTCGGCCTGAGCGTGCAGTTCGACCTCGACCTGTTCATGACCGGCTACGACCTGTGGATCACCTACGCGGGTGTGCCGGGCTGCGCACATTACGACCTGGCGCATTCCTCGGCGGAGCAGACCGTGAGCGCGGCACTGCTCGTCTGGGACGACGGGGAACTCCTCGCCGAGCACGACGGTTCAGATCTCGCCAGTGCCCTCGGTTCGCCACTACGACGACGAGTTCCCACTCCTGCCGAGGGCGCACTCGAATTCGTGTGACCCACCCCTTGGTGGCCTTCCCAGTGGCGCCGCTAATCCAGACCAGGGACGTGCGAGCCCACCATGTCAGGCTTTGGCCTCGAAGTGCAGTCGAAGCCCGAGTGCGCGGGACACCTTGATGACGGTGGCAAGGCTGGGGTTACCTTCTGCGGACAGTGCCTTGTAGAGTCCTTCGCGGCTCATCCCGGCTTGCCGCGCGATCTGGCTGAAGTTGCGCGACCGAACGATGGATCCCAGCGCTCGGACAATCACCGTCGGGTCATCGTCGCTCTCGTCGATGACTGCCTCCAGATAGGCGGCGACATCTTCGACGGTGTTCAGGTAGTTCGCCGAATCGAATGGGGCGAAGTTCTCGGTTTTGGTGCTCATTCGTATGTTCCTTGTGTGCGACGCCAGGTGTCGGCGATGAGGTGGGCCGCCCTGATATCCGTCTCCTGAGTTGACTTGTCTCCGCCAGCCAGTAGCAAGATCAGACGGTCGCCTTCACGCAAGAAGTACACGCGGTATCCAGGTCCGTAGTTGATGCGCAACTCGGAGATGCCTCCGCCGACTGGCTTGACGTCTCCGTGGTTGCCGACCGCCAACCGGTCGATCCGGATGAGTGCGCGCGCGACCGCGCGACGGTCCTTCAGTTTTCGTAGCCATCGGTCAAATGTCGCTGATGTGGCAACTTCGACCATGTGTCAACTGTAGTTAACAGTTGGAGGGTGCTGCAACCCCTCCTGCCATTGTTCGCTTTCGCCGTGTCCGGTCCCGCCTGGTCCCGAGTGACCCGATCCCGCTGTCAGGACGCGATATCGACTCCACGAAGAGCGTCGACGGCATCGGCGACGAGCGACGGTGCGGCGGTCAACGCGTCCAGCGGTTTCGGTGTGTCCAGGTCATCGGCGAGATGCTGGCGAGCACGACGGTTCGAATCTCGCGAACGCCCTCGGTTTGCCACTCCGCCGCGCGCGAACCTGGAGAGAAGCCGGGCGAGCCGCCTCAGGCCATGTGGCCGGCAGGCCACGACTCGAAGCGTCACGGCGGCGACGCCGTGAACCCACCTACGGGGACCAGGGCGATTCATCGTGATGAGTTGTCCGTTGACAGTGAAGGCTGAGTGAGGGTGTTGATTTCACCACTCCAAGGGTGTCTATCGGAGTGCACATTTCCCATCTGAGAATGGATTAATCACATAGCCGCACAACCCGAAAGAAGGCCCCCATGCGCCGGATCGCATTCACCGCAATGACCGCACTCACCAGCGTTGTCGTGGCCGCGTCCGTGTCGACGGCCGCAGCCGCGTCGACTCGCGCCACCTCACGGCCCAGCTCTCGACGATGGTCCTGATGCAATATGCATCCTGATTCCACTTACTTGCGCGTCTGGGTTGAATGTCCAGGATCAGATGAGAGCACGGGCGTAGGTTCCGACCCACCTACAAGTCGCGACGAGGAGACCACTTCATCCTTTGTATCCAAACTCGCGAATTCTCGTCACATCCCGGCCGGACTGGCATGCCCCCAGCAAGAGGCGTTCGGCTATGGCCAGCACCGAATCGAGCTGGTGCTAATCGCCATGCGGGCCACGGTCATCCGCAGGCGCGAGCCGATCCGGCGGATACTATTCAGTGCCCCTACAGCTGTCACATCCAGCCGAGCCACGAGCGACCTGACCCCGCCGTCAGGACCGGAGATCGACTCCCAGTAACGCGTCGACTGCATCGGCGACGAGAGCCGGTGCGCCGGTGTCCGATCCGCCGTGGTCGACAGCGCGCCGTGCCCAACCGTCCAACGCATCCAGCGCCTTCGGCGTGTTCAGATCGTCTGCGAGGTGCTGTCGCAATCGGGCAACCGTGTCCTCCGCCGACTGGGCGGATTCGAGCGCAGCTGCCTTCCGCCACAACGCCAGCCTCGCCTGCGCGTCGGCGAGAACCTGGTCGCTCCAGGCACGGTCCTGACGGTAGTGCCCGGACAGAAGCCCGAGGCGAATGGCTGCGGGATCGACCTGCTCACCACGCAGTTTCGACACGAACACGAGGTTGCCGCGACTCTTCGACATCTTCTCGCCGTCGAGACCGATCATGCCCGTGTGCACGTAGTGTCGGGCGAACCGGCGCTCACCGGTGACCGATTCTGCATGGGCCGAGGAGAATTCGTGGTGCGGGAAAATCAGGTCGCTGCCACCGCCCTGGACGTCGAAACCGCTGCCGATCCGATTCAGCGCGATGGCAGCACACTCGATATGCCAGCCGGGACGGCCCTCCCCGAACGGTGACGGCCACTTCGGCTCACCCGGACGAGCCGCACGCCACACCAGGGCATCGAGCGGATCACGCTTGCCGGGACGGTCGGGGTCGCCGCCGCGTTCGGCGAAGAACTTCGCCATCGTTTCCCGGTCGTACCCGGATTCGTACCCGAACTGCTCGTTCGCATCGGCACTGAAGTACACGTCCGGGTACTCGGGATCGTCGACCGTGTAGGCAGCACCCGAGGCCACGAGCTTCTCCACGAGCTCGATCACCTCACCGATCGACTCGACAGCACCGATGTAGTCGCGGGGCGGGAGCACACGCAGTGCCTCCATGTCCTCACGGAACAGGGCCGTCTCCCGCATACCGAGAACGATCCAATCCTCGCCGTCGCGATCGGCACGCTCGAACAGCGGATCGTCCACGTCGGTGACGTTCTGCACATAGTGCACATCGTGGCCCGCGTCACGCCAGATGCGGTTCACCAGATCGAAAGTCAGATACGTGGCCGCATGCCCCAGATGCGTCGCGTCGTACGGGGTGATGCCACACACATACATAGTCGCCGTCGCACCCGGCGAGACCGGGCGCACCTGCCGGTCAGCGGTGTCGTACAACCGCAGCGGCGGCCCCTGGCCTGGTAGAGACGGGACGGCGGTATCGGACCAAGACTGCATGCACCCGAGAGTAATGGAGAACGCTGTCAGCCCGGATTCCGCCCGGCACCGCCGACAGTCGGAACGCCGCCTGTCACACCGCCGACAGTCAGAACGCCGCCTGTCACACCGCCGACAGTCAGAACGCCGGCCAGGGAATCGGGCGGTGTCCGTTCGGCCTCGGCATGACGGGCATCTCGATCAGAGTGTTCACTCGGTCACGGAGCGCGGTCACTTCCGCAGCCGTGATGTGTTCGGTGAGCTCCTCACCGAAACCCCCGCTCAACGAGTCCACCAGTGCTGCCATATCGACAACGAGGGCACCCGGAACCTCCTGGCCTGCCCACCCCCACAACACGGTGCGCAGCTTGTTCTCCGTGTGGAGGCACACGCCGTGGTCGACGCCGTACACCTCCCCGTCAAAGCCTTCGAGTGCGTGGCCGCCCTTGCGGTCGGCGTTGTTGATAACAAGGTCGAGCACTGCCATGCGCTGCAATCTCGGGTCATCGGCATGAACGAGCGCCACCTCCGAACCGTCCATGTCGGTGGCCTGGAGAATTTCGAAGAATCCCGGCGGCACGTCGTCAGCCGGGCAGATGTCGACGAGATCGAGGCCCACGGCGGCCTCGGAATGGCGGTCCGGGGTGTCGACCCACTCCTGGACCATCCCGAGCCCGAACGGGCCGTCCCGGAGCACGGTACGAGGCACTACTCCCCAGCCAAGCTGCTCGGAGATCAGATATGCAGCACGCTCGCGTCCGGCCAGGGTTCCGTCCGGGAAGTCCCACAGCGGTTGCTCGCCGCGAATCGGCTTGTAGACGCACCGAAGGGTGCTCTCGTCAGTGGCGGCTTCGCACACGATGGTGGCATTGCTCGCGTGCGCGACCTGACCGATCAGGGTCAGTTCACCGTCCTCGAGTGCGTCGACCGGCAAGCCCGTCACTCCTCTTCGTCTGCGTCCGGTGCGAGGAGACCGAAACTCTGACCTCGACGATATCCGTTGGTCCGAATGCACATATGACCTTCGGGAGCCAACGGCTCGCCGCACAAGGGGCACGGTGCACGTCCGGCCGCGATGACCCGTTCCGACCGGAGCGAGAAGTCTCGCGCCTGCAGCGGGGTGAGGAACACGCGGACCGCGTCCGGCCCCTCCTCCGAGTCGTCGAGCACCACTGATTCGTCGAATTCGGTCTCGCTGACGGCCAGCAGTTCCACCACGACAGCCTCCGCGTCGGCGTCCCAGCCGAGCCCCATCGTGCCGACTCGGAACTCGGCATCGATCGGGGTGACGAGAGGACTGCTGTCGTCGAGTTCGACACCCTCGGGTGGTACGTCCGTACCGAACCGTCGGTGCACCTCCTCGAGCAGTAATCCCATGCGATCTGCGAGCACCTGCACCTGCTGTTTCTCCAACAAGACGCTCACCACACGGGCCTCGTGCACCGCCTGCAGATAGAACGACCGGTCGCCTGGCTGACCAACCGTGCCCGCAATGAATCGATCGGGGGTGCGGAAAACGTGTATCGCGCGTGACATTGCACCTCCTCAACTGAAACGGGCACCGAGGTCACCATGCTCCCCGTCCCGTGTCCATTATCCGTCAACATTCATTCGTCGATGGTCGCTACGGCCACCTGTCAATACTCACAGTCACACCTCTCCGCCGGGCACCGATTGAGGCACCACGTGTCGATCACCACTCGAGTGCTGCCCGTTCAGCCCGGAGAGATCGCCGCCGGTGTCGTTCATTCGGAGCACGAAAGGTCGGGTGTTCGTATACCGAACGACGCTGATCGACGCCGGCTCCGCGACGATCCTCTGGAACCCGTCCAGATGCGAACCCAGCGCATCCGCGAGAACCGACTTGATGACGTCGCCGTGGCTACACGCCAACCACACCACGTCCCGGCCGTGTATTTCCGCGAGCCTGGCGTCGTGCTCGCGGATCGCGGCCACCGCCCTGGCCTGAACGGTGGCCAGGCC
Organism: Rhodococcus quanlei; assembly: GCF_055231015.1. Taxonomy (NCBI): domain Bacteria; kingdom Bacillati; phylum Actinomycetota; class Actinomycetes; order Mycobacteriales; family Nocardiaceae; genus Rhodococcus; species Rhodococcus quanlei. The sequence goes on along the minus strand of NZ_JBUYWD010000001.1, from coordinate 55,549 downwards.
TTCACCGCCGGGGAAGACGGCCGCCGAGGCATGTTGTTGCACCACCGTCCAGAGCGGCTCCTCGAGCAGCGATTTCAGTTCACGACCGGTCCAGTCGCCGTAGTCGACCTCGACGATTCGGTCCTCCACCGACGCCACCAGACGACGGTCAGCCGCCAATGGCTCGACCGTCTGCGCGCAGCGGAGCAACGGAGACCTCACGATCGCCTCGAGGCGCACACCGGCGAGCCGATCCACGACTCCGTGTGCTTGCTCCCAGCCTTTGTCGTCGAGACCCACACCTGGTGTACGCCCCGCGAGCGTCGCTGCGGTGTTGGCCGTGGACCGGCCGTGACGCAGAAGAACCACTGTCATTGATCCAGCCTAAACGTGAAGACGTGTCGGATGCCGTCAGGTTGCCGACACGACACCGGTGCCAAGCAGCACGAGCACGATCACGCCGATGACGATGCGGTATCCGACGAACCAGTACATCGAGTGGTTGACGACGAACTTCAGCAGCCAGGCGATCGATGCGTACCCGATCACGAAAGCAATCGCCGTCGCCACGAACAGCTGGGGACCGCTGGCGTTGAGCCCGGCTCCTGCCGGCGCGAAGGCGTCCGGAAGGCTGAACAATCCGGCGGCCGTTACGGCCGGAATCGCGAGCAAGAACGAGTAACGCGCCGCCGCTTCACGTGTCAGCCCGAGGAACAGGCCGGCACTGATGGTCCCGCCCGACCGTGAAACACCGGGAATCAGCGCAAGCGCCTGTGCAGAACCCATGATGATGCCGTCGCGTGCTTTGAGGTCTTCGATGGGCCGTGCCTTGCGTCCATAGTGTTCAGCCGCCGCGATCACGAGCGCGAAGACGATCAGCATGGTGGAAATCAGCCACAGGTTGCGGGCACCGGTACGGATCTCGTCCTTGAAGAGAAAGCCCAGGACACCGACCGGGATCGTACCGATGATCACGTACCAGCCCATGCGGTAATCGAGGTCACCTCTGTGTTCCGCGTGGAAGAGCCCACGGAACCACGCCACGACAATTCGTGCGATGTCGCGCGCAAAGTAGAGGAGCACCGCCAACTCCGTGCCGAGCTGAGTCACCGCCGTGAACGATGCCCCCGCGTCGTCACCGAAGAAGATTTCGGAAACGATCCGCAGGTGCCCGGACGACGACACCGGCAGAAATTCCGTCAACCCCTGCACCGCACCCAGCACGATCGCCTGGAGCCAGGTCATGGCCTCGCCCATCATTCACTCACCTTCGTGCCGTTCACGCCGGCGCGAAATCCGGTGTCCATTTCGGCGCGAAGGCGCCAATCATCCGCATCGAGTCCATATTTCACCGGCGCTACGGTACCGGGAACCGAAGTTCGCATCAGAACTCGGCGTGGCAGGGCAACCAGAGACACCCCGCACCACTACTGTGCCCCGTTATGGAACAGAGAACGGTGGGTGCGAGCGGGCTCCGCGTGTCGAGACTCGGGCTCGGAACACTGACCTGGGGACGAGACAGCGACGGGGACGAAGCGGCCGCACAGATCTCGGCGTTCGTCGACGCCGGTGGAACTCTCGTCGACACGTCCCCCGCCTATGGCGACAACGCGGCGCAACGCGTGCTTGCCGAACTCCTCGGTGACGTCGTGCCACGAGAAGAACTTGTCATCAGCTCGAGCGCCGGAATCCGGGCAGGCCGAATCGACTGCTCGCGTCGCGGACTGCTGGCGCAACTCGATTCCACGCTGCGCGAACTGGGCACCGACTACCTGGATGTCTGGCAAGTGGCCACCTGGGATCAGTCCACACCTGTCGACGAAGTGGCCGCCACGTTGGATTATGCCGTTTCGAGCGGACGCGTTCGGTACGTCGGTGCCCGTGGCTACCTCGGGTGGCAGCTCGCCACCGCCGCAGCTGCGGCGCGCAACAACGATCTGGTGGCCACTCAGGTCGAATACTCCCTCCTGGCGCGCGGCGTCGAAGAAGAACTCGTACCGGCGGCGGTACATCACGGGATCGGAATGTTTGCGGTACTCCCGCTGGCAGGCGGGGTACTGACCGGCAAGTACCGCAACGGTGTTCCCGCAGACTCTCGCGGCGCGGACGAGTCCTACGCGGAGGTAGTGCAGGGTTACCTGGGCGATTCCGCCACGCGCGTTGTCGACGCGGTGGTCACAGCTGCGGACGGTCTCGGAACGTCACCACTCGCTGTCGCGCTGGCCTGGGTGCGCGATCGGCCCGGGGTGTCCAGTGCGATCGTCGGCGCCCGTGATATCGCACAGTTGACAGGGGTTCTCGTTGCGGAGGAACTCGAACTTCCTCCTGCGATCGCCGCGGCGCTCGACGACGTCAGCGCCTAGCCGAGACAACAGGTTGTGTGCAGGACAGGCTAACCTGGTGCACGAGAGGGGACGCCTGCACTGTGAGGAGCACCATGACTAGCCACACCCCCGTCGCCACGCGTCGCGGCGAGGACTCCGGATTCGCCGAGCGGGTCAAGGCCGGAACCGATGCAGCACACCGCGAGACCGAGCAATCGCGTTTCGTGAGTGCGCTCCTGCGCGGCGAGCTGAGCTCCGAGGCCCACGCCGCGCTCCTGGCGCAGACCTACCTCGTGTACACGAAGCTGGAGGAGGCCGGCCGCACCCACGCAGACAATGCGCTGGTCGCACCCTTCCTCGCCGACGAACTCTTGCGCGTACCCGCCCTCGAGGCCGACCTCGAGTTCCTGCGCGGGCCGAACTGGCGTGAGACCGTCACTGCCCTGCCGTCGACCCAGAAGTACATCGAGCGTCTCGACGAGGTGGCCTTCGACTGGCCTGCCGGGTTCGTAGCGCATCATTACATTCGCTACTTGGGTGACCTGTCGGGCGGACAGATCATCCGTCGCATGCTCGAGCGCGCCTATGGGTACCGTACCGACGGTCTCCGTTTCTACATCTTCGACGGCATTCCGAAGCCGAAGCCGTTCAAGGACTCCTACCGGGCAAAGCTCGATTCTGCGCCGTTGTCCGAGCAGGACCAGCAGCGGCTCATCGACGAAGTCAACCTCGCGTACAGGCTCAACGGACAGTTGTTCGCAGACCTCGAGGCTGACATCGAGAGCTACATCGTCAAATGAAAATCCGTATCGCAGCGGTCGCAGTGGCGTCCGCAATGGCGTTGGTCGGCGTCAGCGCATGCGCTTCGAGCCAGGACACCGACGTGGGACCGTCGGCGAATGCGCGAACCGCGACGCTCGCCGACCCCAACCCGCAACCGATCACCGACAATCCCGAACCGCAGTTGCCGGTCACCGTTCGCAGCTTCGACGGCGTCGACGTCACCGTGACGGATGCAAGCCGCATCGTCGCCGCAGACCGATACGGAACCCTCACCGAAACTGTGTTCGCACTCGGGCTCGGTGACAACGTGGTCGGACGCGACATCGCATCCGATTTCCCCGCTGCCGCCGACATTCCCGTCGTCACCCCGGGTGGACAGACCCTCAACGCCGAAGCGATCCTCGATCTGGCACCGACCGTGATCCTGACGGACACGAGCATCGGCCCCAAGGGCGTTCAAGATCAACTGCGTGCCGCCGGTGTTCCCGTGGTCTTCTTCGACCCTGCACGCACCCTCGAGGGTGTGGCGCCGCAGATCACAGCGGTCGCGAACGCACTCGGTGTACCGCAGGCCGGACGTGACCTAGCAGCTCGCACCGAGGCCGAAATTGCGGCCGCACGCGAAAAGATTCCCGAGAACACCGAGCCACTGAAGGTGGCGTTCCTCTACATGCGTGGGCCCGCGTTGACGATGATGGGCGGCCCAGGATCGGGCGCCGATGCCCTGATCACCGCCCTCGGCGCAGTCGATGCGGGCACCGCGGCCGGTCTGACGCAGCCGTTCGCACCCATCACCAGCGAGGCGATGATCATGGCCGCACCGGACGTGTTCCTGATGATGACAAACGGACTCGAGTCGATCGGCGGAGTGGAAGGCCTGGCGACGATTCCCGGTATCGCCCAGACGCCGGCAGGCAAAGATCAGCGGGTCGTCGACATGGCAGACGGGGTCTTGCTGAGCTTCGGGCCCAACACGGGACGCGTCCTCACCGCTCTGGCCGAGGCGATATACCCCTCCCCAGCTACGTGAGCGCCGGGATAGATCTCGGCTCGGGCACCAAATCGACCAGCCGAACAGTCGTTGTCGTCACCGGCCTGATCATCGCAGTCGCCGTCTTCGCCGTGTTGTCCGCCTGTATCGGGCAGGTCCCGACGGGCGCGTTCGAGGTGGTCGGCAGCATCGCACACCGCCTCGGCCTCGACTTCGGCCCGATGCCGGCCCATCCGGCCGGCGACGTCACGCTGTGGGAGGTTCGTTTCCCGCGGGTCGTGTTGGCCATTCTCGTCGGCGCCGCACTCGGATGCGCCGGTGCACTCCTGCAGGGGGTATTCGCAAACCCGCTCGCCGAACCGGGTGTCATCGGTGTCTCGTCGGGCGCGGCGGTCGGTGCAAGTGCTGTGTTCGTGATCGGCGGAACATTCGCCGCAGGGTGGTCGGTGGCTGCGGCCGCCTTCGCTGCCGGTCTCGTCACCACCATCGGCGTTTATGCACTCGCCAGACACGAGGGCCGCACCGAGGTTGTCACCCTCGTGCTCACGGGCATCGCGGTGAATGCCTTCGCGGGAGGGCTGATCGCCTACTTCACCTTCGTGGCAGACCCTGCGGCCCGAGACCGAATCGTGTTCTGGCAATTGGGAAGTCTGAACGCGGCGACCTGGGATTCCGTGGCGGTAGTTGCACCCATGGCAATCGTGGGAATCGCCGCGACAATCCTCATCGCCCCGAAACTCGATCTCCTCGCGCTCGGTGAGAACGCCGCACGTCATCTTGGGCTCGACGTCGAACGACTACGCCAGATCGCCGTCCTCATCGTCGCGGTCCTGGTCTCGTCGAGCGTGGCCTTCACCGGGATCATCCTGTTCGTGGGACTCGTCGTGCCCCACCTGATGCGCATCGCCGTCGGCCCCGGTCACCGCGCACTCATCCCCGCGAGTGCACTGTGTGGAGCGTTGGTGTTGCTTCTCGCAGACCTCGGTGCGCGCACTCTCGTCGAGAACGCGGACCTTCCGTTGGGGATGCTGACCGCACTCGTCGGCGGGCCCTTCTTCTTCTGGCTCCTACGGCGCACACGGGCCAGTCAGGGCGGTTGGGCATGACCTCTGATCAACCGAAGGGCGGAACGCTACGCGACACTTTCCGGCGCATCGAACGGCTGCTGTCGCCGCGTCGTCTCGACGAGGTTCCGCCACCGACACACGGCGGCGAGGTGACCCTCCGGTCGATCGGAATCGATGTCGACCGCGGATCCCGTCGCATCCTGCGTGGCCTTTCGGTCGAGGTGCGGACCGGAGAGGTGCTCGTGCTCGTAGGACCCAACGGGGCGGGCAAGTCGACGCTGCTGTCGGCACTCTCCGGCGACCAGCACGTCAGCGCCGGACGCGTCGAACTCGCAGGACGTGCCCTACCGGAATGGTCCCATCTCGAGATGGCGCAGCGTCGATCCGTACTCCCCCAACAACACACCGTCGGGTTCTCTTTCACTGCACATCAGGTTGTGGCCATGGGACGCTCCCCCTGGAGACGAACGCCACGCGCAGAACTCGACGACACGGTGATCGACGAGGTCATGCAGATCTGCGACGTCGCGAGATTCGCCGACAGACCGTTCACCGCGCTGTCCGGTGGTGAGCGCGCGCGTGTGGCGCTGGCTCGGGTGCTGGCGCAGGAAACGGAGACCATTCTGCTCGACGAACCCACGGCAGCCCTGGACCTCGGGCACCAGGAAACGGTGATGACCGTTGCGCGCGACCGCGCCGGGCGAGGTAAGGCTGTCGTCGTCGTACTGCACGATTTGGCCCTCGCCGCCGCCTACGCCGATCGCATCGTCGTACTCGACGACGGTGTCGTCGCCGCGGACGGGCCGCCTGCCGACGTCTTGTCCGAGGAACTCCTCACTCGCGTGTACGGGCACCCTGTGGAGGTGATCGCGCATCCGCGGACCGGTGCCACGCTCGTGTTACCCAAACGAAACGGTGTCGATCACCGCGCCAACTCGTGATCGGACACCGCGTCACGGACCACGGCGCCGATGCTGCGCTCGTCGGACAGATCGATTTCGGTCACCGACCGGCGTACCGACGCGATGACGTCCTGCTGGCCCGGCACCGCCGTCGCCGGACCCTCACGATAGATTTCGACCACCACGCAGCGCCCCCGCACCCGAAACGAGTACGGGTTGCCGCCGTCGGTCATGCCGAAACCATGCGCATGTACACCTGCAGCGATGTAATCGAGGGTGAATCGCGAGCCGAAACGCTCCACGCTCTCTCCTTCCATGAGCGGCCTCGATGGCCAACTGCCGAGACCAACCTTCCGGCGTCACGCAGACCCGACACCCGAAAACCGAGGCGCCTGCTGCCGCATCCGGTCGATCAGGGATGCTATTGGAGTCGAAGACTAGACGCACTGCGCACGAATCTGTCACGAACCGGCAAAATCCGAGGGAGCACCACATGCAACGTCCGGGACTACGCGTGGCGGCTGCGCTCGTCGGCGCTGCTCTACTGCTGACAGGATGTTCTTCGGGCGACGACCAGAACGACATCTCGACGATCGAACGCGCCACTGCGGCGGACTCGCCGCCTGCATCTTCCGACCCCGCAGGAACAGTGCAATCTCTTGGTTTGTCGATCGACTCCACCACATTCGATCCGGTGACACGAACCGTGATCGTCACCGGCGACGACGGCCGGCAGGTGTTGCTGTCGAGCGCGGACGATCCCGCCGCACCGCCCCGCGTCGTCGATGTTGATACGCCAGTTCATCAGGTCGTACCCGTCGGTGACGGGACAGCACTGCTGGCCATGGACGAGCAGGTCGGATCACTCGATCTGCGTTCGGACGAAGTGACGCCGATACCCGTCGACGGCACCGTGCTCTCCGCCGCACGACTTCCGGACGGCCGAATCGCCGCCGGAACGGACGACGGTGAGATTCACATCATCGATCTGGAAGCGAATTCGACCCAGACCGTCACCGGGTTCGCGTCGGTGGATGCCCTGGCAGTCGTCGCCGACACACTGACGGCACTCGACCGAAAGCAGACATCGGTTACCGAGATCGATCTCGAAGACTCGTCACTGGGCATGGCACTGCGGGTGGGTGAGGGCGCGAGCGCATTGACCACTGATCCGTTCGGCCGGATTCTGGTCACGGACACGCCCGGAGACGAACTGTTGGTCTACAGCACCGATCCGCTGGTTCTGCGCCAACGGTTTCCCGTAGGTCCGGCGCCCGTCGGTGTTGCCTACGACGAGGTCGCGAACACCGCCTGGGTGAGTCTGACGGGCACCAACGAGGTCGTCGGGTTCGATCTGTCGACCGGCGTCGGCGTCGAAACCGCACGTTTCGCCACCGTCCACCAACCCAACTCTCTGGCGGTCGACTCCGAAACCGGCAACCTGTACGTCGGGTCCGCGACAGGCGCCGGACTGCAACGGATACCCACTCGGGCGCAACGTTGATGGCACCGCACACAGTTCGCCGATCCAGCACGTCGTATTTTGCTCGAATGGCGTAAGACCACGCACCATGTTCCGAATCCGGGATTACAGGGAGAACCACGTGTACCGACTGCTTTTGCGCTTGATGTTCCTCGTTCCGCCAGAACGCATCCACCATCTGGCGTTCACGGCTCTGCGCCTCGCCGGACGCGTGGCTCCGCTCCGCTGGCTGGCAACGAAGGTCTTGGCGGTCGACGACCCGGCCCTGAGGTCGACGGTTTTCGGTGTGGAATTTCCGGCACCCCTGGGTCTGGCGGCAGGATTCGACAAGGACGCCACGGGGGTCGATTCGTGGGGGCCGATGGGGTTCGGATTCGCGGAGGTCGGCACCGTCACCGCGCAGGCACAACCGGGGAACCCTGCACCTCGGTTGTTCCGCCTGCCCGAGGACCGCGCACTCGTCAATCGGATGGGGTTCAACAACCACGGCGCCGGTCATGCCGCCAATTTTCTGCGGCAACGCCGAAGCGGCGTACCCATCGGAGCGAACATCGGCAAGACGAAGGTCGTGGCGGTCGAGGACGCCGCCGAAGACTACCGGCAGAGCGCGAGACTACTGGGCCCCCTCGCAGATTTCGTGGTCGTGAACGTCAGCTCCCCCAATACGCCTGGTCTTCGTGATCTCCAGGCCGTGTCGTCGTTGCGGCCGCTTCTGCAGGCAGTCCTCGACACGGTGAGCGTTCCCGTACTCGTGAAGATTGCCCCAGATCTGTCCGACGAGGACATCGCTGCCGTCGCCGACCTGGCCCTCGAACTGGGATTGTCCGGAATCGTGGCCACGAACACGACAATCCGGCGGGACGGATTGAGCACCCCCCAACCCGAGGTGGCGGCGATCGGTCCGGGCGGCGTGTCCGGCGCACCGGTCGCCGACCGCTCACTCGAGGTGCTTCGACTTCTTCGTGCTCGTGTCGGTGACCGAATGACCCTTGTCTCGGTCGGAGGTATCGAAACCGTCGACCAGGCGTGGGAGCGGATCCTGGCCGGAGCCTCGCTGCTCCAGGGCTACACCGGCTTCATCTACGGCGGACCGTTCTGGACCCGCAACATTCACAAGGGGCTGGCCCGCAAGATTCGCGGCGCCGGCTACGCCTCGATCTCCGAAGCGGTGGGCAGCGGCGTCAGCGCATAGAGAAGGGGCGGGTCCGGGGCATCGGACCCGCCCTTTCCGAGACGGCTAGTGCTCGTAGGTTCCCGTGATCGTGGCGCGTGCAATGGCGTGCGAGAACAGGTTGAATCCGAGGAACCCTGGAGTCGAGTCGGTCGTCACGCCCTCGAGGATGTCGACGTCGACTGCATGGACGGCCACGATGTAGCGGTGCGGCCCGTGGCCTGGAGGCGGGGCGGCGCCGAGGAAGCGGTGTAATCCGCCGTCGTTCTTCAACGTGATGGCCGGGTGCGGAATACCCGTACCGGCATCGTCACCGGCCCCGACCACGAGCGACGTGGTCTCGGCCGGAATGTTCGCCACCGCCCAGTGCCAGAACCCCGACGCGGTCGGTGCGTCCGGGTCGAACATCGTCACGACGAAGCTCTTCGTCTCGTCCGGGAATCCCGACCACGAGAGTTGCGGAGAGTTGTCGTGACCTCCGGCACCGAAGATTCCGCTGACCTGCTCCATCTTCAGAGCCTGCCCGTCGGTGATGTCCTCCGAGGTCAGCTCGAAGGTAGGCAGTTTCGGGAGGTCTTCGTACGGATCGTGGGGCATACCGTTCCTCTCTGTCGAGATGTGTCAGCTGTGCAGTAGGAAGTGCTCGAGCACGCGTGTCCCGAACTTTAGTGCGTCGACGGGTACTCGCTCGTCGACACCGTGAAACAGGGCACTGAAGTCGAGGTCGGCCGGCAGCTGCAGCGGGGCGAACCCGAAGCCACGAATACCCAGCTTCGCGAACGCCTTGGCATCCGTACCACCCGACAGCATGTACGGAACCGTCCGTGCCGTGCTGTCGTTCGCGAGAACCGCCTCGTTCATCGCATCGACCAGGTGGCCGTCGAAGGTGGTCTCATAGGAGTCGAGTTTGGTGATCCATTCGCGAGTCACGTCCGGACCGATGAGTTCGTCCACGGTCTTCTCGAACTCGGCAAGGCGTCCGGGAAGGATGCGACAGTCGACGACGGCCTGCGCGGTCTGCGGAATGACGTTCGCCTTGTAGCCCGCATCGAGCATCGTCGGATTCACCGTGTCACGCAGCGTTGCCCCGATGATGTTGGCGATGCTCCCCAGCTTGGCCAGGGTGCCGTCGAGATCCGGTGAATCCGGGTCGAAATCGAGACCGGTCTCCTCCCCTACACCTCTCAAGAACTCCGCCACCGAATCGGGCACCACGAGTGGGAACCGATGAGTACCCAGCCGTGCGACAGCCTGGGACAGAATGGTCACCGCGTTGTCCTCGTGCAGAAACGACCCGTGTCCGGCACGTCCCTTCGCGGTGAGCCGCATCCAGCCGAGCCCCTTCTCTGCGGTCTCGACCAGATAGAGGCGGCGCTCGCTGCCATCGGGTGTGGGCACGGTGAGCGAGAACCCGCCGACCTCGCCCACTGCTTCGGTGACACCGTCGAACAGATCGGGGCGATTCTCGACCAACCAGTGGCTCCCGAATGTGCCGCCGGCTTCCTCGTCGGCCAGGAACGCGAACACGAGGTCACGAGGAGGGACCGTGCCTTCGGCTTTGAGTTGGCGGGCGAGAGCCAGAATCATGCCCACCATGTCCTTCATGTCGATGGCGCCGCGCCCCCAGACATAGCCGTCCTCCACGGCACCCGAGAACGGATGCACCTGCCAGTCGGCTGGTTCCGCCGGCACGACGTCGAGATGCCCGTGCAGCATCAGGGCTCCGCGACTGCTGTCGGCACCCTTCAGCCTCGCGAAGACGTTTCCGCGCCCGGGCGCCCCGGATTCGACGTACTCGGTTTCGTACCCGACTTCCTGCAGTCGACCAGCCACCCACTCGGCGCACTCGCGTTCGCCTTTGGTGGTCGAGAGTTCACCCGTGTTCGAGGTATCGAATCGAATCAGGGAGCTCACCAGGCTGACGATTTCGGATTCTGCGCGACTCTCGGACTCGGCGGGGCTCATGTTCGGGCTCTCTCCTGTTGATGTCACACCCACGTTCCTACCACCGCACAACAGGAAACACTCAGGTGAACGCATACTTTCCGAATTCCGTCCGCCTGCTACGGGCAGGCGATTTGGGCGGGGGCGATTCATCGGTTAGTCTTTTGCGGCACCACAGAAACGGGCACGACGTGTTCGCAGAAGCGGTGCTCCGTGCCTGTTGTGACGGAAGCGAGTCCGAGTGGCGGAATGGCAGACGCGCTAGCTTGAGGTGCTAGTGTCCTATTAACGGACGTGGGGGTTCAAGTCCCCCCTCGGACACTCTGAGTTGAGACAGACGAGAAGCCCCGGTTCCACGGAACCGGGGCTTTCTTCGTGAGAGGCAAGAGTCGCGTGGAAGAGAACACAGCCGGGCCGGATGATCAGGCTCGCAGGGCGATGGGCGACACACCCGAGACGATCGATCCGGCGGATCTCGAGATCTGCCTGAAGGTTCTCGATCAAGCGGCATCCCTCGACGACGGCGATCCCGACTCGATCACTGTGCAGCGGGCCGTCGGGCATCTGTTCAAGAAGCTCAAGAAGCGTCGACGCCTGGCCGCACGCCATGCGGTGTCCGAGGCCGACCGGAAAGTTGTCGCAGCCACTGCGACCGGCTCTCCAGACCGTATCGACGACGAAACGGCCGGCATTCTTCTCGAAGCCAAGACCGACGGCGCCGTCGGAACACTCATCCGGCCCCGGCCCTGCTACATCTGCAAGCAGCGCTATACGCAGGTGGATGCGTTCTACCACCAGCTGTGCCCGGACTGTGCCGTCATGAGTCACGGCAAACGAGATGCGCGCACCGATCTGACCGGACGTCGTGCACTGCTGACGGGTGGGCGAGCCAAGATCGGCATGTACATCGCCTTGCGCCTGTTGCGCGACGGCGCGCACACCACCATCACCACCCGATTTCCGAACGACGCCATCCGCCGCTTCTCGGCAATGGAGGACAGCGGCGAGTGGCTGCACCGGTTGCGCGTGGTCGGTATCGACCTGCGCGACCCCGCACAGGTAGTCGCTCTCGCGGATTCCGTGTCCGCGCAGGGGCCACTGGACATCCTGATCAACAATGCGGCTCAAACCGTTCGACGCTCCCCGGGCGCGTACAGCGCACTCGCAGAGGCGGAGCGGGCTCCACTGCCGTCGGGGCCGCGGCCGGACGTGCTCACCTTCGGAAAGACCAGCGACGCTCATCCAGCGGCACTTGCCGGTTCACTGTCCGACGCCTCGTCGATGGTTCACGCCACGATGACACCCGAATCGGTCACCTCACTGGCGATGGTGGCGAAATCCGCCTCCCCCGAACGCCTCGAACAAGGGCTCGCCATCGACGCCGGCGGACTGCTGCCCGATATCGCTCACACGAACAGCTGGGTACAAACGGTCGAGGAAGTCGACCCGATGGAGCTCCTCGAGGTGCAACTCTGCAATTCGGTGGCGCCGTTCATCCTCGTTTCACGGCTGCGGCCCGCTATGGCTGCCGCCGCGCCGCGGCGCAAATACGTCGTCAACGTCTCGGCTATGGAAGGCCAGTTCGGTAGGGCATACAAGGGGCCGGGCCACCCGCACACCAACATGGCCAAAGCTGCCCTGAACATGCTCACGCGCACCAGCGCCAAGGAGATGCTCGACGACGGCATCCTCATGACCGCGGTCGACACCGGCTGGATCACGGACGAGCGCCCCCACCACACCAAGATGCGTCTCGCCGACGAGGGCTTTCACGCACCCCTGGACCTCGTGGACGGCGCGGCTCGCGTGTACGACCCCATCGTGCAGGGTGAGCAGGGTGTCGACCTTCACGGATGCTTCCTGAAGGACTACAAGCCCTCGCCCTGGTGAAAGCCGTTCCGTGTTCACCGGAGTGACGGTCCACGGCTGCGCTGACCGACTAGTGTGAGGGCAAGGCGGTCGCACCACGACGACTCCCGCCACACCTACGAAGGCAGGGCAGCGCGATGCTCTATCGATTGCTCGCCGACGCGACACTGGTCGCGCATCTGCTGTTCATCGCGTACGTCGTGGTCGGCGGTTTCCTCGCGTGGCGGCTGCCGCGGACCATCTTCGTGCACGTCATTGCCGTCGCCTGGGGGTTCGGTGGCATCGTCGTCGGATATGACTGTCCACTCACGCACCTCGAAGATTGGGCTCGTCTGCAAGCCGGGCAAAAGGGTCTGCCGTCGACGGGCTTCATCGACCATTACCTGACCGGGGTCATCTATCCGGAATCCGCGATCGGACTCGTCCAGATTCTCGGAGCCACCCTGGTTCTCGCCTCGTGGCTCGGCTTCGTCTACTTGCACACGCGAACCCACCACCACCGCACGACTCGGACCCCGCACGCCCCCGCACGCCACGTATAGGGTGGGCGGAATGAGTGACAGCGAACGCGAACTCGACATCGTCGTATACGGGGCAACAGGATTCGTCGGCAAACTGCTCGCCGCGTATCTCGCCGAACACGCGCCGGCCACCACTCGCATCGCGCTCGGAGGACGCTCGCGAAGCAAGCTTGAATCGGTCCGATCCAACCTTCCGGCCGCCGCGGCATCCTGGCCGATCGTCGTCGCCGATGCAGACGACGGCGTGGCGCTCGATGCGCTCACGGCACGTACGCGGGTGGTAGCCACCACCGTGGGCCCGTATGCCAAGTACGGACACGAACTGGTGCGCGCCTGCGCCGAGGCGGGTACCGACTACGTCGACCTCAGCGGTGAAGTGCTGTTCGCTCGCGCCACCATCGACGCCCATCACGAGACCGCGCAGTCGACGGGTGCGCGCATCGTTCATTCGTGTGGATTCGACTCGGTCCCGTCGGACTTGGGCGTTCACATCCTGCACAAGGCGGTGTCGGCAGACGGTGCCGGCGAGCTCACCGATACGACGCTTGTGGTGTCGGCGCTGCGCGGCGGTGCCAGTGGCGGAACCATCGACTCTCTGCGAAATCAGATCGACGAGACACGAGACGCCCCGGATCTGCGACGCATCGCAGCCGGTCCGTACTCGCTCAGCCCCGACCGGTCCGCAGAACCCGATGTCGGTCGGCAGTCCGACATGAGCATCGTCAAGGGTGCCGACATCGCACCCGAGGTTCGCGGCTGGAAGATCCCGTTCTTCATGGGTCCGGCGAACACACGCGTCGTACGGCGAACCAATGCACTTCGCGAGTGGGCCTACGGGCGCCGATTCCGGTACCGCGAGGTGATGAGCGTGGGCTCGTCGGCTCTGTCGCCCGCGATCGCCGTTGCCGCAACGGCAGGTATCGGCATCGGCATGGTCGGCATGGCGCTTCGACCCACCCGCGCAGTCCTCGATCGACTCCTTCCCGCACCGGGCGAAGGACCGAACGAGACGGCACGCGAAAACGGGCACTTCACCATCGACGTCTACACCACCACGACGACAGGCGCGCGGTACGCATCTCGGGTGAAGGCGAGCGGAGACCCCGGCTACAAAGCAACAGCTGTCATGCTCGGTGAATCCGCGCTCACCCTGGCCTTCGATCGCGATGACTTACCGGAAGCAGCCGGAGTACTTACCCCGGCCACCGCAATGGGTGACGTTCTCGTCGACCGGTTGCGGCGGGCTGGGCTCGAGTTGTCGGCTCGCAGAATGTGAAGCACCCCACCGTGGACGGTCCCGACTGTGACCGTCCACGGGTCAGGGGCTAACCTCTAGGCCGTACCACTCGAGTTCGACACCTCACATTCGACTGCACAGGAGCCACGGTGAACCGTACGAGCCAGGAAGGCCCAGCCGCCTCCCTCGCTCTGCGTCCGTTCTGGCCGTCCCGTCGCGGACATTGCTTCGACCAGGGATGTTGCTGAACCGGCTCTGTGCCGGTTCCCCAATGCCCCTGTTCAGTCTGCAGTCGGAGTTTCGTTGCTCAAGCTATTGGTGTTCACCCTTGTCGGTGTCGGTGCTCAGCTCGTCGACGGTGCCCTCGGCATGGCGTTCGGTGTGACGGCAACCACCCTCTTGGTCTTCAGTGGTGTCGGCCCCGCGCATGCCAGCGCCGCCGTGCATTTCGCCGAGGTCGGCACCACTCTCGCATCCGGCGCATCGCATTGGCGATTCCGCAACATCGACTGGAAGTTGGTGCTCAGTCTCGGTGTGCCGGGGGCAATCGGCGCCTTTCTGGGCGCCACGGTCCTGTCCGGTTTGTCGACGGAATCTGCCGTTCCGGTCACCTCCACCATTCTGTTGGTCATCGGGATCTACGTCCTGCTGCGATTTTCGATCCGTCCTCCGGCCGTCACCTCCGCAAGGACCTCGCCGCACACCGCCAAATTCTTGTCCCCGCTCGGCCTTTTCGGCGGCTTCATCGACGCCAGCGGTGGCGGCGGCTGGGGCCCGATCACCACCAGCACCTTGTTGTCGCGTGGCAAGACCGCCCCACGAACGGTCATCGGCTCGGTCAGCGCGTCCGAGTTCCTGGTCTCGACCGCGGCGAGCGTCGGGTTCATCATCGGTCTGGGCAGCGACTTCTTCGACAACCTGACCATCATCGCCGGTTTGGCGCTCGGCGGTGTGATCGCTGCCCCGATCGCCGCATGGCTGGTCAGCCGAATCTCGGCAACAATCCTCGGAACAGCAGTCGGCGGTATCATCGTGATCACCAACGCCCAGAAGTTGTTGTCGAACGCCGAGATCACCGGAGGTCTTGCCGCCGCAACCTATGTGGTGTTGATCGCCGCCTGGATCACGCTCCTGTCCGTCGCCTGGCGGCGTTCGCGCCTGACCTCGAAAGAAGCGGCCGGCGAACTCACCTCGATCGCACCCGCCGAGGCAGACTTCGATCCCTCGAACGGTGCACCCTCGACGACGGCAGCGGCGGACGTCACGACCGTGCCCCCACAGGTCGATCCGTCGCCTCGGTGACGACCGGCACCGAGGTCACCGACACTCACGCGTCTACTCCCAGGTAACATCGACACCGATACACGGCATCGAAACAGGTGCTCCGATAGCGGAAAAGTGAGGCTATTTCATGACTGAGCGTGTTCAGGTCGGCGGACTTCAGGTCGCCAAGGTTCTCTACGACTTCGTCGGGAGCGAGGCCCTTCCCGGCACTGGTGTGGATGCCGAGGCCTTCTGGTCCGGCGCCGACAAGCTCGTGAGTGATCTCGCCCCCAAGAACCGCGACCTGCTCGCCAAGCGCGACGATCTCCAGGCGAAGATCGATGCCTGGCACCGCGACCGTGGCGGCAAGCCGATCGACATGGCGGAATACAAGGCATTCCTCTCGGAGATCGGATACCTGGTCCCCGAACCCGATTCGTTCCAGATCACCACGGCGAACGTCGACACCGAGGTCACCACCACGGCAGGACCGCAGCTCGTGGTTCCGGTTCTCAACGCCCGGTTCGCCCTCAATGCGTCGAACGCACGATGGGGTTCGCTCTACGACGCCCTGTACGGCACCGATGCCATCTCCGAAGAAGGTGGCGCGGAGAAGGGAACGAGCTACAACAAGGTCCGCGGCGACAAGGTCATCGCCTGGGCGCGTAATTTCCTCGACACGGCGGCACCGCTGGAAGCCGGTTCGCATGCCGACTCTCAGAAGTACTACATCGAGGATGCAACCCTGAAGGTTGCCCTGGCCGACGGTTCCGTCACGGGCCTCGCGCAGCCGGAGAAGTTCGTCGGATACCGCGGAGAAGCCGCAGCCCCGACCAGCGTGCTGCTGCTCAACAACGGACTGCACGCCGAGATCGATATCGATGCGAACTCCCCCGTCGGCAGCACCGACGCCGCCGGCGTCAAGGATGTCGTCCTCGAATCCGCGATCACCACGATCATGGACTTCGAAGACTCCGTCGCGGCCGTCGACGCAGACGACAAAGTCGGTGGCTACCGGAACTGGCTCGGACTCAACCGCGGTGACCTCTCCGAAGAGATCTCCAAGGGCGGAAAGTCCTTCACCCGCTCGCTCAACCCGAACCGCGCGTACACGACACCGGACGGCGGCGAGCTCAGCCTGCACGGCCGCTCACTGCTGTTCGTTCGTAACGTCGGACACCTGATGACCAACCCGGCCATCCTCGACGCCGACGGCAACGAGATTCCCGAAGGCATCCTCGATGCACTGATCACGAGTCTCGCCGCAATGCACGGCTTGAAGATCAGCGACGACAACGGTCCGCTGGACAACAGCCGCACCGGTTCGATCTACATCGTCAAGCCCAAGCAGCACGGACCCGAAGAGGTTGCGTTCACCTCCGAACTGTTCGGCCGGGTCGAGGACATCCTGGGTCTGCCCACGAACACCCTCAAGGTCGGCATCATGGACGAGGAGCGCCGCACCACCGTCAACCTCGCCGCATGCATCAAGGAGGCCAGCGAGCGGGTCGTCTTCATCAACACCGGATTCCTCGACCGCACCGGCGACGAGATCCACACCTCGATGGAGGCCGGCGCCGTCATCCGCAAGGCCGCGATGAAGCAGCAGAAGTGGATCGCCGCCTACGAGGACTGGAACGTGGACACCGGACTGGCCGCCGGACTGCAGGGCAAGGCGCAGATCGGTAAGGGCATGTGGGCGATGACCGAACTCATGGCCGACATGCTCGAGCAGAAGATCGGTCATCCCAAGGCCGGTGCCAACACGGCGTGGGTTCCCTCCCCCACCGGTGCGACCCTGCACGCGACCCACTACCACCAGGTCGACGTGTTTGCCGTGCAGAACGAGCTCGCAGGCAAGAAGCGCGCTCAGCTCGAGGACATCCTCACCATTCCTCTCGCCGCCGACACCAACTGGAGCGACGCCGAGAAGAAGGAAGAACTCGACAACAACTGCCAGTCCATTCTGGGGTACGTCGTTCGCTGGATCGACGCGGGCGTCGGCTGCTCGAAGGTTCCGGACATCCACGATGTCGCCCTGATGGAAGACCGCGCCACGCTGCGGATCTCGAGCCAACTCCTGGCGAACTGGATCCGCCACGACATCGTGACCGAGGCCGACGTCGTTGCCGCGCTCGAGCGGATGGCGCCTGTCGTCGATCGCCAGAACAGCGGTGACTCCGACTACCGCCCCATGGCCCCGGATTTCGACACCAACATCGCATTCCAGGCAGCCAAGGAATTGATCCTCGAGGGCGCGAAGCAGCCCAGCGGGTACACCGAGCCGATCCTGCACCGTCGCCGTCGCGAGTACAAGGCCGCGAACGCCTGATCGCAGGTACCGGAACACCGGTCCGCACTCGACCCCGTCACCACAGGTGGCGGGGTCGTGGCGTCGGTATGGCAGCAACCCATCACTAGACTCGTGACGTTGGAGTCGGCGGAAGCAGAAAGTGAGTCACGTGGGAGAGCATCGCGGCGAAGGCGGCGTCAGAGGAGTCAGCAAGGGCCCGTTGATCGTTCTCGTGGTGGTTGTGTTGCTGGTCGCCGCAGTGTTCGGGTGGTTTCAGCTTCGCGAACGAATCGACAAGCAGGCCGAGCAGGCCGCAGGAAGGTGCGTCGAAGGCGAGTCCGTGCTCCACGTCACCGCAGAACCGGACATCGCGCCCGTCGTGGAAACACTTGCGAAGAAGTTCTCGGACACCGACCCCGTCATCCGTGACCGCTGTGTACGCGTCGAGGTCGCGTCCGCGCAAGCTCGCGCTGTCGTGGGTGCGCTGAACGGCGATTCGAACGAGCCGTGGAACGAGCGTCTCGGTCCCCGTCCGAACCTGTGGATTCCCGGCGGGTCTTCAGCGCTCGCGGCATTGGAAGAGCCGGACGTCGTGGCCGGTGAACCACATTCGATCGCAACCACCCCGATCGTGCTCGCAGTGCCCCGCGTCGTCGCCGCGGCACTGTCCGCAAAGCCCACGAGCTGGCAGGACCTGCCCGCACTTCAGTCCACACCCACCTCTCTGGGGGATCGTGGATTACCCGGCTGGGGCTCACTGCGTCTCGCATTACCGACCGGACCGGATTCGGCACCGACCGGATTGGCAGTCCAAGCCGTCGCGGCAGCTACTGCCGGGACGCCGACTGGACCGGTCACCGCTGAGCACGTCGACGCCGCGTCCGTCCGCACAGCCGTCGCCACCCTGTCTCGCAATGCGCCGGTACTCGATCCGCCCGACGTCACCACCACCGACACCCTTGCCGACATGATCGAGCATGCCGAAGACGCGGATGCCGCGGTCCACGCGGTGCCAGCCACAGAGCAGCAGGTCTATCGCACGCTGCACGACGACGAGTTCGCTCGCGTGGACGCCTTTCTCCCCTCGGGGGCCACACCCGTGGCCGACCATCCCGCCGCGATTCTGACCGACAGCGACGAAACTCAGGCGCGGGCAGCAGCACAACTCGTCGAGTTCCTCGGTACACGCGACAATGCCCAACTCCTTGCGGATGCCGGGTTCCGCGTGCCAGGCGCCACGCTCCCTACGGACACTCCGCTCGAGTTCGAAGAGATAGGGACCCCACTCGTTCCCTCCGACGGACCTACCGCCGCCGAACTCGATCAGATCGTCGCCTCCCCTGTCGAAGATCGTACGATGACGATTCTGCTCGACGAGTCGCGATCGATGGGCGACCAGGAAGGCTCCGCTACCAGACTGGGCAACACGACCGATGCCTTGGCCGCACAGATCGATCAGACGCCGGATACCTCCAGCCTGGGGTTGTGGGAGTACAGCCAAGATCTCGGCGACGACTCCCCCTACCGGGCAGCAGTGCGCACCGGACCGCTGGGCGAGGACGGCCGACGTCAGGCGCTGATCGATTCGCTCGACGCAGCGGAACCGGCTACCGGTTCCTGGACATACTCCTCGCTGGCCGCCGCTTACCAGGATGCCGTCGAGAACTACGTTCCCGGCCGCACCAACTCGATTCTGTTGATCACCGACGGTGTCGACGATCAGGAAGGATCCACGCGCGCAGAACTGCTCACGGCGATCGCGGACTCGACCGACGAATCGGCGCCCGTCCAGATCGACGTCATCACCATCGGCGAAAACCCGACCGCGAGCACGTTCGGCGCCGTTGCCGAGCAAACCGGGGGCACCGTACGCAACGTCGAGTCATCCGACGGGCCCGCTCTCGCCGAGGCCGTCGCGGAACTTGCCTCGTCATGATCAGACTGACGATCTTCGCGGTCGCTCTCGGACTCGTCACCTGGGTGCTGCATCGACGACTGGTTCGAGCGACCGGCCTGTCTCGCCGTCCGGCGCGGGTGGCTGATTCGGCACTCGTGGTGCTGTGGCTGCTGATGTTGATCGGTGTCGGATCCGGTGAGGTATTCGACACGAGTTGGGCGAGACCGATCGGTTTCGCCGGTTGGGTGTGGTTGGCGTCGCTGCTCTACCTCTTGCCAGGCCTCCTTCTCATCGCCGTTGCATCCGGGATCGCACGTAGCGCAACGAGGCGTAGACGCGCTCGCGGGTTGGACGACGAACCCCCGAATCCCGGACGGCGACAAGCGTTGCGCATCGGGACCGGCGCCGTTCTCCTCGGTGCGCTCGCGACCGCAGGATACGGGGTCGTCGAGGCGTCGAATCCTCGGATCGTCCGGGTGCGGGTGCCGTTGGCGCGGCTACCCCGCGAATTCGACGGGGTCCGGGTCGCGCTCCTATCGGATCTGCATGTCGGTCCGGCTCGTGGCCGTGCCTTCACTCGTCAGGTCGTCGACCTGATCGAACCCGAGAATGTCGACCTGGTTGCCATCGTGGGCGACCTCGTGGACGGAACCGTGGCGAAGGTGTCTCCGGACCTCGACCCACTCGCCGATCTGCACGCGCCACTCGGGGTGTTCGGTGTGAGCGGAAACCACGAGTTCTATGCCGACAACGGTGGCCGGTGGCTGGATGTGTGGGACCGCCTCGGGATCCACACACTCAGAAACGAGCGGGTCGAACTACGTCGTGGTGACGCGGTGGTGGATCTCGCCGGCGTCCACGATTTCACCTCACCGGAGCCGTACGAAGCCGACCTGAATGCGGCGCTCGCCGGACGAGACCCGAATCGGCCCGTGATTCTGCTGGCACATCAACCGAAGCAGGTGATCGAAGCTGCCGATCACGGTGTCGATCTCCAACTGTCCGGCCACACTCATGGTGGTCAGATGTGGCCGCTCGGCTATCTCGTGCCTGCCCAGCAACCGTCCGTCACCGGTCTCGATCGATTCGGCGGCACCGCGCTGTACACGACTCGTGGAGTGGGAGCGTGGGGACCGCCCGTGCGAGTGGGCGTCCCACCGGAGGTCACGATTGTCGAACTCACTCGACAGTCGTGACCTCCGGCGCCGGACGGAGTCCCCCAGGGGTCGGCCTGAGACCGTCAGGCAAACGCCTCGATCGGCGGGCAGGAGCACACCAGGTTCCGGTCGCCGTGAGCACCGTCGATGCGGCGCACCGCCGGCCACACCTTGGGCCTGGCCTTTCCTCGCGGGTACACCGCGATCTCACGCGAGTACGGGTGATTCCACTCTGCGACGAGGCACTCCGCGGTGTGCGGCGCTCCACGTAGCGGATTGTCGTCGACCGGCCACTCTCGCGTGCCGACCCGATCGATCTCGCCGCGGATCGCGATCATCGCGTCACAGAACTCGTCGATCTCGGCGAGGTTCTCACTCTCGGTCGGCTCGACCATCAATGTGCCCGCTACGGGGAAGCTCATGGTCGGAGCATGGAAACCGTAATCTGCGAGGCGCTTCGAGACGTCGTCGACCGTCACGCCGGTTTCTTTGGTGAGCCCTCGCAGGTCGAGGATGCACTCGTGGGCGACCATACCGCCCTCTCCCGTGTACAGAACGGGAAAGTACTCGTCGAGCCGGCGGGCGATGTAGTTGGCGGACGCGATGGCTGTGAGGCTGGCACGGCGCAGACCGACGGCACCCATCATCCGAATGTACGCCCACGTGATCGGAAGGATCGATGCGCTGCCGTACGGCGCCGCAGCCACCGCGCCCGATTCTCCGAGTTCCGGTGCCATCGGGTGGCCCGGAAGGAACGGGGCCAGGTGGGAACGCACCCCGACCGGGCCGACACCCGGACCACCGCCACCGTGTGGGATGCAGAAAGTCTTGTGCAGGTTCAGATGGCTCACGTCGCCACCGAACCTGCCTGGGCGGGCCAGGCCGACCAGCGCGTTCAGGTTGGCACCGTCGACGTACACCTGACCGCCCGCATCGTGGACTGCCGCGCAGATGTCGGAAATCTCGTGTTCGTAGACACCGTGCGTGGAGGGGTAGGTGATCATGATTGCGGCGAGGCGTTCGGCATGATCAGCGATCTTCGTCTTCAGATCGTCGACGTCCACATCACCGTTCGGACGGCACTTGACGACCTCGACTCGCATCCCCACCATCACTGCGGAAGCGGCGTTGGTGCCGTGCGCGCTCGACGGAATGAGACACGTGTCGCGGTTCGTGTCGCCGCGGCTGAGGTGGTAGTTGCGAATGGCCAGCAGGCCTGCGTACTCCCCCTGACTGCCCGCGTTGGGTTGAAGGCTGACCGCGTCGTAGCCGGTGACGGACACCAACCACTCTTCGAGGTTCTTGATGATCGCCAACATGCCGGGTGTGTGCGACGACGGAGCAAAGGGGTGTAGCCGCGAGATCGACGGCCAGGTGATCGCTTCCATCTCGGCGGTGGCGTTGAGCTTCATGGTGCACGAGCCGAGCGGGATCATGCTGCGGTCGAGTGCGATGTCCTTGTCCGACAGCGCGCGCAGGTACCGGAGCATCGCTGTCTCGGTCCGATACTTGGTGAACGCCTCGTGTTGCAGGTAGTCGGTAGTGCGTAGCTGGCTGGCGGGCAGCGCGGTGGCCGCGTCGTGTGAGATCACCGATTCGGCGCCGAACGCACGAAGGACTGCCGTGAGATGGTCTTCCGTGGTGGCCTCGTCACACGAAATCGACACGTGATCGTCATCGACGAGCCACAGATTTATGCCGGCCGCTACAGCCTCTGCCACGACGGCCTCGGCTGCTCCTTCGACGCGAACGAGCACAGTGTCGAAGAAGTGCTCGTGCACGACCCGGACACCCGAAGCAGACAGTGCGTCCGCCAAGCTACGTGCCTGCTGAGCAACACGTTCCGCGATCGCCTTCAACCCTTCGGCGCCATGATAGCTCGCATACATTGCGGCCAGGATTGCGAGGAGAACCTGGGCGGTACAGATGTTCGACGTTGCCTTCTCGCGGCGAATGTGCTGCTCACGTGTTTGCAGCGCCAACCGGTAGGCCTTGCTGCCGTCGGCATCCACGGACACGCCGACGAGACGGCCGGGCAACTGGCGAGCGTGCTTGGTGTGCACGGCCAGATAGCCGGCGTGCGGTCCTCCGAAACCCATCGGCACACCGAATCGTTGGGTCGTTCCGAAGCACGCGTCGGCACCGAGTTCGCCGGGTGGCGTGAGCAGTGTGAGTGCCAGAAGGTCTGCGCCGACGGCGACCAGTGCACCGCGTTCGTGCGCCTCGGTGATCGTGTCGGCCAGGTCCACGATCCTTCCGGAAGCCCCGGGCATCTGAGCCAGAACACCGTAGAAGTCACCGTCGGGCAGACCTGCCGTGAGGTCGGTGACAACGAGTTCGATTCCGAGTGGCTCCGCCCGAGTCTCGAGGACGGCCATCGTTTGGGGATAGACATCGGCATCGACGACGAAGCGTGGGGACTTGCGCTTGTTCGCGCGACGAAGCAGTGTCATCGCCTCGGCAGCCGCGGTCCCCTCGTCGAGCATCGACGAGTTGGCGACCTCCATACCGGTCAGGTCACCGACCATGGTCTGGAAGTTCAGGAGTGCTTCGAGACGGCCTTGACTGATCTCCGGCTGGTACGGGGTGTATGCGGTGTACCAGGCCGGATTCTCGACGATGTTACGCAGAAGCACAGGAGGGGTGAGCGTGTCGAAGTAGCCGAGACCGATCATCGAGGTCGCAACCGTGTTCTGCGCTGCCAGTGCCGCGAGTTCGGCCAGGGCTTCGTGCTCCCCCACCGGCGCAGGGAGAACATCCAGTCCGTCGGCCACTCCTGATGCGGCCTCGTCGAGTATCGAGGCCGGGACGGCCTTCGACGCGAGCGCGTCCAACGAGTCGACACCGATGAGTTCCAGAATCCGCGCCAATTCGGATGGGCTCGGTCCGACATGACGATCGGCGAATGTGCGGTTTGCAGCGTCGACCACGAATGCTCCAGACGTGTGAGGAGGATCAGGACACGCACCGCGTCACGGTGCGCACCTCCCCCTCTGTCGCCTGCTCGCGAACGAGCGCCTGAGAGATTCGGTACCGAACCGGGCAGAATCGGCCGGAACAGCCCTTTCCCCGTGGGCGGATGGGTGCTCCCACCGCTTTCCAGAGGCGTCGGAGCCCGCACGGTCCTGTGTGCCTGAGAGATTGACGGGGAGGTGTTGCTCCTTCGGCGCCCAGGTGCCGTCCGCAGTCACACTGCGGTCGGCATCCGGAACTCTCCCGCACGGCGTCGACGCGAGGCCAGTCTAACCGATCTTGCGGTTGGCACGGTTCTTACGACGTGAGGCCAACTCGTCTTCGGGGCTTTCCTCCGCGTGTCCGTCGACGGCCCGTTCTGCCGGGAAGTCCGCGATGGCCCCGGTCAACTCACGCATGGCGCCGCTGACGGCGATACCGAACACGCCCTGCCCGCCCTGCAGGAGGTCAACCACCTCTTCCGGCGAGGTGCATTCGTACACGGTCGTGCCGTCCGAGAAGAGCGTGATCTTCGCCAGATCCCCGACACCACGTTTACGCAGGTGATCGACGGCGACGCGAATGTTCTGCAGCGAGATACCGGTATCGAGCAGTCGCTTCACGATCTTGAGGACGAGGATGTCCTTGAACGAATACAGCCGCTGACTACCGGAGCCGGCAGCTCCGCGAATAGACGGCACGACCAGCGAGGTGCGCGCCCAGTAGTCGAGCTGCCGGTAGCTGATGCCGGCGATCTGACATGCGCTGGGCACCCGGTAGCCGACCAGTTCGTCCGGAACGGAGTCGTCCGGAAAGAGGCCTGGCTGAATATCCCGAGAACCGGAGTCGGCTGCCCGCTCGTCGTCCGAATGCCCGGCGCCGACACCAAGTCCGAGGTTCGCCCCGCTCTCCTGCGACCGATCTCCCACTGAGTACTCCCTCTCGCATGTGGCACTGAACCCGACGATCAGTGCGTCTGTTGACGCGCGTCGCCAGAGTGACACCGAGCAAATCCGTATCGTGGATCAACCCAGCTTACGCTCGATGCTCTCCGCAGGGCATACGTTCACTGCAAAGAACGCTACGACCGGGCCGAAACCCGGTCAACGCGACGCGCCGCAAACCTCAACCTTTACTTGAGACTCTGAAAGGCGCGGTATCAGCGGCAGGAGCAATCTATCCGTCTGTGGCCTTGAAATCGTCCGGCGACACGGATTCGAGAAATTCTTTGAACTTCTCCACTTCGTCTTCGCGTTCATCAGGCATCACCAGGCCCGCTTCGACGAGCACCGATTCGTCGGCGAAAATCGGCACCCCGGTACGCAACGCAATCGCAATCGAATCGGATGGGCGGGCCGAAACGCGCATGTCACCGTCGAACACCAGATCCGCGTAGAACGTCCCCTCGTGCAGATCCACGATGCGCACCTCTTCGAGCGTGCGACCGAATGCCTCGATCAGATTCTTGATCAGATCGTGCGTAAGCGGCCGCGCAGGTTCGACACCTTGCTGTTCCAGTGCTATCGCCGTGGCCTCGGTCTGACCGATCCAGATCGGGAGGTAGCGGTCGCCCTCCGACTCACGCAGCAAGAGTACGGGCGCATTCTGAGGCTGCTCGACACGAACTCCGATCACGTGCATTTCGCTCATCGCGCTGCCTCCAACCTGCGAGCTGAGTACGGATACTGCAATCTACGAATCCGTACTTGGATTCTATGCGATATGGCCTGACCGATCGACCGCGTCAGCGATCGAGTGCACCCCGAACCGCGGACTTCACAAGGCACGTGTGCAAAGTCAGTGACAACGCCGCCAATTCGCGCACCATCTCCTCTGCCCGAGCGCGCGCACCGGCGTCACGCCCCTTCGCCACAGGTCCTGCGATTTGCGCGACCAAACCGGCCTCACGGTCGGCAGCAAGTTTGAACGCACGCAGATGCCGTACTTCGAGCCCGTACTCGGACATCGCCTTCGCCGTCCGCGCCAGAGTGACAGCATCCTCGTCGAAGAATCCGGCCGCACCGGGTACGACCAATCCTGCGCGAACGAGCTCACCGAGAAACTTCTCGTTGACACCGGCGCGCGAGAGCAGATCCTCCTTACCGACACGAACCTCACGGTCCGATCGAAAATCCTCCGGTGATACATCGCCGGGTGCGACCACGAGGGTGCGCGGTCGGCGGGGACCGTCGTCGCCGCCGACCGTGGCCACCCCGCTGTCGATCGCCTCCAATTGTTCCTTGATGACCTTGAGCGGCAGGTACTGATCCCGCTGAGCCGTCAGGACGTAGCGCAGGCGCTCGCAGTCCGGGAGCGAAAACCGCCGGTAGCCGGACGGGGTTCGCTGTGGGCTGATGAGCCCCTCCGCTTCGAGAAAGCGGATCTTCGAGATCGTCACATCAGGGAAGTCGGGACGAAGCCGGTCCAGAACCGTACCGATCGACATCCCCGGTTGCGCCTGCTGCGCCCGCACCGCTGTCATTGGCTACCCGCACCCGCCGACGACTCACCGATCTGACTTCCGCCACTTGCCGCGCGGGGGCCGGTGAGAAAGACCAAACGGAACTTGCCGATCTGCACCTCGTCGCCGTTCGCGAGTACCGCGGAATCGACCGGTTCCCGGTTCACGTAGGTACCGTTGAGGCTGCCCACATCGACCACCTGGAACTCGTCCTCGTCCTGGCGGAACTCTGCGTGTCGACGACTCACTGTCACGTCGTCGAGGAAGATGTCGCTGTCGGGGTGGCGTCCTGCCGACGTCGTCGGCTGATCGAGCAGGAATCGCGACCCCGCATTCGGTCCACGCTTGACGACCAGGAGAGCGGAACCCGCAGGCAATCCCTCCACGCCGGAAACGGGGGCTTCCGAAGCCTGTGAGCTCGTCGCGTTGTCGAGCTCGTTCAGGAAATCCGCCCGAAAGACCGAAGTGGTCTCCGCCGGCGTTTCTCCGTATCCCGCATCGTTGCCGTTCTCGCTCACCGTTGTCCTCCTCATTCCGATCGCCCAGCCACACTCGCTGGACTACGCAGTGCTCACCTACTGCATTCGCCAACTACAGCCGAACATTCTCGGCACCTACAGGCGTGTCTCCGCTTCGGTACACGAACCGACTGCGATTCGACGCCCTACTTTCGTTCTGCAAACAATCTTCCGCGGCAGAGCCCACATGGTTTACCCACGCCCGACATCGGCACATGCGTTCATCTCGACCGTACCCTGCAACCGCCCGCACGTGTAGTGAGACAGGCGAGTACGGGCCAAGTGTCGCGAATGTGGGCGCGCGCAGAGTCGATCGATTATCCCCCGACGACCTCGTTGTAGCCCGCCGCATCCAGCGTTTCGGCCAGCGCCGCGTCGAGTGCGGCCTCGTCGGGAACCTCGAGATCGACCAACCAGCCCTCGAAGTACGGTGCCGAGTTGACCAGCTCCGGGCTTCCCTCCAGATCCGCGTTTGCGGCAACGACTTTCGCCGTGAACGGCGCAAAGATGTCCGACACACTCTTCGTCGACTCCACCTCGCCGAAGGATTCTCCGGAAGTCACCTCGTCGTCGACCGCGGGAAGCTGAACGAACACGACGTCGCCGAGCTGCTCTTGCGCGAAGTCGGTGATACCAACGCGCACCGTGGTCGGGCCGGTCCGCTTCACCCACTCGTGCTCCGCCGTGTATCGCAGATCAGCGGGAATTTCGGGCTCACTCACGGGTGGCTTCCTTTCTATTGCATTCCGGAATCGGTATGCGAGGATCATTTTCCTGGCTGAGCGTATTGGCGGGGTTTCATCTCTCGCAAGGCAGAGATCGTGACTTGGTCCGATTGTTCGATGGTCAACATTCCACCACTGCGTGACACATTGTCCACGACGCCACCCGGAATGTTCAGTGCAGCTGCCAAAGTAGGTGGGTCTCCCACTGCCGACACCGAGTACGGAGCCCGGATGGTCCGACCGTCCAATTGCAGGTCATCTGCCGGTCCGGAGACCCACGAATCGACCCCTATGCGAATCGGCACACCGCCGTCACCGTGGATCTGAATCGCCTCGGCTCCTGCCGCCCGCAATTCCTGCACGAGGTCGAGCATCACCTCCGAGCCGACACCGCGGTGGGGATCGGTGATGGTCATGATCACTCCAGGTCCCGTCGCTTCGACGGTCCCCACCTGAACGGACAGGCTCCGAAGGCGGTCACGTGCCTCTGCGAGCGCCGCTTCCGAGTTTTCACCGCTGCGCAATCTCGACAAACTCTGTTCGAGGTCGGCGATCTCCTGCCGAAGACCAGCCTCGCGTTGATTGAGGGTGTCGAGCACGACCAGCAGATCGGCCGGGCTGGCCGCGTCGAGGCCCTCGCCCGAATCCGTATTCTTGACTTGGGTCACAATAGCGATTCCCAGACCCGCCAGCAGCACCGCCGCAACGATGCCGAAGATCCAGTGTGTCCGAACGGACACCGAGCCGGCCAGCTCATGCTTGTTCGCGTGCTCCTCCGATGCCGGATCGCCCTTCGATGCCGGGTCGGGTTCCCTGTCGTCCGTCATCGGCACTCACGCTCCGAACAGTCGGCGACGAAGAGCGGCGGCGTTGCCGAAAATCCTGATTCCGAGCACGACGACGATCGCCGTCGACAGCTGGGTGCCGACACCGAGTTGGTCACCGAGCCAGACGATCAGGGCGGCGACCAGCACGTTGAAGACGAACGACACGACGAACACCTTCGGATCGAAAATATCGTCCAGGTAGGCCCTCAGGCCACCGAATACCGCATCCAGCGCCGCTACCACCGCAATCGGCAGATAGGGCTGCACCAAGTCCGGTACCTGGGGGCTGAACACCACACCCAGTACGATTCCCACAGCCAAAGCCAGAACCCCGTAGATCGCGGAACCTCGCGCCAGCACTGCAGGAACACTCGCCGTACGCTTGTTCGTCATCTGTCCCCTCCTGAACCGTGCGCTACCCGCGTCTGGCGGACTCTCGCCGCGGGTAGCGACAGGTCGTCGAACACCTCTACCGAGAAGCCGATGTCGTACAGTTGCTGCACGCTCGTCATGCGTAGATAGGCATCACTCACCACGAATCGAGTCTGCATTCGTCCCTGCGGGCCTATGGCGGACACTCGGTACGGGGAGAACACCGGCTGATTGTCCACCAGCATCGCGCCACCGGCCTGCCGGACGGTCACGCCGGGCCCGATCCTGACATCGTTGATCGCCACCGCTTCGGCGCCACCGGCCCACAGGGAATTCACCACGGACTGCAGGTCTCGGTCGAGTACCACTGCCCGGCCTCCTACACTGCGCTGCGACGAATCGGTGAGATCCGGGGGCGCGACGGGATCGGTCAACGTCACCACCAGTCCCTCTCCATGCACCGGTTCCGCCCCGGCCATGGCCTCCACCTCGTGAAGGCGATCGAGCAGGCGCGCACCGTGGGCGTCACCTTCGAGGGCCGCGGCGCGCGCTGCGTCCACCTCGGTCGCGAGGAGGTCTCTGTCTGCGGTCAATTGGTCGACGCCTGTTCGGGCCTCGCCGACTTTGGCCAGCAGCTCTGCTCGCACGTGTTCGGTCCCGGGCACCCGTTCGATGGTGTGCACATACGCGGCAGTGACGACGAAGCTGATCAACGCAATCCCGGCGATCAACCACGCGGCGTTCGCTGTCGGTTCGGTACGCAGATTCCCACTCGCACGTGCCCTCGCCGCGGCCGCATATCCCGGATCGAGGTGCTCGGTCATCAACGATCGCAGCAGCGACGGTTGCGGATTGCGTGGCACCTCCTCGTCGCTGCGTTTCACCGTGCGGAACCCGTTCGACGAGCCGCCGAACCCTTGGCCGGAGGGATGGTCCGCATGACGATGAAGGCTTTGCCGAGGTAAAGAAGACCCGTCCAGACGTACAGACCGGTACCCCAGACGAGAAAGGCGAAGCCGAGTGGACGCGCCACCTCTGCAATCACCCAATCTCCCTGCGCGGCAAGGATCAGTGGCAACGCGAACATCAGCAGGAACGTCGCCGCCTTACCGAGATACATCACGTCGGGCGGAGGAAGATTGCGCCGACCGTAGATCACCAGGCTGAGCGCGAGAACAACGTCCCTGCCGATGAGAATCGCTGCAACCCACCAGGGTATGAAGTCCCGCATCACGAACGTGACGAGTGTCGTGACGACATAGAGGCGGTCCACGAACGGATCGAGCAGGGCACCGAACCGCGACATCTGTCCGAGCACACGGGCCAGTTTTCCGTCCAGCCAGTCGCTGAAGCCGCTGGCCATCAGAACCGCGAGTGCCCATCCGTCCGAATGTGTGACCACAAGGAGGTAAACGAACAACGGAACCCCGAGCAACCGAATCACGCTCAGGACGTTGGGAATCGTGAGGATCCGATCCGACCGCACGATCTCGTCGTCCAACGAATTCACCTCGTCCTATCGGTATCCGTTCACCGGCACATCGAACGACCCGTTCACCGGCACATCGAACGCCCACTCTTCCATACCGTGTACGCGATGCGCCGAATCCGGCGCTCGCTTACCCAACGCGCGCAGGTAGCGCCACGCGGGCCACCGACTTGTCACTCAAGCTACCCAGGTACAACGCACCGTCGTGCTCCCTCACCCCGGTGATCGGCGAATAGCTTCCGCGTCCGCCGCGCAGACTGCGCACGATGATCCCGGTCGCATCTATTGCCAGCACCCAACCCGCATGTTCGGGCGCTGGACGGACTGCGTCCGGAAGGTTGGCCGCGAGAACCCGCAACGCCGGGTAGGGCGCCATGAAGTCGAGAATGCGCATTCGGGGACTGTAGAGGGCCACCCAGAAGAGACCGTCCGAGGTTTGCGAGGTCATGTTGTCGGGAATTCCGGGCAAATTGTCCGCGAGTACCGACCGCTCCCCCGCGCGCGGACCGCGCAGTTCGACGCGGTTGATCCGGTACGCGCCCGTCTCCGCGACCAGAACATACGATTCGTCCGCTGCCAACCCGACACCGTTGGCGAACTGCAGCCCGTCGGCCAACAGATCCGCCTCCCCCGTCACCGGGTCGAGGCGGAGCAGGCGCCCCGTTCCACTGTGTTCCAACAGGTCGATGTGGTGATCGGCAATGGTGTACCGGGCCGAGGAATCGGTGAAGTAGATGATGCCATCGGCGCCGACAGCGGCGTTGTTGCACGCAAGCAGCGGCCGCCCCACCGCGGAATCAGCCAGTACCTCGACACGACCGGAAGCGTCCACCCGGAGGACGCCGCGCTCCGAGTCGCATACCAGAAATCGGCCGTCGTCCAGAACTTCGACTCCCAGAGGCCTTCCCTGCGTATCGGCCAATTGGGTTGGCGCTCCGTTCTTGTCGAATCGCCAGATCTTTCCGTCGTCGCCGCCGGTGATCAACCGGCCGTCGTGATCCACGGCCACATCCTCCGGCCCCTTACCCGACGGCAGGGCCCATCTCTCGGCCTGGTCGAGAACGTCGTTCTTTGCCAGAACACCCTCTTCCGTAGGACTTTCGGGCGCTTTCCAGACCACCGGGTCCACGCCGGTTCGGTCGATGAGTTCTGCCAGAGTTCGCAATACCGTCACAAGTCGTGAGGATAGCCGCGAGTGATCATTTCCATGCGAAGACAGGCTGATCGAATCCGTCCACTCTGGTGTGTTCGCCGTGGAGTGCCAGTCGCCCGAACTGATACATGATGGCACCCGTCGGTGCATGGATCAGGTGTTCTCGAAACGGCCATTGGATGACGGGTTTCGACGACTCCGGAATTTCGATGAAACGCGGTACGGCAGACAGTTCCTCCAGCGACACCGCAAACACCTCTTCGACCTCGCCTGGGTTCGGGCTTACCGAATCGACACCCACATCCGACCACACGACGAACGGGGTGATCACGAACCCCGACCGAGTGATGTAGTCATCCATCCGACCCAGCACATCCTCTGCTGCAACCCGAACGCCGAGCTC
The DNA here is from genome assembly GCF_055231015.1 of Rhodococcus quanlei. Taxonomy (NCBI): domain Bacteria; kingdom Bacillati; phylum Actinomycetota; class Actinomycetes; order Mycobacteriales; family Nocardiaceae; genus Rhodococcus; species Rhodococcus quanlei. The sequence continues at coordinate 23,768 of NZ_JBUYWD010000001.1, read as the reverse complement.
TTCTTCGAGTTCCCGCACCGCAGCCTCCGCCCCGGTCTCTCCCGAGTCGACGCTTCCTCCGGGGAGCGCGAATTGGGCAGGATGGGCACGCATCGTGCTGGTGCGCATTGTCAGAGGAATCGCCGTCCCATACACACCGTCGCCGAGGATCGCCAGCACCACCGAGGCCGCCCTATGAGCCTCGGTTTCCGCCGCCACCGGCCCGAACCGGTCCAGTGATTCCTGCAGCGCCTCTCGGTACAGACAAGCATCACCAGTCATTCTCCGAGGTTACGTCGTTGGTCCTCGCCGTCGTCCCTGATCCGAACGCCGGGGTGATTCGCTCGCACACCAACTGCCGCGAGCTCAACCGTCCGGTCGATTCGCCGCCGACGAGTATCCGCTCTCTTCGCTGTCACGATCCACTCCAGAATCAGCCGCTTCGACGAGGGGGGAAAGCGCTCGAAGTGCCCGCGCGCTGTCTCGTTTCGGTGCAACAATTCCCGTAAGTCGTCGGGTAGCTGCGAGCCGTCATCGGGGAGAACCTGCCATGTTCCCCTTTCCTTCGCCAGATCGATCAAGGCCTGACCGTGCTCGGTCATCAGATTTTGGTCGACCATCTTCGTCGCACGCGCCCGGTTCACGCTGCTCCACGTGCTACGGGGATTGCGCGGGGTGAACCGGAGGCGCGAACTGCTCGCATCGTGGGTACGGTGCAGGCCGTCGATCCATCCGAAGCACAGGGCGTGCTCGATCGCCTCGTGATAGCGCAGGCTCGGCGTTTCACTGTCCTTGTGGTGGATGATCAGCCAGATCTCCTTTTCGGATCGGCCGTGCTGTTCGAGCCAGTCACGCCAGACGGCGGCCGAGGTGGCAACGAGAGTTTTCATCTCACGCCTGCTTCCTGCCGAGGACGTCGAGGTAGTGCTGGTTGAACATGACACCGAGGATGTTTCCGAACGGATCGACAACGGCGGCTGTTACGAATCCGGGTCCGCGGGTCGTCGGCTTCTCGTGCACGGTGGCACCGAGGGAGAGCAGCCGTTCGAAGGTGGCTTCGACGTCGTCCACGTGCCAGTAGGTCACCACGCCGGACGCTTGCTCCGATGCGGCATGCGGGGCGAAGCGGCTGTCGATGATTCCGAGCTCGTGCTGGAAGTCGCCGATCCGGTATTCGATATATGCGGCCGGTCCTTCCTCGGGGCGGGTGAAGTAGGGGTCGATGCCCAGCATCTCGGTGTACCAGTCCTGGGCGGCGGCCACGTCGTCGGCGAAGAAGCTGACGGTGGTGAGTCCTCGCAACATCGGTGAATCCCTTCGCTCGTTCGGTTGATGAATCTCATCCTGACACCCAAAGTGCTCACCAACTGAGCACTTATTCGGAGAAGATGAGATTCATGCGCGCAGACCGACTCGTCGCCACCCTCCTTCTCATGCAGAACCGGGGACAGGTGACCGCTGCCGAGGTCGCCGACGAACTCGAAGTATCGGTCGCCACTGCCCGCCGCGACCTCGAAGCACTCTCCACGGCGGGCATACCCGTGTATTCACAGCCAGGACGCGGGGGCGGCTGGACGCTCATCGGTGGTGCGCGCACCGACCTGTCAGGCCTGTCCGCCGCCGAGACCCAGGCGTTGTTCCTGCTCGTCGGACCGGGCGCCGGGGTATCGAACGAGGCCAAAGCCGCGCTCCGCAAGCTCGTGCGGGCGCTGCCACAAACCTTCCGGGCCGAAGCTGAGGCCGCGGCCGACGCAACCATGACCGACCCGACCGCGTGGGGCGAGATCCACGACGAACGGCCCGCGGTGGTGGAGATGCTGCAGTCCGCCGTGGTGCGCCGACGGAAAGTGTCACTGACCTACGAGAACGCGGCCCGGTATCGATCGGAGCGAGTGGTGGACCCGTGGGGCTTAGTCGACAAGGACGGGTCTTGGTACCTGATCGCCGGCACTGACCGGGGTAGACGAACCTTCCGGGTCGATCGGATCGTCGAAGCCGACCTGAGCGATCGCCAGGCCGAACGGCCCGGCAACTTCGCACTCGCCGAAGCATGGGACGAGGTGGTCGGGAAGATGGAGGAGCGGCGCAGCGCCACATGGGCGACCGTACTCACCGAACGCCGGTTCCTGCCGATCCTGCGTGACCACTTCGGGCGTCACTGCCTCGATGACGGTGACGCAGAAGACGGTCGAGCGCGGGTCCGTGTCGCCGCGCCCACTCCATTGGACATCGCACGCACTCTGGCCGGCTGGGGTGCGCAGGTCGAGGTACTCGACCCCCACCCGGTGCGGGCGCAGTTGGCACGAATCGGTGTGGAACTCACCGACAGCTACGCCCGCAGGGCCTCGAACTCGCCACTACGGCAGCGCCGTTGACGCCTCCCACACGAATCCGTCCGGGTCGGTGAACGGTCCTGCGTCGCCGACGAGAACGATCCGGTGTGTGCCGTCGCCCTCAGCCGAGACACCGGCGTTCTTGGCAAGCGCACGACGTCCGTTGAGCGCCAACTTGATCGGCGACGACGCAATGTCGAACTCGACGTACTTGCCGCCGAAGCTCTTTCCCACGGGCAGACCGCGATCGACGTAGAAACGCTTGCTCGCCTTCACATCCTCGACCCCCAGCAGCAGCACGAGATCGTCGATCTTCGTGGTGACCTGACCACTGTCCTTCTTCGATGACGACGCGATCGTCCAGATCGTTCCGTCCGGCGCCGCCACAGAAGACCCATAGCCCCAGAAACTCTTCTTGGCAGGTTTGATGGTCGTCGCACCGGCATCGAGCGCAATGTTCGTCAGCGTGTCCACCGCGCTCGGTTGCGACACCACCACAGACAGTGTGAAACCACGGAAACCGTTGGCCGTGAAACCACGGAAACCGTTGGCCGGCTCGTCGCAGGCACGGACAACGACGTGCTCGTTCACGCCCAGCGCGACGGTGAATGCCTCTGCGGCCGCGACGTCGCCCGCCTCGAGTACTACCGATGAAAGCGCGGTCATGTCTAGTGCACCCCCTGAATGCGGAGCATGTTTCCCGCCGGATCGCGGAATGCACAATCGCGAACTCCGTAGGGCTGATCGGTCGGTTCCTGCACGACCTCGGCGTCGTTCGCCTGCAAGCGCTCGAATGCGCCGTCGACGTCTCCGGTGACCAGAAGAAGGGTTCCGAAAGTGCCCTTGGCCATCATCTCCGAGATCGTTCGCTGCTCGTCGTCGGTGAGGCCTGGGGTGGCCGCCGGCGGGTACAGCACAATCGATGTGTCGGGCTGGTCGACGGGACCGACCGTGATCCAACGCATCCCGTTGTATCCGACGTCGTTGCGAACCTCGAATCCGAGGGTGTCCCGGTAGAAACCCAAGGCTGCTTCGGGGTCGTTGTGTGGCAGGAAGCTCGAATGAATGTTGATGTTCATGACGACAACGCTAGATGCGATTACGCTGGCGGGCTTCTCGATTCCTGACCGGTCTCGTCACTTGTTTCGCAACACACGAGGGCATTCCTGCGGTGGCGTGCATCTGTTCCTTCCGGTAGGCGCTCGGCGGCATTCCGACGAGTTCGGCGAACCGCGTACTGAAGGTCCCCAGAGACGAGCAGCCCACCTCGAAACAGACTTCCGTCACAGTCAGCTCACCTCGTCGCAGGAGAGCCATCGCCCGTTCGATTCGCCGGGTCATGAGGTACGAGTAGGGCGACTCTCCGTAGGCGCGCCGGAATTCACGACTGAGGTGCCCGGCCGACATGTGCGCGCCGCGAGCCAGTTCCTCTACGTTCAGTGGCTGCGCATATTCGCGGTCGATACGGTCGCGAACCCGGCGCAGCGTTGCCAGATCACGCAGAGTGTGTCGGTCGACGGAGCCGGTGGTCACAGACGCAATCGTGCCAGACAACCACACTCGTGCGTTGAAAACGCCGCGAAACCCGAAAACTGTCACTGTCGGCGGCGTGTGCTCTCCTTGACGCAATCAGGGCGCAGAACGCACACCAGCGTAACGCAGTCGGAGAACACCGCTATCGAGCTCATCGGAAGGGAACTCTGTCATGGGCGCACCGGCATATCGGGAGATCATCAGGTTCGGACCGTCGTACTCGAACCGTTGGGGTGCACGGATCAGCAACATCTTCTGGCACACCCAGGAAGGCGATTCTTCGGCAGAAGAGTTGGCGCGATTCTGCAACAACCCGAACAACGGCGCGTCATATCACAACCTGATCCGCGACGGGATCGTCGTTGCGATTGTCGACACCGACTTCGCCTCCTGGTCGGTCCTGAGTGCGAACCCCATCTCGATCAACTACTGCTTCGCCGGATCGTATGCGTCGTGGTCTCGGGAGCAGTGGATGCGCCGGGCCGACGACATCAGAATCGCGGTATGGCTGTCCGTCGAGGACTGCCGCAAGTACCGCATCGCGGCAGACATCATCGCGGACCCGTACCGGCGCGCAGACGGCATCGCAGACCACAATTACGTCACGCAGGTTCTCGGAATCGGCTCCCACACCGACGTCGGCCCGCACTTCCCGTGGGACTTCGCCAAGCAGGTGCTGGCCGAGTACCTTCACGGTGATTCCGCCCCTCCCTCAGTGCCGAACGCGATCGACGAGATGGCAAAGCGAGCACCCTGGCTCGGCGCCAAGCTCGGCAGCGAGCAGTCATGTCCCGACGGCCGCGGCAGGTTCGCCGAGTTCGAGCACGGATACATCTACTGGACCCCGCAGACCGGTGCGCGCCCGATACCGAGCCACCTGTTCGAAACCTACGCCGAACTGGGTTGGGAAGCAGGACCCCTGGGCTACCCGATCGCGTTTCACACCGTTCTTCCCGAAGGCGATGTGCAAGCGTTCGAAGGTGGTGTCCTGTACCGCAAATACGGCGAGCCCGGCTTCTTCGTGACGGGAATGATCGGCGATCGTTGGGCTCGGTTGGGCTACGAGGAGTCGACGTTCGGATGGCCCGCCTCGAACGAGATCCACCGCCCGGATGGATCGGTCGAACAGCATTTCGAGCACGGTCGCATCATCTGGTCTCCAGACGGTGTCACCGGCCTGATAACCCTGGACGGACCGGACCGGGTAGTCCCCGACCGGCCGTAACCACCCCCTCCAGCGGATGCGGTCGCACGGGTACTGGCGACCACCCGTATTTTGTCGTGTGTGACTGTTCCTTCAGATACCCCAGCAAGCTCTTCCGCGGACTCGTCCCCAATCGCGTCGCGCGTCGGCCACTACTACCGAATGGATGACACATTCGAGGTCGGCCGCGAGAAAGTACGCGAATACGCGCGAGCCGTACAGGACTACCACCCCGCGCATTGGGACTCGAAAGCTGCGGAAGAGCTGGGGTATCCGGGGCTCGTCGCCCCGCTCACCTTCACGTCGATCCCGGCGATGGCCGCCAATCGTCACCTTTTCGAGTCGGTGATCGTCGGCTACGACACGTACGTACAGACGGAACAGGTGTTCGAGCAGCATCGTCCGATCGTCGTCGGCGACGAGCTCGTCACCGACGTGGAACTGTCCAATGTTCGGAGGATCGCGGGAAAAGACCTGATCACGGTCACCAACACCTTCACCGACGCTGCAGGCGAAACCGTCCACACGATGCACACCACGGTCGCCGGGGTTACCGCCGAGGAGGTCGACCCCGCGATCACCGGGTCGGTACGCAAGGTGATGATGCACGACGTCGCCATCCTCGGTCAGGACATTTCCGACGCGGAGTACACGCGCACAGTGCGTCCCGAAACCCCGATCCACATCGCCCGAGACACCCGGGGCGCGCCGGGCAGCCTGCCGTTCGAGGACCTGACGGTCGGCGACGAGCTGTCCCTGCACCATGCACGCCTCTCCCGCGGCGACCTGGTCAACTATGCAGGCGTCTCGGGTGACGCGAACCCGATTCACTGGGACGAGAAGATCGCGAAGCTGGCGGGTCTTCCCGACGTGATCGCCCACGGCATGCTGACGATGGGCCTCGGCGCAGGATTCGTCTCCTCGTGGTCACACGATCCGGGAGCGGCTACCCGTTTCGCCGTGCGACTCGCCTCGCCTGCGGTCGTGTCTGCCGAGGACGGCGGCGACATCGAGTACAGCGGCAAGATCAAGTCTCTCGACCCCGAGACCCGCACCGGTGTCGTTCTCGTCGTCGCGAAGTCCGGTGGACGCAAGATCTTCGGCCTCGCCACAATGACGATCCGCTTCCCCTGAACACTCCGAGAAAACGAAAAAGAGGCCCCATCCGAAATCGGATGGGGCCTCTTTTGTGTCGGGCTGACAGGATTTGAACCTGCGACCACTTGACCCCCAGTCAAGTGCGCTACCAAGCTGCGCCACAGCCCGTCCACGCCCTCGTTCGGGCGCTCGATGAGATTACATCAGTGACAGTCTGGAACGCTAATCGCCTGGTGAGATCACTTGTTACGGCGATCTCGCTTCTCCCGGACACGAACGGAGATCCGCACCGGGCTGCCGTCGAAGTTGAACTCCTCACGCAGCCGCCGCTCGAGAAAGCGGCGGTAGCCGGCCTCGAGGAAGCCGGTGGTGAACAACACGAACGTCGGCGGACGAGTACCTGCCTGGGTTGCGAACATGATCCGGGGAAGACGGCCCCCGCGCATCGGAGGTGGCGTTGCCGCTGTCACTTCCTTGAGCCAGGTGTTGAGACGACCGGTCGGGATGCGCTTGTCCCAGGAGTCGAGCGCGGTGTCCAGTGCAGGCACGAGCTTCTGCACCGCCCGACCCGTGTGCGCCGAGATGTTGACCCGCTGCGCCCACGGCACGCGTGCCAAGTCGCGATCGACTTCTCTGGCGAGCATCAGGCGCCGATCCTCGTCGACGAGATCCCACTTGTTGAATGCGATGACGAGCGCGCGGCCTGCATCGGCCACCATGCTGAGCACCCGCTGGTCCTGCTCGGCGATCGGTTCGGACGCGTCGATCAGCAAGATCGCAACCTCTGCCGCCTCGATGGCGCCCTTCGTGCGCAGCGAGGCATAGAACTCCGCTCCGCTCGAGTGCGCGACCCGCTTGCGCAGGCCTGCGGTGTCGACGAAGCGCCACACCTTGCCACCGAGCTCCACGAGCGTGTCCACAGGGTCGACAGTGGTTCCTGCGACGTTGTGCACCACGGAACGTTCGCCGCCGGACAGCTTGTTCAAGAGGCTGGACTTGCCCACGTTCGGTTTGCCGACCAGCGCTACACGACGGGGACCCCCACCGGGAATCCCTTCACGCGGTGTCTCCGGGAGCGCCGCGAGAACTTCGTCGAGCAGATCTCCCGTGCCGCGCCCGTGCGTCGCACTCACCGAGTACGGCTGGCCGAGCCCGAGCGACCACAACGCGGCCGCCTCTGATTCCGTGCGCTCGTCGTCGACCTTGTTGGCGACCAACAACACCGGCGTCTTCGAACGGCGCAGCACCTTGGCGACTGCTTCGTCGGTACCGGTCGCGCCGACCACAGCATCCACCACGAGCAGGATCGCATCAGCAGTCTGCATTGCCTGCTCGGCCTGACGCGCCACGGACTGTTGCAGCCCCTTGGCGTCAGGCTCCCAGCCACCGGTGTCCTGCACCATGAATCGGCGCCCACTCCACGTCGCCTCGTACGACACACGGTCACGGGTGACGCCGGGTATGTCCTCGACAACGGCCTCGCGTCGGCCGATGATGCGGTTCACCAACGTGGACTTGCCCACGTTCGGTCGACCGACGACCGCGAGGGTGGGCACAGCGACAGCACTTTCGCCTTCAGCGTCGTCGGTGAGGTCACCGAACTCCCATTCGGCTTCCTCGTTCCAGGTTCCATCACCTGCGAATTCGACAAACTCGTCGGTCACTGCACTGCTCCCGTTCTTTCGGATACCACCAACAGCAACCTGTCGATCACGTCATCGATTCCGATCTCGCTGGTGTCGACCAGCACAGAATCTTCCGCGGGCCGCAGCGGCGACACCGCGCGAGTCGAGTCCAGGTGGTCGCGGCGTTCGACGTCCGCGAGGACGCCCGCATAATCGTCTCCGCGCCCTTCTGCGATGTTCTGGGCGTTGCGTCTCCGCGCCCGCGCCTGCGCCGACGCCGTCAGGTAGATCTTCACGTCCGCGTCGGGCAACACGACGGTGCCGATGTCACGTCCCTCGACGACGACACGCTCGTTGCCTCGGGCGAGCCGACGTTGCGCGTCGACGAGCAGTTCCCGAACCTCCGGAACGGCAGACACGGCCGACACTGCTGCCGTCACCGCTCCTCCACGGATTTCTTCGCGAACATCCTCACCGTCGAGCAGAATCTCCTCGGCGGTCGGATCCGTCCCCACCGACCACGGCAGTGTGGCAGTGGCGGCGGCGATGGCCGATGGATCGTCGAGATTCACACCCTTACGCAGGACATACAGCGTGGCGATCCGGTACATGGCACCAGTGTCGAGATAACCGGCATCCAGACTCCCAGCAAGGCGGCGTGAGACAGACGACTTTCCCGTACCCGACGGGCCGTCCATCGCAACGGTCAAAGCGCTCACAGTCCCACCGCCCCGTACAGTCCGCCGACCTCGCCGCGACCGAGCACCCGAAGCGTTCCCGGACGCTGATCGCCGAGCGCTACCGGGCCGATGTCCGTTCGCACGAGCCGGATCACCGGGTGCCCGACCGCGTCGAACAGCCGGCGCACGATGTGCTTGCGGCCTTCGTGGAGCGTGACCCGGACCAAGGACTTGCCTTCGTTGATGTCGAGCAACGTGAACGTGTCCACCTTGGCGGGGCCGTCGTCGAGCTCGACACCGTCGCGAAGCTTCTTGCTCACACCCCGCTCGAGACCACCGGCCACCGTAGCCATGTAGGTTTTCGACACCTCGAACGACGGGTGCATCAACCGGTGAGCAAGATCACCGTCGTTGGTGAGCAGAAGTAGCCCCTCCGTGTCGGCATCGAGACGACCGACGTGGAACAAACGCTGGCCCGCGGCCACGCGTTCGGACACGATGTCACCGACGCACGGGCGACCGAGATCGTCCGACATCGTCGACTGCCATCCGCGTGGCTTGTTCAACGCCAGGTGCACCAGATCCTTCTGGATGACCACCCGCACACCGTCGACGCGAACCACCGCATTCTCGGGGTCGACGCGCAATCCCTGCTCGATCACGATGCGTCCGTCTACCTCGACCCGGCCCTGTGAGATCAGTTCTTCGGCGGCGCGGCGAGAAGCGACACCCGCCTGCGCGAGCACTTTCTGCAACCGCACTCCGTCGCCTTGGGGCGGCCCGGAACGGCGGTCCGGTTCCGCATGCTGGTGACGAGCCGGTTTGGCGTTGCTGATCTTGGGGCCGCGAACTTCCACGCGCTGCGGTTTCGCCGACTTCGGCTTGCCGCGCTTGTTCTTGGGGGCCGCTGACCTGCTGAAACGGTCGGGGGCGCCGGAACGCTCAGTGCGTTTCCCGGCTTCGGGGCGGCCTGTTCGGCGACCGGATTCGGATCGGTCGCTTCTTTTGTTGTTACGGTCCGGTGTGCCATCTCGGCGAGCGGGCTTCTTCACTTTTTCTTCGATCCCTGTCAGTCATTCGTGTCGAGCATGTCCGCACCGACGTCGCCCATCGGTGCGGATGCCGTGTTCATTCTCGCAAATCGTGGATCGGATTCCAGGCTTTCACTGAGGTCGTCGATCAGATCGACATCCGGCAACAGCGGGGCCAGAGCCGGTAGTTCACCGAGCGACGCCAACCCGAGCCGTTCCAGGAACAATTCGGTTGTCGCGTACTGCGTTGCATTCGTGTCGGGGTCGTTGCCGGCTTCGGCAATCAGTCCCCGGGCGAGCAACGTACGTACGACACCGTCCACATTGACACCTCGAACGGCACTGATCCGTGCGCGGGTCAACGGTTGACGGTAGGCCACCACGGCCAATGTTTCCAATGCGGCGCGTGTGAGCTTCGACCGCGCACCATCGAGAAGTAGCTTTTCCACGTACGGTGCGTGCACGCTTCGGGTGTAGAAGCGCCATCCGTCACCCGCGTACCGAAGATCGATTCCGCTGCCACGAGCAGTGAAGGCTTCGGACATCCGATTCATGATGGCCTCGACCCGTTCCTCGCTTGCTCCCGTCACCGAGGCGAGCTGGTCCGCACTTGCGGGGGAATCGACGACGAGCAGCAACGATTCGAGTACGGCCTCGAGTTCGTCGTCCGCCAGTTCCGCTTCGTCGAGTTCTTTCTCGTCCTCCGATGCCGACGTCATCCGTAGTCCTCCTCCATCACCGGCACCTCGATCTGATCACCGGTCCAGCTGACACGCAGGTCACCCAACGGCTCGGGCTGCTCGAACTGCACGGTTCGTTCCCGGTACAGCTCGAGCAATGCCAGAAACCTCGCGACGATATACACGGTCGTTTCGCATTCGGACACGATGTCCGAGAACGTCGCCCACTCCCCGGCGCCACGCTTCCTCAGCAGCTCGAGCACCAAGCCTGCCTGCTCCGAGACGGAGACCTTCGGGACATGCAGGTGGTCGAGACCGACGGACGGAACCGGGCGGGGTGTGAATACGGTTGCCGCGATCTCGGCGAAACGGCGGGCGTCGACCCCCAGGAAAACCTCGGGCAGCAGATCCGTGAACTGTTCTTCCACGGCCACCGATCGCGGATACCGCCGAAAGGCGGCTGCCTCGAGCTCGCCGAACATCTGCGCGACCTGTTTGTACGCCCGATACTGCAACAATCGTGCGAACAGCAGGTCTCGTGCTTCCAGCAACGCGAGATCCTCGGCATCGTCGACCTGACCTGCCGGCAACAGTCGTGCCGCTTTCAGGTCCAGAAGAGTGGCGGCAACCACCAGAAACTCGGTCGTCTGCTCCAGGCCCATCTCGGCGCCGAGTGTTCTCGTATACGCGATGAACTCGTCGGTCACCTCGTGAAGAGCGACCTCGGTGACGTCGAGTCGATGCTGACCGATGAGCGTGAGCAACAGATCGAACGGACCCTCGAAGTTCCGCAACGAGACGCGAAACCCCTGGCCAGGTTCATCGGTCGATCCCCCGCTGATGTCCTCGACCGGAGCATCGAGGGTGTCCTGCGTATCCACTGCTACCGACCGGATCGGTGAATGACCTCGCGCGCCAGCGCTCGGTAGGCCTCGGCACCGGTCGACTTCGGCGCCCAGGTGGTGATCGGTTCCCCGGCGACACTGGTCTCCGGGAATCGAACCGTCCGGTTGATGACGGTGTCGTAGACGGTGTCGCCGAATACTTCGACCACACGCGACATCACCTCGCGGGCGTGGAGCGTGCGTGAGTCGAACATCGTGACGACGATGCCGGCGAGCTCGAGCCGCGGGTTGAGGCGGTCGTGGACCTTGTCGACCGTGTCGTTGAGCAATGCCAGGCCACGCAGGCTGAAGAACTCGCATTCCATCGGAATGAGCACGGAATCGGCGCAGGCCAACGCGTTGACCGTGAGCAGACCGAGTGATGGCTGGCAATCGATGAGGATGTAGTCGTAGCGATCTAGCACGGGGTACAGCACACGACCCAGCGTCTGCTCACGCCCGACCTCGGTGACGAGTTGAATCTCGGCCGCCGACAGATCGATGTTGCTGGGCAGCAGGTCGAGCCCCTCGACGCGCGTTCGCATGAGGACGTCGTCGATGGACACACGTGGTTCGACGAGGAGGTTGTGCACGGTGAGTTCGAGATCGTGGTGAGCCACTCCCAGACCGGCGGACAACGCGCCTTGGGGATCGAGGTCCACCAACAGCACGCGACGGCCGTAGTCGGCAAGTGAAGCACCCAGGTTGATGGTCGACGTCGTCTTCCCCACGCCACCCTTCTGATTGCACATCGCAATGACCTTGGCCGGCCCGTGCGAGGACAACGGTGTCGGCTCCGGGATTTCCCGGGGAGGACGTCCCGTCGGTCCGAGGTCCGCCTCCGCGTCCGTCGCGGCGAACAGACGGGGTGCTGCGGTACCTGCGTCGACCATTTCACCCTCCGATTCCGACTGCGCTGAGCGCGATTGCGCTGACTCCGCCGCTGGCGGCTGCGGTGTCATCACGGTCCGATACTCCCCTTGTTCTCTCGTGTAGAGCAGTTCTCTCGTGTAGAGCAGTTCTCTCGTGTAGAGCAATTCTTCGTAAGCACGGCTCCGGCGACCCTCACGTCACTCGATCACGGAGCGTTAGCCGAAACGCTACCGCCTCGTGTCCCGAAATCCAGACCGGACACGCATCGACGCACGTACACCGCGTCATCGTGCACGGGGATGTGCCCCGGCCCACACCTCGCGAAGCGCTCCCACAGTGACGAGGGTATAGATCTGGGTTGTTGTCACCGATGCGTGTCCCAGCAGTTCCTGAACGACGCGGACGTCGGCACCGCCGTCGAGCAGGTGCGTAGCAAACGAGTGCCGCAAAGTGTGGGGAGACACCCCCGACTTGATGCCCGCGGATTCTGCGGCCGTCTGCAAGACCTGCCACGCGCTCTGACGTGACAACCTGCCACCGCGCGCGTTGAGAAACAGCGCCGGTGTGCCTCTCGACACCAAGCCCGGACGCCCGCGGACGAGGTAAGCATCCACAGCTTCGAGGGCAGGGCGTCCGACCGGGACGATGCGTTGCTTGCCACCCTTTCCGTGCAGCACGACCGCACGAGCGTCCATCTCGATGTCGTCGACATCGAGTCCCACGGCCTCCGAGATCCGCGCACCTGTCGAGTAGAGCAATTCCAGCAACGCCCGGTCGCGCAGTGACCGTGTCCCGTCCGACGACCCACCGGCAGCGTCGAGAAGTGCGAGTACATCGTTGAGAGGCAACGACTTCGGGAGTCGTTGAGAGGGGGCAGGTGGGTGGACTTCCCGCGCGACATCCACCGGAAGCACACCCTCGGTCGTTGCGAACCGATGCACTCCACGAACTGCGATGAGCGCACGGGCCGCCGAACTGGCAGCCAGGGGCGGCCTCTCGGCTGCGGCATCACCCTTCCTGAGGGCAACTACGAAGTCGGCGACGTCCTTCTCCGTTACCCGTACCAGATCGTCGATCCCCCGCTCCCCCAAGAATTCGACGTACCGGGCCAGATCGCGCCGGTACGAGCTGAGCGTGTTCCGGGCAGCGCCGCGTTCGACCGCCATGTGATTCAGGAACGAATCGACCTGCCGCAGGATCACCGTTCACGCTCTCCGGCTTTACGATCACCGAATCGGCTGGGCCTGTCCTGCCACGGCGCATCCGCTGCGCGCAACGAGATTCCCGACGAACGGGCGCCCGCGAGCGCCATGATCCCGGATACTGCGGTGGCGTTGCCGATGTCACCGCTCAGTGCCATGTTCAGCGCCTCATCGAATGGCACCCTGTCGATCTCGAGGTCCGCCTCTTCGTGTTCCGGTTCCTCCCGGTCGACCTCGTGCAACCCCTCCGCGAGAAAGATTCGGACCGACTCGTCCGTGAACCCGGGTGAGAGCAGCACGTCGACCAAGGTGGACCAGCGGTCCGCACCGAGACCGGTTTCCTCGGCCAACTCCCGCATCGCCGCGGTGTGCGGGTCCTCCCCCGGGACGTCGAGTAGACCGGCTGGAATCTCCCAGAGACGCCTCCCGACGGGATGCCGGTACTGGTGGATCAGAACCACCCGGTCCTGATCGTCCAGGGCGACCACGGCGACGGCGCCATGATGTTCGACGACTTCCCGCTGCGCACTCTGCCCGCCGGGCATGGATACCCGATCGATCCGGAGCGCCACGATCGCACCGTCGTACACGGTGCGAGAGTCGAGGGTCTCGAAGGCGTGCCGCACCCGATCGGTCATGGCCTAGCCGGCACTCGTCACCGCAGCATCGGCACTGTCGTCGTCGAGCGTTCCCTCGGTGTGGACGTCCACGGGCAGGCGCTCCTCCAACTTGTAGTCGAGGGCTGCGTCCACGAATGCTGCGAACAGCGGGTGGGGACGGGTCGGGCGGCTCTTCAACTCGGGGTGCGCCTGCGTCGCAACGAAGAAAGGATGCTGATCCGCCGGGTACTCGACGAACTCCACCAAATGACCGTCGGGAGACGTTCCACTGAACCGAAGTCCACTCTTCGCGATGCGATCCCGATACGAATTGTTCACTTCGTACCGGTGACGGTGACGCTCGGACACTTCGTTGCTGCCATAGGCGCGCGCCACGACGGAACCCTTCTGCAGAGTGGCCGGGTACGCACCGAGACGCATGGTTCCACCGAGATCGGCTTCACCTGCCACGACGTCTTCCTGGTCGGCCATCGTGGAAATGACCGGATGCGTCGTCTCCGGTTCGAATTCCGCCGAGTTCGCATCGTCGAGGCCCACACTGCGTGCCGCTTCGATGACCACACACTGCAAACCGAGGCACAGCCCCAACAACGGAAGCTTCCGGTGCCGCGCGTATCGAATCGCGCCGAGTTTCCCTTCGATGCCACGAATGCCGAATCCACCCGGAATCAACACGCCGTCGACATCGCCGAGCGCCGCCTGCGCACCGGCATCCGTCTCGCATTCGTCCGAGGCAACCCACACGATCTCCACCTTGGAGTGGTTGGCAAACCCACCGGCGCGCAGTGCCTCCGTGACCGACAGATATGCGTCCGGAAGGTCGACGTACTTGCCGACCAGAGCCACCCGCACGGTTTCTCTCGGCTGATGAACGCGGTCGAGCAGATCACCCCAGATCGTCCAGTCGACATCCCGGAACGGCAGACCCAACTGACGCACCACGTACGCGTCGAGGCCCTCGCCGTGCAGAACCTTCGGAATGTCGTAGATCGAGGGTGCGTCCGGGGTGGAGATGCACGCGTCGACGTCGACATCGCACATGAGGGCGATCTTCGCCTTCAGAGACTGCGGCACGTCCCGGTCGCAACGCAGGATCAGTGCGTCGGGCTGGATACCGATGTTACGCAGGGCAGCCACCGAATGCTGGGTCGGCTTGGTCTTGAGCTCGCCGGAGGGCCCGAGGTAAGGCACGAGCGACACGTGCAGAAAGAAGACGTTGTCCCGGCCGATTTCGTGACGAACCTGACGCGCAGCCTCGAGGAACGGCTGGGATTCGATGTCGCCGACGGTGCCACCGATCTCGGTGATGATCACGTCGGGACGATGCCCCTGCAGGTCCGGGCCGCTCATCGCGAGGATGCGTCCCTTGATCTCGTCGGTGATGTGCGGAATGACCTGGACGGTGTCCCCCAGATACTCGCCGCGGCGCTCCTTCGCGATGACCGTCGAATAGACCTGCCCCGTGGTCACGTTCGAATGCCCGGAGAGGTCCCGGTCCAGGAAGCGTTCGTAGTGTCCGACATCCAGATCGGTCTCGGCTCCGTCTTCCGTGACGAAGACCTCACCGTGTTGGAACGGATTCATCGTGCCGGGATCGACATTCAGGTAAGGATCCAGCTTCTGCATCGTGACACGCATCCCACGCGCCGTGAGGAGCTGCCCCAAACTCGAAGCGGTGAGGCCCTTGCCGAGCGAAGAGGCAACGCCCCCGCTGACGAAGATGTGCTTGGTAGCGGTACGCGTATGGATGCGTGAGTGTGGCAAAAGGGCTCCCGTGACGACTGTGCAGGACTTGATCTGTTCGAGCAAAGCTGGGGCCTGCCGACCCACGGGACTTCACGGTAACACCTCGGGGCGGCAAGCGTGAACAACGCGCCGAAGACGACGACAGAATCTCACTGGCCGGGTGCGGCGCCGACCGTTACTCCGGTGGTACCCGGACCGGTTCCATATCTTCCCGATCCCCCGGCCAACTGCTCCTGCAGAGCCAGCGGAACGGTGATCCTTCCTGCCGCACGGTCGATGTTGTCGATGGTCGTGAGCGCTTGCGAGATGGCGGCGTCCGCGCGAGCGACTGCGACCGCTCCGTTACCCGCCGCCGCACCGGGCCGTCCTGCCAGCACAGCCCCGGCACCCCGGGCGTCGAGCGCGCCCGCGAAACGCGCAATCACCGCCCCTCGGTTACCCGTGGCTCCCTCGGCAGCTGCCGCACCGCCGTCGCCGGTCACGACGACAACGGACTGCGCAGGAGCAACAGTCCCGTCACGATAGTCGACGAATCCCGCGCTACGTAGGGTATCCAGCGCCAGCGTCACTTCTTCCGGGGTGCTCCGAGGTTGACCCGTATCACTGTTCACCAGAAGAACAGCACCGAGCAGATCGCCCGCCAGACTGCCCTGATCGATCGCACCGGTGCGCAGCGTCACGCCGGCCGGAATCACATTGTTGACGATCGTTCTGAGCCGGTCCCCGCCTGTCGCATCGACGAAGGGTTCGGTCAGGGACAGCTGCCCGGTCACCGCCGCGCCTGCTTCTCCGAGAAGTCGGTTCACACCGTCCACGTCGCCCGGATCGGCATCCGGCGTGGTCACGACCAGGACCGAGCGTCCCGCAAGTGTGTCACGGACGATCCTCGACGACACAGCTGCATCGAACCCGTCCGCCGCGTTGAGCTGTTCGTTGAGCTGATTGTTCCGTTGGTTGGATGCCGCGAGCTGTTCGCTGAGATCGGCTCTGTCGTCGCGAATCCCAGAAATCAGGCCACTCGAGAGCAGCCCGGACCCGAGAACGATGCCGATCGCAAGAGCGAGGAAGATCGCCGCAAGGGAAATGGCGTGTTGACGCATGGAAATCACTCGAGCAGCCCCTGAACCCATACGACCAGACTGTCCCAGGTTGCCACTGCCCAGACCCATACCTCACCGCCGATGTTGGAGACGACGAGTGCGACGATCACAGCCACGAGAGCGGCCAGCACGAGAAGCGCGATGGCAGCCCCGGACACCCGGCTTCGATACAGCGTCGACACAGCTTTCGCGTCGACGAGCTTCGGACCGACCTTGAGGCGAGTCATGAAGGCAGACGGGTTACTGTCCCGTCGACCGTGATCGAAGAACTCGTCCAATGAGACCGTGCTGCCGACCGTCACGATCAGCGAGGCTCCGTGGTGATCGGCCAGCAACAGCGCGAGGTCACACGAAGATCCACTGGCCGGGAACGTCATCGCACCGATACCCAGATCCTGGATCCGCTCGAGCCCGGAAGCATGGCCGTCCGGGTCCGCAGGCAGCACCACCTCCGCACCCGATTTCAAGGTGGCACTGGTGATGTCCTCCGGATCACCCACGATCAGATCGGGCCGGTAGCCGGCAGAGCTGATCGCATCCGCCCCCGCGCCGACGCCGATGAGAACCGGTGAATATTCCTTGATGAACGGTTTGAGGTTCTTCAGGTCTGCTCGGTGGTCGGGACCGTCGGTCACCACCACCACATGACGTTCCTTCAGATCGAGGTCGATATCCGGAACACCCACACCGTCGATGAGCAGCGAACTCTCCGTGCGAATGAACTCAATGGTGTTTCCGGAGAAGGCTTCGAGGTGATCGACCAACCCGGTCTTGGCCTCGATCATCCGATCGGAGATCTCGGCCTCGGTGAGCTCCTCCCCCTTCGCCATCCGGCGGTCACCGTTGTAGATCCCGCCCTCGTTCAGCCGAATCTTGCTGCCGTCCTTGATCTTCTTGAAAACGTCCGCCCCGACGGAGTCGATCAGGACTATCCCGTTCGCGACGATGAGTTCGGGGCCCACGTTCGGGTAACGGCCCGAAATGGACTGTGCCGCATTGACGAGCGCCAGGACGCCGGCCTTGACGAGAGCGTCCGCCACTCCCCGGTCGAGGTCGGGTTCGTCGAGCACGACAATATCTCCGTCGCCCACACGACGGAGCAACTTGGCAGTGTTGCGATCCACTCTCGCGATGCCACTGATCCCGGGCAAAGCATCGGTGTTACGTGAGAGCAGCGCCGGCATCTTCATGGCAACGATGATGAACCCGAATTGTCGCCGACCTGTGGAGGCGCGCCGTCCAACACATCATTTACAGATGCAACAGTCCGTTGGGACTCAGGCGGACCGTTCACTCTTGGCGGTGGCCAACAATTCCTCCGCATGCGCGCGACCGGTCTCCGTGTCGTCCAGACCTGCGAGCATCCGCGCCAGTTCGACGACACGCTCGTCGTCGGTCAGAGTTCGCACCCCGCTGCTGACGACGCCGCCGGAATCGTCCGTCTTGTCCACCACCAGGTGTGTGTGGGCGAAGGCGGCCACCTGAGGCAGATGCGTCACCACGATCACCTGGTGCGTGCGCGCCAGACGGGCCAAACGACGTCCGATCTCCACGGCCGCGCGGCCACCGACACCGGCGTCCACCTCGTCGAAGACCATCGTCGCCGCGGTGTCGGATCCGGCCAACACCACCTCCAGAGCAAGCATCACGCGGGACAGCTCACCACCGGAGGCACTCTTACCCAGCGGCAACGACTGCGCACCGCTGTGGGCGGCGAGCCGGAACTCCACCTCGTCCACGCCCGACGCACCGGCATGCATTTCGATCCCGTCCACCGACAACGGTGCGCTGTCCTGTGACCCGGCAGAACGAGGCCGCACTGCCACGTCGAGGGCCGCCCGTCCCATGGCGAGTCCGGACAGTTCACCGCTCACCGCCTTGGCGAGCTTGGCCGCCGCCTTGACCCGCGCTGCAGTCAGCTTCGATGCGGCCTCGGCGGTGGCCGCCCCCGCCTGGCCGACCTGCTCGGTCAGCGCCGCCAACGCATCCGATGAGACGTCGATTCGAGCCAGCCGTTCTCGCGCCGACTTCGCCCATTCCAGAACACCATCGACGTCCGCGGCATATTTCCGCGTCAACGTCTTGAGCTCCGCTTGCCGTGACAACAGCGAATCGAGCGCACCTGGATCGGCGGGCAAACCCGCCAGATACGTTGCAAGATCACCGGAAACGTCCGTCACCACCGCGATGGCTTCGGCAAGACGGGGTCCGAGCCCGTCCAGATCTGGGTCCGAGGCCGATTCGATACGAGCCCGTGCCTCGGACATCAGATCGAGCGCCGCATTCGCTCCGCCGCCGTCCATATCGTCCACACCGATGATCGCCGCGTGTGCGTCCTCGGCTGCGGCCCGCAACGAATCGAGTTCGCTCAGTCGCTTCACTTCGGTGACGATCGATTGGTCCTCACCGTATTCCGGTGCCACACCGTCGATCTCGTTCAATGCAAACGAGAGTTGATCAGCTTCTCGAGCAAGTTCCCGCGTGCGGCCGGTCCGTTCGATCAATTCCGAACGGGCAGCCATCCACTCGGCCCGGTACTTCACGTAACGCGACAGCAAGGGGCCGATCGTCTTCTCGGCGAAGCGATCGAGCGCGTCGCGCTGCTGATCCGGACGCAGCAATCGCAGCTGATCGTTCTGCCCGTGCACGGTCAACAGAGGTCCGGTGAACTCGGCCAACGTTCCCGCCGGCACACTGCGACCGCCGAGGTGGGCGCGGGAGCGGCCGTCGCTTCCCACCGTACGCAGGGCAATGATGCTGCCGTCGTCGTCGCGCTCCGCGCCCGACGACTCGAGCAGTTCGGTGATCTGGCCGTCGACCGCCTCGGACACGTCGTCGGCAACGAATCGTCCCTCGACGACAGCACGCTGAGCACCGGCACGAACGCGGCCGGCATCCGCACGGGCACCGCTGAGCAGGTGCAGACTCGTCACGACCATGGTCTTACCGGCACCGGTTTCACCCGTCAGCACGGTCAGACCTTCGTGAAACTGCGCAGCCGCCTCCGAGATCACTCCGAGGTTGTCGATCCGAATCTCTGCCAGCACGTCTAGGGCTTCCTTCCTCGCCACCCGGTCACGGGCAGCTCGAACTTTCGCACCATGCGGTCCGCGAAGGGCGCAGAGTCCAGCCGCACCCAGCGCACCGGATCCGCCCCTCGTACCACTTCCATACGCGCACCCGCAGGCATCTCCAAGGTGCGGCGCCCGTCACAGAAGACCAGCCCGTCGTGACTGCCGGCAACCGTCTCGACGGCAATGACCGAGCCGGGACTCGTCACCAACGGGCGCGCGAACAGCGCATGTGCATTGCTGGGAACCACAAGCAGGGCCTCCAATTCCGGCCAGACGACCGGCCCCCCTGCGGAGAAAGCGTATGCCGTCGACCCGGTTGGGGTGGAGATCAGAACTCCGTCGCATCCGAATGCCGACACAGGCCGTCCGTCCACCTCCAGCACGACCTCCAGCACACCGAGCCGCGACCGGTTCTCGAGGCTGGCTTCGTTGAGCGCCCATCCTCTCGCGATGATCTCGTCGTCTACGCGAATCGCCACATCGAGGGTCATCCGCTCCTCGACGCGGTACTCGCGCCGAACCACCTGTCCAAGAGCCGCATCCAAATGTTCGGCCTCCGCCTCCGCGAGGAAACCGATTCGGCCGAGGTTGATACCGAGCACCGGAATCGACGCGTCGTGTGCCAACTCCGCTGCCCGCAGGAACGTGCCGTCTCCACCGAGAACCAGAACCATTTCGCAGCCACGTGCTGCGTCGGGCCCGGCCCTGACGACCGAAACATCCGGGTCCGGAGCCAGAAATCCTTCCGGCACCGACCCGGCGGCCGGTTCGAGGCGCGTGCTGTCGACCTCGTCCACGAGCACGCGCAGCCCGATCCCCGCCCTTTCGAAGATCTTGCCGACCCTGCGCGCCGTCTCGGCGATCTCCGGTCGCCCGGGATGTCCGACGAGCAGGATCTCGCGTGCACTGTTTCCGTCTACCGAAGCACCGGCCGACGTTGTCGCAGCAGTCACTGTGGCCCCTCCCGCACTGCAGTCCGGATCAGTTCCTCCACGTCCGTGTCGGTGGTTTCCGGCTCGGACCTCAACCACAGAAAGTACTCCACATTGCCCGATGGGCCCGGAAGTGGACTCGCCACCACACCCGCAGTGCGCAGACCGACAGCTGCCGCCGCCCGCGAGATCGCGAGCACGGCCTCGATCCGCAGTTCCGGATCACGAACGACGCCCCCCGAGCCGACACGATCCTTACCCACTTCGAACTGAGGCTTGACCATCGGAACGACATCACCACCCGACCGCAAACAGGCGACGAATGCCGGCAAAACCAGTTCGAGAGAGATGAACGAAAGGTCGGCGACAATCAGATCTACGTCTCCGCCGATGGCCTCCGCGTCGATCGATCGCACATTCGTACGATCGACGATCTGCACTCGGTCGTCGGACTGCAGTCGCCACACCAACTGCCCGTAGCCGACGTCCACGGCAACGACCTCACTCGCACCGTTGTGCAACAAGACGTCGGTGAAACCGCCGGTCGATGCCCCAGCATCCAGGCATCGTTTACCTGTGACCCCGAGCCCCTCGGGCGCGAAGGCCTCGAGCGCCCCGATCAGCTTGTGCGCACCACGCGACGCCCACGACACTTCGGACTCGACGTCGACGACTCGCAAAGGCGTGTTGGGCTCGATCGCAGTCGCCGGCTTCGTCGCCGTGGTTCCGGAGATGAGAACTCGCTTCTGTGCTATCAGTTCTCGCGCCTGCTCACGAGAACGAGCCAGTCCCCGCCTGACCAGTTCTGCGTCCACCCGGGCTCTACGCGCCACCTCAGACCTTGTCCACGGTGGCCAGCGCCTGCACCAGCACGTCGTGTGCCTTCTCCAGAACGAGCGCCTTGCGGGGGATTACACCTGCGCCATGCTGGTCTTCGGGAGTGGGCACAACGTCCCCGAGAGTCGACAGAAGCCCGTCGACCTCGGCGTGAATTTCTGCAGGCTGGACGGAGGCTGCTTGCTCAGAATTGTTCGTCTGCCCAGCCAGATGGGCTCCGGGGCGCGGTATCGGCGTGGTCATCGGGGACAACGCTAGCCGATCGCGAACGGATACGCATGCACGCGGTCGCGGGTCAGAGGCCCCAATTCTGGAGGATTCGATGCGCAGTCGCGTCGGACGTGACGATCCCGACGAAATCGGGGTTCGACCAGGCGGTCGCCGCAAGGGACCGCAGCAGCGCGCCGTCGTCGAGGTCCGACGCACCGACGACGGGTTCGATCCCGAGGTTCGTTCCGTCGTAGGCGACCGACCAGCCGCCGGATTTCTGCCCGATGCGGGCCTCCGCTGCCGGATGATCGAGGACGGCCAGTTCGGTTCCCAGATAGGTCGGTCGCTGAGCTCGAGGCGCCCGCAGCACGTCTTCCGCCGTACTCACACCGGTGAGAACGAGCAGAGAATCCACACCCACCGCATTGGCGCCTTCGATATCGGTGTCGAGACGGTCCCCCACAACGAGCGGACGGTCACCGCCGCTTCGCTCGAGCGCATCCCGCATGAGCGGCGCTGCGGGCTTGCCGGCAACCAACGGTTCCCGGCCCGAGGCGGTTCGAACGGCGGCAACCATCGACCCGTTTCCGAGGGTGAGCCCTCGCTCCGTGGGAAGAGTCGTGTCGACGTTCGCAGCAACCCACAGAGCTCCACCACGAACTGCGAGTGTGGCTTCCGCGAGAATCTCCCAACCGGTGGTTGTCGAATGGCCCTGGACCACCGCGACCGGACCCTCGTCGTACCTGCGAACGGGCCGCAACCCGACACGCTCGACCTCGTCACAGAGTGCTTCCGTACCGACGACCAGCACTGGATCGTTCGGTTCGAGCTTCTGCGCCAGCAGCCGCGCGGCCGCCTGCGAGCTCGTGACCACGCGAGACGCGTCCGCGTCGAAACCAAGATCCGCGAGGTGTGCGGCTACTGCCTCGGGACTGCGGCTCGCGTTGTTCGTGACGTAGTAGAGCTCCTGTCGACTTCCGGCAAGTGCCTCCGCAGCCCCGGGAAGCGCTTGCGAACCCTGATACAGCGTGCCGTCCAAGTCGAGAAGCAAGACGTCGTAGGCGTCCCTGAGCGTCGTCACTCGTCGTCGCCGGTCAGTTCCGCCACACGCTCCTCGGCGTCGGTGTCACCTTCGAGGTCGGCTGCAGCAGAGTTCAGAAACCACTTCAGGCCGTCTTCCACGCGGCCTGCCGCAACCAGAGCATCCGCGTACGCGTAGAAGAGCCGTGCGGCCGCGATCCCCGTCCTCGAAGCATCGAGATCGGACGTTTGAAGACTGACGACAGCCTGATCGAACTGGCCGAGATCCATCCTGGCGCCGGCCACGACGATACGCAGTTCCGCTGCTTCCTCACCTCCGAGCGCCCGTGCCTCGTCGCTTCGTCCGAGTTCGATGGCACGCTCGGGTCGACCCATACCTCGTTCGCAGTCGGCCATGACGGCGAGCAGCCCAGGCCCGCCGGCCATCCGGCGAGCAGCGCGCAACTCGGACAACGCTTCGGCCCATTCTCCGGCGTGGTAGGCGGTGATCCCAGCCGTTTCACGCACGACCGCAATACGTCCCGCACGCTGGCGGGCGGCCCGCGCGTGCAGCAGAGCCAACTGCGGATCGTCGTCGACCAGACGGCCGGCCATCACCAGGTGACGTGCCACAGCGGCGGCGTTGTTCTTGTCGAGGCTCAGCAGATCCCGCCGCACAGCGGGATCGAGGGCACCAGGTTCGACGTCATCGGGAAGATCGGGCTCGTCGGGCCGAGCCGGTCGACTGTCTCGGCGACCGGGAACGAATCCACCCTCGCCGCCGCGCCGATGGTTGTCACGACGCGGGCCTCCCCGCCGCTCTCCACCGGTGGACCGACGATCTCCACGACCACCGAAGTCACGGTTATCTGACGACCTGCGGTTGTCTGATCTACCGTTTTCCGACCTGCCGTAATCCGACACAGTGCTTCCTTTCAACACAAACACGAAAGGGGACCCAGTATATTGGGTCCCCTTTCGGTAACGGATGTTCGGCGGTGTCCTACTCTCCCACACCCTGTCGAGTGCAGTACCATCGGCGCAGACAGGCTTAGCTTCCGGGTTCGGAATGGGACCGGGCGTTTCCCTGTCGCTATGGCCGCCGTA